>CAIQYP010000469.1 GCA_903876045.1 uncultured beta proteobacterium | reverse complement strand
ACCAGGCAATCGTTTTTCCCATAGTGCTATCTGTCCCGCTAGGTCAGCCATGCGGCCTTATTAATACGCACCCATGTAATCGCGCTTGCCGATTTCAAGGCCGTTGTGACGGAGCAGCGCATAGGTCGTCGTGACATGAAAAAAGAACTGCGGCAAACCGTATTGCGACAAATAGACTTGGCCGCTCAGCTTCTTTTCCTTAGGCGTGCCCGGACGCAGCACAATTTCCTTGCTCTCGCTGCCAACGAATTGTGTCGCGTTCAAACCCTCGAGGAAGGCCAGGGTACGGGTCAGCAAAGTTTCCAGATCGGCGAAGCTCTGCTCCTGCCCTTCATAAACGGGAACCTCCACGCCGGCCAGTCGCGCAGCAATGCCGCGCGCAAAGTCGGCTGCAATCTGCACCTGCTTGATCAGTGGAAACATGTCCGGATACAGGCGCGCCTGCAGCAGGGCTGCGGGGTCCAGTGATTTGGTTTTCACGTGCGCATCGGCACTGGCCAGAATGGCTTTCAGTGCGGTCAGCATTTGCGTGAGAACGGGGACGGAGTGGGTGTACATAGGGTTGGTCATGGTTGTCTCGTGGTGGTGATGGTTGATAGGTGACGATCAAGTCGTCGGGGGGGTGTTGGATAAGCTCAGGCAAGCGCGAGTTCAGCCAGGCGGATGGCGCCATCCAGACTCCTGGCGCCGCCGATGAACAAGTTGGTATGACAAAACACACTGTCTGGAACCCCCGTCACCGCAGCCAATTCTTGCTCACGCAATCCGGACCAGGACTTGGGCAAATCCAGTCTGGCGATGAATGAACCGGGTTCTACGGGTACGGTCTTTACCTGGTATTGGTCGCCATCCGAATCGGGATAGATCACGAACATCACTTCGGGCATCTCATCCACTACCACGCGCGTCCAGGGAATGCCACCCTCTTGCAGGTGCAATACTTTTCCACCCAACAAGCGCGGTGCCTGACGCACGATGTCCAGCGATCGGATCTGGGAAATCTTTTTGACGATGGCACGGTCCAGAAACGTTCGGGTGATGGCAATGGCCTGGCGGAATCGGTCTTCCTGCAATTGGGCTTTGCTGTCAGCCGAGTGCCCTTGCTCTTCCATCCAGTTGGTATTGAGTTGGGCAATCAGCGAGGACAAACCGAAAATGCCCGGTGCAACGTCGCCCTGACCGGTATCGACGATATCCAGATACTGCACCAATGCACTGTCAATCGAACGCGCGATCCCGGCAAGCGCTGCGGCATCGAAGTCAAATCCCATGCCGCTTGCGAAAGCCTGCACATAAGCCGCACCGTAATCCGACCACACCAGCCCCGCACTGGCATAACCAACACCAGGAGTGTCGTTGCCATCCACAACATCGGCTGCCCGCGCACCGGTAAAGCCGCGTTGATGGTGATCAAAACGTCCGCGTGCGGCGTCCCAACTGCCACCGACATCGACGGCAAAATCTGCGGCATCGATCAACGCTTGGTTGCGTGTACGCACCAGCCTGTGTTGCGGGAACACGCCCATCAGCACCCCCACACCAAATACATCGTCGGCGTGGAAGCTGCCACTGTGCGTAGCAATGGTTTTGTGTTGTGTCATGGGTAAAGGGCAGGGTTCGTGCGGCTCAGAGATAGAAGGCTTCAACCGTACCCTTCAGCTTGATCAGCAGGGGCTTGCCCTTGCGGTCCAGCGCCTTGCCTGCGGGTACTTTGATCCAGCCTTCGCTGATGCAATATTCTTCGACATCCGTGCGATCCTTAGCATTGAAACGGATGCCAATGTCATGCTCGAACACGGCAGCGATGTGATGGGGACTGCGGGGGTCAATCGAGAGATGGTCGGGCAGTGCCGGACGCTGTGGAGCTTCGCTCATAGGTGTCTTTCTATGTGGTGTCAGGGTGGAGACCTGTAATTTGCCCGAATTACAACATAGGTGCAGACAAGTTCGGATAGAGTGCCGGGTGGTACACCGCAAGCACGCGGCTGCATACCGTTCTTCACTGAAACGCAAAGAGATTCACATGCACACCGGCAAGCCCATCACGATCCATGGCAAACCCCTGGGAAGCGGTCGCTTCCCCACGATCTGCACCCCATTGGTCGGACGCACCCACGAGCAGGTGTTGGCCGAGTTGGCGCTGGTGTTGCCAAAGCAACCGGACCTGTTGGAGTGGCGTGTGGACTTCTTTACGGCCATTGACAACACGACCGCTGTATTGGCCCTTGCCTCTGCGATTCGCGCCGCCGCCGCAAGCACTCCAGTACTGTTCACTCGGCGCTCCACCCAAGAAGGTGGCGAGCCTATCCCCTTGAGCGAAGAGCAAGTGGAGACACTGATGACCGCCATCTGCGCTAGTGGCTCGGTGGATCTGGTCGACTTTGAAATGAACAACGACCCCGCGCACATCGCCCGGGTGCGCGCCGCAGCCCATGCCCACGGTGTGCAATTGCTGCTGTCCTTCCATAACTTCCAATCCACACCCGCGCAGGACGTGCTGTGCCAGCGCTTTGCCCAGGCCCAGGCGTTAGGTGCCGATGTGGCCAAGATTGCTGTCATGCCGCAGCGTCTGGAAGATGT
>CAIQYP010000468.1 GCA_903876045.1 uncultured beta proteobacterium | reverse complement strand
TGGGAACACTCTGCGTACCAAAACGACGAACAATTCGTGGTCGAAGTGAAAGAGGTGAAGGTTGACCCCAAAAAGCTGACGCAGGGCGTTGGCTACAACGGCCAGAAGCTTTCGCTTAACTTCCAGAGTATTGAAGTGCGCTCCCTTTTGCAGGTGATCGCAGATTTCACCAACTTCAATATCGTGACTTCAGACAGCGTTAGTGGTTCTGTAACGCTGCGACTTCAGGATGTTCCCTGGGATCAGGCACTGGACATTATTTTGCAGGCCAAAAATCTGGGGATGCGCAAGAGTGGCAACGTGATCTGGGTTGCTCCTAAAGACGAGATTGCAACCAAGGAAAAGATAGACCTTGAGTCTATGACCGCAGTGCAAAATTTGGAGCCAGTAAAGACTCAATCGTTCCAGATTAATTTTGCCAAGGCCACTGAAATCGCCAACCAAATTACGGGTGGTGGCGCCGCTTCTTCAGGCACCAATGGCACGGCGCGCATTTTGAGTACCCGTGGCAGCGTGATTGCTGAACCGCGCACTAATCAATTGTTTGTTACAGATATACCCAGTCGGTTGGAGCAGGTGCAAGACCTGATTTCCAAACTGGATGTGGCCGTCAGACAGGTCATCATTGAGGCACGCATCGTGGAAGCGTCGGACACCTTCAGCAAGGCGCTAGGTGTTCGCCTGGGTGGTTCCGCTGCTGGCAACAACCTGAGCACAACCAATACAGCTCTTAGTTCAGTGAACTTGCCTGTGTCTGGTACGGCCGCAGGAACATTTGCCCTGTCGATTTTCAATTCAGCGGCTGACCAATTTTTGAATCTTGAATTGTCAGCAATGGAGTCCGATGGCAAGGGTAAGGTCATTTCGAGCCCACGTGTGGTGACCGCTGATCAAACCAAGGCTTTGATCGAGCAGGGCACCGAGCTGCCGTATCAGGTTGCCTCATCCAGTGGTGCTACCAGTATTCAATTCCGTAAGGCTAATTTGAAGCTAGAGGTCACACCTCAGATCACCCCTGAAGGAAGCATCATCCTGACGCTGGACGTAAATAAGGACACAGTGGGTCAACTGACGCCTGGCGGCTATGCCATTGATACCAAGCATATTCAAACCCAAGCATTGATTGAAAACGGCGGCACGATTGTTATTGGTGGTATCTTCACAGAAGACCAGTCTGATGTCGTGGATAAAGTCCCCTTCTTTGGTGACTTGCCAGTGTTTGGTTATTTGTTTAAGAGAACAACAAAGGGCTCTAACAAAAAGGAAATGCTTGTTTTCATTACGCCCCGGGTTCTTTCTGAGCGCAGTTCTATAAAGTAATGCTTCCGTCGATGTGTTGAGTGGCCTGATTTCAATCACGAAATCCTCTTGGGCTTGTTGACGTATGCTCTTCATGAGCGTGCGGTCATTTGCTTAGGATTTTCTCCTTGCAATATTTTTCGATGGAGTAAGTTATTTCGGTCGCGTTAATAGGTCTTCCCGGCTCCGGGAAGACCACTGTCGGGCGGCAACTGGCTCGTCGGCTTCAGTTGCCGTTTGTTGATTCGGACCACGAAATTGAGGTTCGTATTGGCTGTTCCATCCGCGAGTTTTTCGAGCGGGAGGGCGAGGTCCGCTTCCGAGACATTGAGCAGGAAGTGTTGGATACCCTGACACAGGGACCATCAAAGGTCTTGTCCACTGGAGGTGGTGCGGTGTTGCGTGAAGTCAACCGCCAACACTTGCGCGAACGTGGACGCACCGTTTACCTCAAATCCACGCCTGAAGAACTTTTTCGACGCCTGCGGCATGACACCAATCGCCCGCTGTTGCAAGTCGCTGACCCGCTGGCCAAACTTAAAGGCTTGTTTGCCGAGCGTGACCACTTGTACAAGGAAGTGGCCCATTTTGTGCTGGAAACCGGTCGACCCTCAGTTGCCACACTGGTCAACATGATCTTGATGCAATTGGAGCTTGCCGGAGATATCTCCAAGCCTTGATCCTCGTCGTTTGGGCTCGGCGGCAAAGGCTCTAAACTTGCGCTATGAGCAAGACTCCATTCCAAACCGTTGCCATCGATCTGGCAGAACGCAGCTACGACATTTACATCGGTTCCGCGCTGATCCAACAACAAGCGTTGTTCGATGGCCTGCCCAAAGCTTCGTCCGTATTGATCGTAAGCAACACGACCGTTGCACCACTTTATGCAGCCCAATTACGGGCCGCCCTCAGTGCTCGGTATGCAAAGGTACTGACGCTGGAACTGCCGGATGGTGAGGTGCACAAAAACTGGCAAACCCTCAATCTGATTTTTGATGCTTTGCTGCAAAACGGATGCGACCGCAAAACTCTGCTGGTGGCGCTGGGTGGAGGTGTGGTGGGCGATATGACCGGCTATGCGGCAGCCAGCTTTATGCGCGGTGTACCGTTTATGCAAGTGCCTACTACCCTGTTGTCGCAAGTGGATTCATCGGTGGGTGGCAAGACGGGCATCAACCATCCACTGGGCAAGAACATGATTGGCGCGTTCTACCAACCGTTGCTGGTGCTATGCGATTTGGACACTTTGAAGACCTTGCCAGAGCGGGAACTGAGTGCTGGCCTGGCCGAAGTCATCAAGTACGGGCCTATCGCTGATCTGCAGTTCATGGACTGGCTGGAGCAAAACATGGACAGATTATTGGCGCGCGATGTGGACGCTCTTGCCCATGCCGTGAAGCGCAGCTGCGAGATCAAAGCTTGGGTGGTAGCACAAGACGAACGTGAGGGCGGTTTGCGCGCGATTCTGAACTTCGGCCACACCTTTGGTCACGCGATCGAAGCCGGCATGGGTTATGGCGCATGGCTGCACGGGGAGGCTGTGGGTTGTGGCATGGTGATGGCCGCCAAGTTGTCAGAGCGCTTGGGATTGGTAGATGCTGACTTTGTGGCCCGCTTATTGGCGCTTACCGTTCAAGCCGGTTTGCCGGTAGTTGGGCCGGTGCTGAATGCAGAGGACAACGCTGGCCGTTATCTGGAACTCATGCGTCTGGACAAGAAGTCGGATGCGGGTGAGATTAAGTTTGTGCTGATTGATGGGCCATCCAAGGCTACCGTACGCGGTGCGCCGGATGCACTGGTACGCGATGTGATTGACGCATGCTGCAAAGTCTAGCTGTCGATGTTGGTGCGTCTGGTCTGGCGCCCTACGCATGCCACCCATCGCAAACGCGTGGGCGGCGTCTTTCCGAAAGTCTGGCAGCTACGCGTACGGACTTTCAACGTGACCGCGACCGCATCGTCCACTCCACCGCGTTTCGGCGCTTGGTCTATAAAACGCAGGTCTTTTTAAACCACGAAGGCGATCTGTTTCGCACCCGATTAACGCACTCGCTGGAAGTGGCGCAGTTGGGGCGTAGCATTGCCCGTTCTCTGCATTTGAATGAAGACTTGGTAGAGGCCATTGCACTCGCACACGACCTGGGTCATACCCCTTTCGGGCACGCTGGTCAGGATGCTTTGCAGGACTGCATGGCCGACTACGGAGGCTTTGAACACAACCTGCAGAGCTTGCGCGTGGTGGATTTGCTGGAAGAGCGCTATCCCTTATTCGATGGTCTGAACCTGACCTTTGAAACCCGTGAGGGCATTCTCAAACACTGCTCGCGCAGCAACGCCAGTTTGCTGGAGGCTGCTGAACATGCCTTTGCGGACGGGCAGGGTGGCGTAGCCCGTCGCTTCCTGGAAGCCAAACAGCCCAGTCTGGAGGCGCAACTGTGCAATCTGGCCGATGAGATTGCCTACAACGCGCATGACATTGACGATGGCATCCGCTCTGGACTTATTACCCTGCAACAGATGCAAGAGGTACCCTTGTTCAACGAGTTCTGTGAGCGTGCCCGCAATAACCATGCCCATTTGCGCGAACCTGGTCAGGCGCGCCGGTTGATGTACGAGAGCATCCGCCTGATGCTGAGTGAGCAAGTGTTTGATGTAATCGCTGCGACCCAAGCGGCCATTGAGGTGGCCCAGCCGCATTCGGTTGACGACGTTCGCGGTAGCGCTCCGTTGGTGATGTTTGGACTCGAGATGCAACAGCGCTCCGCACAACTCAAACAGTTCTTGTTTGCGCACTTGTATCGGCACCCCCAAGTGGTGCAGACTATGGTGCAGGCAAAACAGGTGGTGCGTGAATTGTTTGAAATCTACACTGTCGCACCGCAGGAGATGCAAGCGGGTTTCGCGTTGCGCTCTCAGTCGATTCATCCAGCAACGTGGGATGCCGGTCCGGCCTTGCAGCGCAGTGTGGCGGATTACATCGCGGGTATGACTGATCGTTTTGCATGGCGCGAACACCACCGCCTGACCGGGCGGCGTTTGCTGCCTGTAGACGTGTGACTGCTTTGCTCAAATTTTCGTCAGATAACCGAACGGAGCGACCGTGAGCTTTCTTAATCAACTGAAGTCGCAGGCAACTGAACTAAAAAGTCAGCAAGCCGTGGCTGCGCAAGACTTGACTACGAATACGGCAAACACTGAGGCGGCATGCCGCACAGTTGCACAGTATTTGCGCGACCTTGCCAAGCACCTCAGCGTAATCGAACCTTCGGGCCCGCACTTCACACTGGACGGAAAGACACCATGGCCGGCCATGAAGTTGAGTAACTTTCACGCGGATGCACGAAAGAAAATGCTGCGTGACAAGGAGGTGTTTGACACCATGACGATGGGTTGGACGATAACGCCCAAGATGGGTGTGGCAGTGGGCGGTGCCGTGACTATCACATTCATACCCGAGGTGGAGCGAGTTCAGCAGATTT
>CAIQYP010000467.1 GCA_903876045.1 uncultured beta proteobacterium | reverse complement strand
TGCATTATTGCCTCTATCATCCGTGCAAACAAAACCTCACCGCCTCAGGAATGCACATGGCAATAGCCCCCTCCCCCGCAGCCCCTATCCGTCCTTTGAAAGGCGTCCGCATCCTGAGTTTGGCTTTGAATCTGCCAGGCCCCTCTGCATTGATGCGCTGCCAGACGATGGGCGCCACCTGCATCAAATTGGAGCCACCAGCCCACCCGATGGCACCCAAAGGTTCATCTGGCGATCCGATGGCAATTTACGCGCAGACTGCCTATGCGGCCATGCATCAAGGCATCAAAAACCTGAGTGCGGACCTGAAGACCGAGCCGGGCCGCAAGGTCTTGCATCGCGAACTGGCCAAGGCCGATGTGTTGATCACCTCGTTTCGCCCCTCTGCTCTTCTGAAGCTTGGGTTGGGCTGGAAGGCCCTGCACAAGACCTACCCGCAACTCTCGATGGTGGCCATCTTTGGTGGGCCTGGCACACGCGCTGAAGAGCCAGGTCATGACCTCACCTACATGGCTGAGAACGATTTAGTCACCGGCCTGGAACTGCCCGCCAGCCTCTATGCCGACATGGGAGGCTCATTGATGGTGAGCGAGGCGATTTTGCAAACGCGGCTACAGCAATTGCAAAAAGGAAAAAGCGTGCGTCTGGAAGTGGCCTTGTCTGACGCCGCCGGTTATCTGGGCCTGCCGCGCACCTGGGGACTCACCACCGCAGGTGCCGCCGTGGGGGGCGGACATGCGGGTTACCGCGTCTACGCCTGCAAAGACGGCCGCGTGGCAATGGCAGCGCTGGAGCCACACTTTGCCGCAGCGTTGGCTGAAGCGGCCGGATTGGCTGACTCGCGTATCCAGACCATGTTTATGCCCCCCGCACACGCCGCCATTGCAGCGTTCTTGGCGAGCAAGACGCGCAAGCAACTTGATGCGCTGGCACGGGCCAAAGACATCCCGCTGCACACCTTGAAGTAGTCAGTTCGCTTCCAAGCTCAAGTGGCTTCAAGGGAAACGAATCCCCTTCCAATCGGTCAAGCGATAGACGGACTTTGCGCGCCATACACTGGCGCAATGGCACAAACAGGGCGCAGCAACTATGGCTAAAAAGCACTGCATCGTTATTGGCTCCGGCATCCTCGGCGCTTCGGTTGCATGGCATCTGGCGCGAGCGGGTGCGGCGGTCACCATTCTGGAGGCGGAGCAGGCCGGCGGACGCGCCACCCGCGATTCCTGGGCCTGGATCAACGCCAGTTGGGGCAACCCACAGCCCTATTTCCACCTGCGCCAACGCGCCATGCAAGAGTGGCAACGTCTTGCCCGGCAAGTACCGGACGTGCGGCTTGACCGGTGCGGTGGCTTGATCTGGGACTTGCCGCCTGATCAACTGGAAGCCTTCGCCAAAGAACACAGCACGTGGGGCTATGAGTTGGAACGCATCGACGGCAAGGGCGCCCTGCAAATTGAACCTGGAATCAAGCAGGCACCAAACTTTGCCTTACACATGCCGCAAGAGGGCAAAGTGGAGCCGCTGAATGCAGCCTTAGCCCTGCTGGCTGCAGCCCGAAAAATGGGCGCGAGGTTGTTAGTAAACACACCGGTCAGCTCACTTATGCACACAGGCGACCGCATCGCCGGCGTGCGCACCGGCGATGCCGTGCAGGAAGCGGACGAGGTGGTTATTGCCGCGGGAGTCGGCAGTGCCACTCTGCTTCGTGGCCTCGGACTGCACTACGCAGTGCAGGCACCAACTGGCCTGCTGGTGCATTCCAAACCCACAAGGCGGCTGCTGACAACGCTGCTGATGGCTACCGAACTGCATGTGCGCCAGACATCGGAAGGCCGCTTGGTGGCAGGCACCGACTTTGTCGGCAGCATGGACGGCACAGCACCGGATGTCATGGCCGCGCAGCTTTACCAAAAGGTGCAGGCCATGGTGGCCGGGTCGGAAAACGTTGCGATGGATTTCTACACCATGGGTCAAAGACCGACTCCGGGCGATGGCTTCCCCATGGTTGGCCGGCCAAAAGACACCGCGGGCTTGTACCTCGTGCTCAGCCATTCCGGCATCACACTGGCCCCGGCCCTGGGCCTTTTTTCCTCGCAAGAATTGCTAAGTGGAGTGCGTGACCCGTTGCTGGCCAACTACCACCCCGATCGGCTTTTGCAACCCGCCGATTAACGCGGCTTGCGCGCCTTGTTGGGTGCAGTACCCGTCACACGCGGAGGCAAGCCCGTATGCTGCGTCAGCAGGCGGCCCTTGACCGGCTGATTCGAACTCTTTACAGGGGTGGCGACACCAGTCTTCATCGGCACCGAAGTTGAATTCTTCTTGCGTGCACTCTGATACGCGCCATCGTTCAGTGGCTGATAGGTCGGGATCAGATGGTGCTTGCCGTTGCCCACCAGATCGGCCCGACCCATGGCCTTGAGCGTCTCACGCAGCAGCGGCCAGTTCGCCGGGTCGTGGTAGCGCAAAAAGGCTTTGTGCAAGCGGCGGCGCTTTTCACCGCGCACGACGTCCACGGTCTCGTCATCACTCTCGGCCTTGCGATGAACTCTGCGCAGCGTGTTGCGCCCGCTGTGGTACATCGCCGTGGCGGTGGCCATGGGGCTGGGGTAAAAGGTCTGTACCTGATCGGCGCGGAAGCCATTCTTCTTCAGCCACACCGCCAGGTTCATCATGTCTTCGTCAGTGGTACCGGGATGCGCCGCGATGAAGTACGGCACCAGAAACTGCTTCTTGCCAGCTTCCAGAGAGAACTTATCGAACAGCTGCTTGAACTTGTCGTAGGTGCCGATGCCTGGCTTCATCATTTTGGTCAGCGGCCCCTGCTCGGTGTGTTCCGGCGCAATCTTCAAGTAGCCGCCTACATGGTGCTGCACCAGCTCTTTCACGTATTCCGGGCTCTTCACAGCCAGGTCGTAGCGCAGGCCGGAGCCGATCAATATCTTCTTGATGCCCTTGAGCGCCCTGCCCCGGCGGTACATATGAATCAGTGGGCCGTGGTCGGTACCCAGGTTCTGACAGATACCGGGATAGACGCAACTGGGCTTGCGGCAGGCCGCTTCAATCTCGGGGCTCTTGCAGCCCAGGCGGTACATATTGGCAGTGGGCCCACCCAAGTCCGAGATGGTGCCGGTAAAGCCCTTGACCTTGTCGCGGATGTCTTCAATCTCTTTGATGACCGAATCTTCTGATCTGCTTTGGATGATGCGACCCTCGTGCTCGGTAATCGAGCAGAAAGTGCAGCCACCAAAACAGCCGCGCATGATGTTAATGGAGAAGCGAATCATCTCCCAAGCCGGGATCTTGGTCGCGCCATCATGGCTGCCCTTCTCGTCTGCATAGCTCGGGTGCGGGCTGCGTGCATAGGGCAGATCAAACACCAGATCCATCTCGGCGGTGGTGAGAGGGATGGGCGGCGGGGTGATCCAGACATCGCGTGCGGTCACCCCTTCGCCATGCGCCTGCACCAGTGCGCGGGCATTGCCGGGGTTGGTCTCCAGATGCAGGATGCGGTTGGCGTGGGCATAGAGCACCGGGTCGCTCTTGACCTGCTCGTAACTGGGCAGGCGGATCACCGAGCGGTCACGCGGTGGCACTTTCAGTTTGCCTTTTAGCTCCGGGTTCGGATGGAAGGTGATGGGCGAAATGGCGACGCCTTTCGGCTTGGCGCTTGCGGCCACAGCACCGGCACTTTCAGCGGCGTGTGCCACTGCCTTGGCCTGATCTTCCTTGGCACACGTCGCGCCTTGTTCTGCAGCCTGCTCGCTGGTGGTCATATACGGATTGACATGGGCCTCGACCCGGCCAATCTCGTCCACGCTGCTGGAGTCGATTTCAAACCAGTCTTTGCCAGTCTCGTCGTCGGGCCTGCGCACAAAAGCGGTGCCCCGCACATCAGTAATAGAGGTAACCGGTTCGCGTGCCGCCAAACGGTGCGCAATCTCCACCAGTGCACGTTCAGCGTTGCCGTACAACAGCAGATCGCACTTAGCATCCACCACGATGGAGCGGCGCACTTTGTCGCTCCAGTAGTCGTAGTGGGCGATGCGGCGAAGACTGCCTTCAATGCCACCCAGAATCAATGGCACATCTTTGAAGGCTTCCCGGCAGCGCTGGCTATAAACAATGGCCGCACGGTCCGGGCGCTTGCCGGCCACATCACCGGGGGTGTAGGCATCATCGGTGCGAATTTTTCTGTCCGCCGTGTAGCGGTTGATCATGGAATCCATGTTGCCCGCCGTCACGCCCCAGAACAGGTTCGGCTTGCCCAGGGCCTTGAAGGCCTCGGCACTGGTCCAATCGGGTTGGGCGATGATGCCGACGCGAAAGCCCTGCGCCTCCAGCATGCGGCCAATCACCGACATGCCAAAGCTGGGATGGTCCACGTAGGCATCGCCCGTCACCAGGATCACATCGCAACTATCCCAGCCCAACTTGTCCATCTCGGCACGGCTCATAGGCAGGAAGGGGGCCGTGCCAAAGCGGCTCGCCCAGTACTTGCGGTAGCTGGACAGGGGTTTGGC
>CAIQYP010000466.1 GCA_903876045.1 uncultured beta proteobacterium | reverse complement strand
TTAAGTGCCGGCTTACCCTTGGTGATTTCGGCCAGCATGGGGTTGGCGCTTGAGCCCGGCAGACGCGCATCCAGCAATTCGATAACCACATCAATTTCTTTGATGCGCTCAGCAATTGCTTTGCGGGTCAGATGCATATGCCCGGGGAACCATTGAATTGCCATGCCGCTGAACTTTCTTAAAAAACCAAACACTCTGGATTGTCGGGCAGTTCGCAAACAGCGGTTGCGCGCCAGTCACTAGGCAGCTGCCCCTAGGGAAAAGCCCGGTTTTAAGGTGCCACCACTAGGTCGCTTCAAGACAATTCTCCTCATACATCAACCCTTCACCTATCTGGAGAAACTGCATGACTGCCAAAAACCTATCCACCGTCACCAACGAACTTATCGCAAGCTACGGCAACACAGCCAAGAACGTTATCGAGGCCTATCGCGTGGGCAATGCACGCATGGCCAATTATGTGGACCAGCGCTGGGCCAATGCCGTGGAAAAAGTGGGCAGCCAACTGAGCGCCGAAATTCGCACCAATGCAGTGGCCGCCGAAAAGAAGGTGTCTGCCTACTACACCAAGAGCGTCGGTCTGGGAACCGATGGCGCAGACTTGGCAGTGACCAAGGTTCTTATGCTGGCCGACCGAAGCGTCGCCCAGGTCGCAGCCAACGCCAGCCGATTTGAAAAGGCCACGGGCTTCACGGCGCTGAACACCATCGCATCCGTAGCCGTTCCCGCCGCAGTCGCCGTCAGTGGCGTGGCCTTCAAAGTGGAAGCCAAATCGGACCAACTGGTTCGCAGCATTGCCGGCGCGAAGCCACGGGCTAAACGCGCCGTTGCCAAACGCGTTGCCGCTAGCAAACCGCGTGCTGCAGCAAAAGCTGCGAAGACAGGTAAGGCTGTCTTAGCCGGTAAATAGGCCTTCAGGGAGAGACTGTCACCGGTTTCGCCACCAGGCGTTTCGGTGACAGGTATTCCTGCAGGTAGATGTCAAAAGGCATGGTGTCAGCCGCTTCAATGTCGGCCTGAGCTTGCACCGACTTCGCGCTTTGCGCAGCCCATGACTCCGCATCCGCTTCTGACATGGGCAGGTCCAGCATGATTTGCCGGGTCTTGATCGACTGGGCTCGCACAAACGCCACGAACGAGCCGTCAAACTCATCCTGCACGGCTTTTAGCACGCGCGCCGAGGGCGTGGTCTCAGGATAGTGCAGGGCATGTTCTGCATCCAGCACTGCACGGGAATAGTCATCTGTGGCGAACTCCGCATCCAGTTGCGCGGCGATGGGTTTTAGTTGTTGCACGATCTCCAAGCCCCAATCGGTGAGCGACATCTTGCCCAAGCCTTTTTCCAGTTCAAGGCCAGGCTCGCGGCCGCGCTCAGCAGCAAGGTGCTGGTTCCGTGCGATAGCGGCAATTTCCTGTGGTGTGTCATCCGGGCTTTCCGACTGCAGGCAATGCAACAAGAAAACATCCAGGAATTTCAGGGTCTGCGCCGTAATGCCCACCGGCTCAAACGGATTCAGATCCATCAAACGCACTTCCACGTATTCCACGCCACGCTCACGCAGCGCGTGCAAGGGGCGCTCGCCCGGGAAGATCACGCGCTTGGGACGAATCGTGCCGTAGAACTCGTTTTCAATCTGCAAGAGTGTGGTTTGCAACTGTCGATAACTGCCGTCCGGTGCCTTGACGCCAATCGCCTCGTACGCGGCGTAGGGTTGCGTTAATGCCTGTTGGAGAGAGGTGGCATAGCCCGCCAGGCTGTTGTAACTCACGGCAAGCGAAGCCTGCGCGTCGCTCTGGTAGCCCAGGCGACCCATGCGCAAGGAAGTGGCATAGGGCAAATACATGGTGCCTTGATTCAAAGGCTGCAACTGATGCTGCCGCCCCGCAACAAAGGTCGAACACACCGCAGGTGACGCACCAAACAGAAACAGCGGCAAAAATGCATGGCGACGGAAGTTGCGGATCAGGCCGAAGTAGGCCTCATTCGACACCTCCGGCACGCTCCAGTTGTAATGGATGCCAGAGATAGTCTGCATGCGCCGTCCATAGCGGTAGCCCAGACCACTGCGGTAAACCGTCTTGGCCCGTCCCACATTCGATGTGCCGTATTGGCCTAGCGGAATCTCATCATCCGCCGGCAGGCCGCACGGCATGCTGGAAACCCAGAGCATTTCGTCGCCCAAAGAACGCATGGTGAATTGCTGTATTCGTATGAGCTCGTCCATACAGCCTTGCGCGCGGGCGTGCACACCCGTGATGAGCTCAACCTGCGACTCGCTGAAATCAGTGGTGATATGCGGGTGCGTCAAAGCCGAACCCATTGCAATTGGGTGAGGCGTAGTGGCCAGCCGGCCACTAACTTGCGAACGCAAACTTTCTTTTTCCAAACCGCGCCGTATTCCTGTCAGGCGCTTGCGGGCGACCAATGCGGGGCCCTGAGAATAATTGTCCATAACTGTGGCCCTTTGTTCTTTTCTGCGGGCGCAAAGTTAACACAGGCGCAGCAACTTCGCTCTCAAAGGGCATGTTGCCTGTGCATCTTGCGCTGATCAGTTTTAATACCAAACATGACAGATGGGGGCAATCTGACCTGAATCAAGAAAGCGCTCATTTGGTGACGCACAATAGAGGCAATATGCAATCGTTGGAAAATGAAGTTTGGGCAGTGATGTTGGGTGGTCTGCTGACCATAAGCATCATGGCCATCATGGATGTGGCCAGGAGTCGCAGCCTATCGTCTTTGCGCAGCCTGGTGTTTTTGATCATCACCGCCAGCAGTTGCGTATTGCTGTCGGGCCTGCCGGAAGATTTATTTCCCTTGTTGCCTGCGACACCCGTACTGATCCTGAAGGCCAGTCTCGGCCCTTTGAGTGGCGCCATGGTGCTGATTTACCTGGGGCAGTGGCTAGGGTCCGCAGCAGACGATCGTCTGGTTTTTCACATCATCTCGTCAGGCTCCAAAGCTCTGGTTATTTGCGCCTTTTTGATTTCGACCGCGTCTGCCCTGTTCGGTGAAACCTACAGCACAGAAATCCTGCTGTTTGCCGCTGTGCTCTCGGCGCTGGCGGTTTTGATGGCCACCCTGACTTCCATGCGCGCTGCACAGTTGGGGGACCGCATGGCGCGTGACATGACCATTGGATGCCTGTTTATGGCAATGTCGACTTCCGGTCTCTACGCCCATCAGCTGCTCACGGACAATACCAGTTTCATACTGTGGATGATCAGCGCATTCAGCACGGTAATGTTCTTTCTGACCATGGTGAATTTGGGCATTCGCCACAACCGCCAGATTCGCAGGTTAGAGCGCCTCTCCGGCATTTCACAGGGCATGGACCCAGCCACCGGACTACCCCGGGGCTCGGTGTTGTTGGCCAAAGTGGACGATGCGTTCTGGCGCAGTGCGCGGATCCACACCAGTTGCACCGTGATCGCCCTGCACCTGCGCAACCTGTATGAACTCAGCGACGATGCCGGCCACCAGGTCGACCAGCAAATTCTGGCCGCGATGGCCGCACGCATGCGCCGCGCTGTGGGCTTTCGTTGTGTCGTCGGCCTCTACCACCCACGCTGTTTCGTGGTGGTCATGTCAGCCGTCAAGCAACCGCAAGTCGTTGGCAAGATGACCGTACGCCTGCGTGCGTTGATGTGCAAACCGCTGGACGTCGTAGGGCAAAACGATGTCATCCACTCCTTTATTCCGCAGTTCAGCGTCGGCTCAGTCACGGTGACAGCAGCTAACGCGATTCCCACCCAGGTTATCGACGAGGCCGAGCAGATTGCACTGTCCGGCGAGCGCGAAGTACCTTCTGAAACTGAAACCGTGCGCAGCACGCTAAACGCCCGTTGAAGAACCCTCACCGCAAGGTGAAGGTTTCGAGATAGCACTGGGGAATTTTGGAGCGGCTATTCCGGTTTGAGCATCGCCATAGCGCGCCCCACCTCATGCCCGCCTTGGGCAGAACCGTTGGGTGGCACCATTTCTGCCGTGCGGTCGCGCACCTGCTCCATTTGTTCAGCCAAACGCTCTGGAGACTGCCCGTCCAACCCGATCCATGCACCCTGCGTCAGAGTGATGTGTGCAGCCTCCACGTTACCGGCACCTGCGCACAGCACAGTTCGCGTCGGTGCTTCCTGCCCCACCAAAACCAACATGGCTGGGGATACCGCCTGGGGCTGCAGTGCAGCCAGTATTTCGGCTGGCATCAAGTCTTCAGTCATACGTGTGGCGGCCGTGGGCGCCAGACAGTTAACGCGAATGTCGTGTTTGGCGCCTTCCAGCCCCAGCGTCTGCATCAAGCCCACCAGCGCCAGCTTGGCAGCGCCGTAGTTGCTCTGGCCAAAGTTGCCATACAAGCCGGTGCTGGAAGTCGTCATTAAAATGCGGCCGTATTTTTGTGCCACCATGTGTGGCCAGGCAGCTTTAGTGCAATGCACAGCGCCCATCAGGTGCACATCCAGCACCAACCGGAAGTCGGCCAGGTCCATCTTGGCAAAAGTCTTGTCACGAAGAATTCCGGCGTTGTTAACCACGATGTCGATGCGGCCCCAGGTATCCACCGCCTGTTGAACCATGGCCTGCACTGCATCCCAATCTGTTACCGATGCGCCATTGGCAATCGCTTCGCCACCTGCCGCGCGAATCTCTGCAACCACGTGTTCGGCCGCCGTAAGTGAACTGCCCGAACCGTCCCTCGCACCACCCAGGTCATTAACCAGCACCCGGGCACCTCGCGCAGCCAATGCCAATGCATGTTGGCGACCCAAACCGCCACCCGCTCCGGTCACAATCGCTACGCGACCTTTGAAATCAATCGTCATTCAAAACTCCAATAAACAATTTTCATCTGACAATAAGCTAGCCATTTGCGGCAGCAGCAAGAACCACCCATGGAAATCAGCTCCGAAATCGTACTCACACCACCCCGGGATGCCGCCACCGTTATCATTCTCAGGGATAGCCCTGCGGGCCTCGAAGTATTTTTGGTCAAGCGGCACGGCCTGTCGGATGTGCTGGGTGGAGCCTACGTTTTTCCGGGCGGAAAACTCGACGACAGCGACCTGCAACTGGCTTCAATAGCCCATCTGGACCAGGACTCGCACGCCCTGCATGTCGCACTGGCTGAGCCGGATTTGCCTCTGGATTTGGCACGTGGCCTGTATGTCGCTGCGCTACGCGAAGCGTTTGAAGAATGTGGCGTGCTGTTTGCCCAGGACACTGCGCACCACCACAGCCTGCAACTGGCTGAGTTGATCAAGGCCGGGCAATCCTTCAACGCGGTATTGGGGCATCTGCAATTGCGGCTCCAGACACAAGCCTTGCAGCCTTGGTCGCGCTGGATCACGCCCAAAATGCCCTCGATCTCCAGCAAGCGCTTTGACACCCGCTTCTTTGTTGCCGCACTGCCAGCAGATCAGATCGCAAGCCATGACAACGTGGAAACCACCGAAAGCGTTTGGCTGCCACCGCGCGTGGCTCTGGAGCAATATTGGGAAAACCAAATCGCCCTGGCACCGCCGCAAATCATGACGCTGTCACACTTGTCGCGCCATAGCACGGTGGCCAGTG
>CAIQYP010000465.1 GCA_903876045.1 uncultured beta proteobacterium | reverse complement strand
TGCTGGTCGCGATGGCTTTGGTATTCGACTTCATGAATGGATTTCATGACGCTGCAAACTCCATCGCCACCGTGGTCTCCACCGGTGTTTTAAAGCCCGGGCAGGCTATTTTGTTTGCCGCCTTCTTCAACTTTGTCGCCATCCTGGTCTTTCACCTGAGTGTGGCGGCCACTGTGGGCAAAGGCATTGTGCAGCCCGGTGTGGTGGACACCCATGTGGTATTTGGCGCCTTGGTCGGTGCCATTTGCTGGAATGTGATTACTTGGTACTACGGGATTCCCAGCAGTTCTTCGCACGCCTTGATCGGTGGCATTGTGGGTGCGGTGATTGCCAAATCCGGTGCTGGTTCGCTGGTCGCTGCCGGTATTTGGAAGACCGTGATTTTTATTTTTGTTTCGCCTCTATTGGGGTATTTGCTAGGGTCTTTGATGATGGTGGCTGTGGCTTGGACGTTTAGGCGCATGCGTCCATCGCGCATCGATAAATGGTTCCGGCGCCTTCAACTGATTTCAGCCGGTGCCTACAGTTTGGGGCATGGCGGCAACGACGCTCAAAAGACGATTGGCATTATCTGGATGATGTTGATTGCCACCGGCTATGTATCAGCAAGCGACGCGGCACCGCCCACATGGACAATCGTCTGTTGTTACATGGCCATTGGTGCGGGCACCATGTTTGGTGGCTGGCGCATCGTGAAAACCATGGGCCAGAAGATCACCAAGCTCAAGCCGGTAGGTGGCTTTTGCGCCGAAACCGGTGGAGCCATAACCTTGTTTTTGGCTACCGCTCTGGGCGTACCGGTATCCACCACCCATACCATTACGGGTGCGATTGTGGGCGTTGGCTCCACGCAGCGTGCTAGTGCCGTGCGCTGGGGTGTGGCGGGCAACATCGTATGGGCCTGGGTGCTTACGATTCCCGCAAGTGCCTTTGTAGCAGCGATTGCCTATTGGGTTAGTCTTCAGATTTTCTAGAACGGTAAGCGTTGCGGGCACGGGGGGTGCATCCGTATGTAACCTATTGGGGCGTTGGAGGCCCAAGGTCGGTCGAGCCAAACGACCTGTCTTTTAGGTTAGTCCGCGGATTGTGCTGGAGCGCTGTCGCCCAATCCCAGGCTGCGTTGCATCAGAACTACATCCAGCCAACGGTCGAACTTCCAACCACTGCTGCGCAATATGCCGGTATGTTCAAAGCCACAGCTTCGGTGCACGCCGATAGAACTCTTGTTACTTGAGTCGCCGATCACGGCCAGCATCTGTCTGACACCACAACGCTCCGCTTGCGCCATCAATTCGGTCAACATCAGTCGGCCCAGGCCCTTACCTGTCCCTGCGGGTGCCAGGTAGATTGAGTCCTCAGCGGAGAATCGATAGGCGGGGCGGGGTTTGAACCAATTGCAATAGGCGAACCCGATCACACCACTCGCATCTTCCATCACCAAATACGGTAGGCCTCTTGCCAATACATCGTTTCGGCGTGCTGCCATATCCTTTTCATCTGGCGGGACGGTTTCAAAAGTTCCCGTTCCGTGCATCACATGGTGAGCGTAAATGCTGGTGATGCTGGCGATGTCAGCATCAGTTGCCGGTCGAATTTTGTTCATGTATGAAGAAAAAGATATAATAGAAGGCTATTCAGAGTGTCACTGACCGGGTGGTCAGTTGCGTGTCTCAACTCTGGATTTGAATTTATTGGCCGGATCCTAATTTTCGGTCACCCAAAGGATAAACCATGGTCGTCATTCGACTTTCTCGCGGCGGTGCCAAAGCCCGTCCTTTCTTCAACATCGTTGTGGCTGACAAGCGCACACGCCGTGATGGACGCTTCATCGAGCGTATCGGTTTTTACAACCCCATTGCAACAGCTTCTGAAGAAAGCATCCGTATTGCACAAGATCGCCTGACTTACTGGCGTGGTGTCGGTGCGCAAGCATCTCCCACGGTGGAGCGTCTGATTGCCCAAGCTGCCAAAAAAGCAGCCGTCGCAGCAGTCTAAATCTGAACAGGGAGGGACGCGCCGGGCAACTCGCCGGGTTCGTTCTTCCTGTTCGCATCGCTCCCTATGATTGCCGGACTCGAAACTGCTGAAATGCCAGCGGATGCCATCGAGGTTGGCAGGATTGCGGACGCTTGGGGTGTAAAGGGCTGGTTCAAAGTTCTACCCCATAGCGCCGATCCCGAGGCGCTTTTTTCCTCCAAAAAATGGTATCTACTTCCTACCGAACGAGGTTTGAAGACCTTTGAAGGTTGTGCGCGATTGGTCGTTAAGGAAGCGAAAGAGCATTCTTCTTCTGTAGTGGCCACGGCTCTTGATGTGGCGGATCGCAATGCGGCCGAGGCCCTGCGGGGTTCCCGCATATTTGTATCCCGATCCAGTTTCCCCGCAGCTGCCAAAGACGAGTATTACTGGGTCGATCTGATCGGCCTGGATGTGATCAACCGGCAAGATGAAGCACTCGGAGTCGTAAGGGAGTTGCTGTCGACCGGTGCCCAGACGGTGCTGGTAATCGAGTACTCGGAAGAAGACGACAAGTTGCAGGAGCGCATGATTCCGTTTGTTTCGGCCTACGTTGACGACGTGGATCTGAAAGCGCGCCAGATCCGTGTGGACTGGCAAAAAGACTATTGACGCAAAAGCCCATGCGCTTTGATGTCGTCACCCTGTTTCCTGAACTGTTTGCGCCTTTTTTGACGTCCGGTATTACACGCCGGGCTTATGAGAGTGCGCAGGTCGATGTGCATCTAAGCAATCCGCGCGATTTTGCTAGCGGCACCTATCGACGCATTGACGACCGCCCCTTTGGCGGCGGTCCCGGTATGGTCATGATGGCTGAGCCGCTAGCCCAGTCGCTTTCTCATATTCAGACGCAGCGTGCAGATAAGGCACCCGTGGTGCTGTTCTCACCCGTTGGTCGCTTGCTGGATCATCGTCTAGTACAAGAGTTTTCTAGCGGCTCCGGCGCTGTTCTGCTGTGTGGACGCTACGAAGGCTTGGATCAGCGATTTGTCGACGCCCATGTGGATATGCAAATTAGCTTGGGCGATTTTGTGCTGTCGGGTGGGGAAATTGCTGCCATGGCATTGCTGGACGCCGTGGCGCGCCTGCAACCAGGCGTCCTGTCCGACCCGGAGAGCCACCACCAGGACAGCTTCAATCCCTCAATGGACGGGTTGCTCGATTGCCCACATTACACCCGTCCGGAAGCATGGGCTGGTGTTGCAGTACCTGATATTTTACTTTCCGGCCACCACAGCAATATTGAGCGCTGGCGGCGTGAGCAGAGTCTGGAATTGACTGCCCGCCACCGGCCCGATTTGCTGGAGCGTGCCCGTAAAAATGGATTGCTCAGCAAGCAGGATGAGCTCTTCCTCGCTGGGCGAGGCTGATCTTGCTATAATTGTGGGCTAACCGATCCTCTGGCCGGCCAGGCATGCTCTCACTAACTATTAGTCGGGGAGTCATGAATGTCATCAATCCCGATGACGGCGCGCCCAAGATCACAAGGAAACCATGAACCTCATCCAAACACTCGAGCAGGAAGAAATCGCCCGCCTCGGAAAAACTATTCCAGCTTTTGCACCTGGCGACACGGTTATCGTGAACGTCAACGTGGTTGAAGGCACTCGCAAGCGCGTTCAGGCTTACGAAGGCGTTGTGATCGCCAAGCGCAATCGTGGCCTCAACAGCGGCTTTATCGTTCGCAAGATATCCAGTGGTGAAGGTGTGGAGCGTACGTTCCAACTTTACAGCCCGCTGATAGCCAGTATTGAAGTCAAGCGCCGTGGTGACGTGCGCCGTGCCAAGCTTTACTACCTGCGTGATCGCAGCGGTAAGTCGGCACGTATTAAGGAAAAGTTGCCAGCCAAGAAGACTGCAAACGTCGCCGCATAAATCTGCGACACAGTCTTTTGAAAAGCCGCCTCAGTCCAGCACTGTGGCGGTTTTTTTACGACTCCACATTACCGATTCCTGATTAAATTCGTGGCGACTTTACCTTCGTTTGATCCCAAGCAAGTGCCGGTGGTGGCCATAGACCTGCAGTTGCCTAAGCCGCACCCGGCCAGCCTTACATCGCAGGCCATCGCAGCGCGCTTTGCACGCCAACATGCCTGGACGCCTGATGTTCGCAAGGAAGCTAAGTTCATCGATCGTGCACCAGCCCATGCGTCTGTGTTGATTCCGCTGGTGCAAAGAGAACGCCTGACCGTCTTGCTAACGCTAAGGCCCACGCACATGAATAGCCACTCCGGCCAGATTGCGTTTCCTGGTGGCAAAGCTGATCCGGAAGACCGTGACGCGGTGGCTACGGCGCTTCGCGAAGCGCATGAGGAAGTAGGGCTGGAGCCGCAGTATGTGGAAGTTATTGGAAGTCTGCCGATTTACACCACTGGCAGCGCTTTCATCGTGACCCCCGTGGTTGCGCTGGTAAATCCTGGATTTAGGCTTCAACCCAATGCGGATGAAGTGGCCGATGTGTTCGAAGTGCCTCTGGACTTTCTGATGGATCCGGCGAACCATCGTCACCACGTCGTGGACTGGGCGGGTGAAAAGCGAAGCTGGTTGTCTATGCCCTACATGGATGGAAGCACCGAGCGTTTTATCTGGGGCGCAACAGCAGGTATGTTGCGCAATTTTTACCGCTTTCTACTCGACTGACCGGTTGAAGTACTGGGTATGATGAATCCATGAGTTTTATCTCAATACTTTTTGCGTTATTGCTGGAGCAGGCCAGGCCTCTTGGTCAATTGAATCCGGTGCACAACACCAATCGCGGTTGGGTGCGCTGGATCGTGCGTAATTTCGATGCGGGCAAGACCCAGCACGGATGGCTGGCTTGGTCGCTCGCAGTGGTTTTGCCCTCCCTGTTAGCCTGTGGCATCTATTGGTTGTTGGTGATGTCACTGGGCTGGGTGGCTGCCGTGATCTGGAATATCGCGGTGCTGTATGTCACATTGGGCTTTCGCCAGTTCAGCCACCATTTCACCCTGATTCGTGACGCACTTTACGCAGGCGATGAAGTGTTGGCGCGCCAGAAATTGGCCGAATGGATGCGTATGGACGCCACTGAATTGCCGCGCAGCGAAATTGTCCGGCATGTCATTGAATACTCGGCACTATCCGCCCATCGCCATGTGTTTGGTGTGTTGGCCTGGTACTCCGTGCTTTCCGCGCTGGGCCTGGGTCCGGCGGGTGCGGTGTTCTATCGAATAGCTGAATATGTGGGGCGTTACGTGAACCGACCTGCAAAGCCTACAAGTACGCCGGTGAGCGGTGCTTTTCAGGCCTGTTCCAACCGGGCTTGGTATGTCGCTGATTGGGTACCGGTACGCCTTACCGCTTTGGGTTTTGCATTTGTCGGCAGCTTTGAAGAGGCTGTGGATAGCTGGCGTCAATACGCAGCGCGTTACCCCGATGACAACGACGGTGTGGTGCTGGCTGCCACAGCCGGAGCGATCAATGTGCAACTCGGTGAGGCGGTGGAGCAGGGCGGAGATGGGCAGATACCGCAAACTACGCACCTGCGCGCCTTTGTTGGCCTGGTCTGGCGTACCGTTGTAATGTGGATGGTGATCCTCGCACTGCTATCGCTGGCGCGCCTTTTAGGCTAGGTTTCGCCGCAGGGCCGCCCCAAGGCAAAACGCACCCCCTCGGGGGGCAGCAACCCACACAAAGTGGGGGCGCGTGGGGGCAGCTTTATTCCGCAGGGCCGCCCCAAGGCGCTCTGGACCGCTTG
>CAIQYP010000464.1 GCA_903876045.1 uncultured beta proteobacterium | reverse complement strand
TGCGCAACGTACAGTGGCAGGAGCGGTTGGGCGAATCTACCTACCTGTATCTGGAGAGCGGCGTCACCAGTGACCCCTGGGTGGTCAAGGCTCCCGGCAACAGCTTTGCATTGGCCGGTGAACGCGTCGCCTTAAGCATGCCGTCACAACACCTGCATGTGTTTGATGCCCAGGGCCTGTCCATGCCACGCACCATCGCCAGCCACGATCTGGCCCTGTCCGTCCCGGCTTCCGCACTCGCTACGGCTTAAGAAAGCACTGCATGCAGCTTGGCGTTTGCTATTACCCGGAACAATGGCCGCAAGCGTGGTGGGTCGATGACGCGGCCCGCATGGCTTCAATGGGCATACGCTACGTGCGCATTGCTGAATTTGCCTGGAGCCGCATCGAGCCCGAGCCTGGCCGCTTTGACTGGGCTTGGCTGGACCTAGCCGTGGACACCCTGCACGCTGCCGGCCTCAAGGTGGTGATGTGCACGCCAACGGCCACCCCGCCCAAATGGCTGGTGGATGCGGACCCGGAGATGCTGGCGGTCGACGCCAACGGCCAGACACGCGGCTTTGGCTCGCGCCGGCACTACTGCTTTTCCAGCACCACGTATCGCGCGCAAAGCGCACGCATTTCCGAAGCCGTGGCCGTGCGCTATGGCCAGCACCCCGGCGTCGCGGCCTGGCAAACGGATAACGAATACGGCTGCCACCTCACTGTGCTGAGTTACAGCGCAGCAGCGCGTCAGGCCTTCCGGCTTTGGTTGCAACAGAAATACGGCACGGTGGCTGCGCTCAACAGCGCCTGGGGCACGGTGTTCTGGAGCCAGGAGTACCGCAGCTTTGACGAAGTGGACCCGCCCGTGGCCACGGTAACCGAGGCCAACCCGGCGCACCGCCTGGACTACCGCCGCTTTGCCTCCAGCGAAGTGGTGGCCTTTAACCGCATCCAGACCGACATCCTTCGCGCCCACTCGCCCGGCCGCGATGTGACGCACAACTTCATGGGCTTCTTCACCGAGTTCGACCACCACGATGTGTCGGCCGATCTGGATGTAGCCACCTGGGACAGCTACCCCTTGGGCTTCACACAAGACTTTTTCCTGAGCGCCGAAGAAAAGCGCCGCTATGCGCGCACCGGCCACCCGGACATACCTTCCTTTCACCACGACCTCTACCGCGGCATGTGCCAAGGCGCCAACCAGGGCCGCTGGTGGGTGATGGAGCAGCAACCCGGCCCGGTGAACTGGGCGCAATGGAACCCCGCGCCGCTGGACGGCATGGTGCGGCTGTGGACCTGGCAGGCCTTTGCCCACGGCGCCGAGGTGGTGAGCTATTTCCGCTGGCGCCAGGCGCCTTATGCGCAGGAACAAATGCATGCCGGCCTGAACCGCCCGGACCGCAGCCTGGACCAGGGCGGGATTGAGGCGGCCCAAGTGGCGCACGAACTGTTGGCTCTGGGCTTGGACAGCGACGAGGCCATTGCAACCGCGCGCACCAACCTGAAAGCCGCGGCACAAGTTGCCTTGGTGCTGGACTACCCCAGCCTCTGGATGGCCCAGATTCAGCCCCAAGGGGCCGACTTCAACCCCATGGAAATCAGCTTCCGCGCTTACAGCGCGCTGCGCCAGTTGGGGCTGGATGTGGATGTGGTGTCCAGTCGCGCCGATCTGTCGGGTTACGCCCTGGTGGTACTTCCCGCCCATCTGCGCGAAGACGCGGGTTTGGCCGAACGCTTGGAGGCCAGCGGCGCACAAGTAGTTTTCGGCCCACGCGCGGGTTCCAAGAATCAGTCGTTAGCCTTTGCCGAGGGCCTGCCGCCCGGTGCCTTTGCCGCTCTGGCCGGGCTGCAGGTGCAGCGCGTCGCCTCACTGCCCCCTGGCCTGGAAGACACCGTGCACTGGCCTGATGGCAGCACGACCGCCAACAGCCATTGGCGCGAAGACGTGCAAGCAATGGGTGCCGGGACGGTGGCCCATTTTGATGACGGCCGGGCCGCCGTGCTGCGCCATGGTCGCACCTGGTATAGCGCGGGCTGGCCCGACGCTGCGGGTTGGAAGCAACTGTTCACCCTCGCCGCCACAGCAGCGGGCCTGCCGACGCAAGCGCTGCCCACCGATGTGCGCACCAGCCGCCTGGGCGACTGGCTTTTTGCCCAGAATTTTTCGAGTTCAACGGTGGAGTTTTCACCGTCCAACCACGCGCAGTGCCTGCTGGGTGCGCGTGCTCTGGCCCCGCAGGGCCTGGCCATCTGGAAGCTAAGCCCTTCCGACTAAAGCGTTGAAAAGCGCATTTCCACTGATAAACCCAAGGAGAACCCATGACATTGAAACCCCTGAAACTCGCGCTGCTCACTACGGCCCTCATGGCCAGTTGGTCCGCCTTTGCCGGAGACCTGATCATCAACACCGATGCCTCCGACCCGGCACCCAAGGCTGCGTTTGAAGCGCTGGTCAAGGGTTTCGAAAAGGCCAATCCGGACGTCAAGATCAAGGTCAACACCTTTGACCACGAAGGCTACAAAACCTCCATCCGCAACTTCCTGACCGCCGAGGCGCCCGACCTGGCGACCTGGTATGCCGGTAACCGCATGGCACCGTTTGTCAATGCAGACATATTTGACGACGTGTCGGATGTGTGGGCCAAGGAGGGCCTGAACGACTCCTTCAAGTCGGCTGCCGCTTCCATGACCATGAAGGGCAAAAAGTGGGGTCTGCCCTACACCTACTACCAGTGGGGCGTGTACTACCGCAAGGACATCTTCGCCAAGCTGAAGATTGCCGAGCCCAAGACCTGGGACGAACTGGTCAAGGCCTGTGCCACGCTCAAGGCCAACAAGGTCACGCCCTTTGCCATCGGCACCAAGGCCACCTGGACCACCGGCGGCTGGTTTGATTACTTGAACATGCGCGTCAACGGTTACGAGTTCCACATGGACCTGACCAGCGGCAAAGTGCCTTACACCGACAAGCGTGTGGAAGCCGTATTCGACAAATGGGACCAGTTGACGAAGCCCGGCTACTACCTGGCCAACCATGCCTCTTACCAATGGCAGGAAGCCTTGCCCGCCTTTGTGAAGGGCGAGGCCGCCATGTACCTGATGGGCAACTTTGCCGTCGCCCCCATGAAGGAAGCCGGCCTCAAGGAAGACCAACTGGGCTTTATGCAGTTCCCCGAAATCACCAAGGGCACACCCAAGGCTGAGGACGCACCGACCGACACCATCCACATCCCGGCCAAGGCCAAGAACAAGGTGGACGCACGCCGCTTCCTGGCCTATATGGCCAAGCCTGAAGTGCAAAGCGAAGTCAACACCATCCTGGGTCAGTTGCCAGTCAACAAGAACGCCAAGATGCCTGAAGACACCTACCTGAAGGCTGGTTTCAGCATGCTGTCCAACGCCTATGCATTGGGCCAGTTCTATGACCGCGATGCACCGGCTGAAATGGCCAAGGCCGGCATGGATGGCTTCCAGCAATACATGCTCAAGCCGGGTGATCGCGAAGCCGTTCTCAAGCGTTTGGAGCAAGTGCGCCAACGCGTCTACAAGTAACCCGCTGAGGTCGCCATGGAACCAACCAACGCTGCATCCCTGACACCCGACCTGCGTGGAAGCTGGTGGGCCCGTCACCAGATGGCGTTGGTGCCATGGCTGTTTCTGGCACCGGCCATGGTGCTATTTGGCGTCTATGTGATTGCCCCCATCTTCCAGTCCATGGCCATCAGCCTGTACGAGTGGGACGGCATGGGCAAGCCCAAGTTCATCGGCTTGGGCAATTACGTAGAGCTGTGGAGCGACCCGGACTTTTACACGGCACTCAAAAACAACGTCATCTGGTTCTTTGGCTTTCTGCTTTCCATCCCCATGGGGCTGGGTCTGGCACTGCTGCTGAACCAGGAGGTTTTTGGCATCCGTCTGGCCAAGTCGCTTTTCTTCTTTCCGTTTGTGATTTCGCAGGTCGTCATCGGCCTGGTTTTCAGCTGGTTTTATGACCCCACCAACGGCCTGCTGCTGCATGTGATGGCCTGGCTGGGGATGGACCCGATAGCAGTGCTGTCGGATGAGCGACTGGTGACCTACGGCATCGTGGTGGCGGGTCTGTACCCGCAAACCGCTTATTGCATGATTTTGTATTTGACCGGCCTGAACAACCTGCGCCCCGACCTGATCGAGGCTGCGCGCCTGGAAGGTGCCCAAGGCTGGACCATGCTGTTCAAGATCGTGCTGCCGCAGTTGCGCCCGGCCACTTTTATCGCGGTGGTGGTGACCATCATTGGAAGCCTGCGCAGCTTTGACATGATTTCGATCATGACCCAGGGCGGGCCCTATGGTCAGTCGCGCGTACTGGCCTATTACATGTACGAGACCGCCTTAAGCGAGTACGGCTACCGCATGGGCTACGGCACGGCCATCGCCACGGTGCTGTTCTTCCTGATGCTGATCTACATCGTGTTCGTGCTGTACCGCGTGTACCAGCAAGAGCAGGAAACCGACTGACCCCCAGACCGGCACCACCATGTTCCCAACCCCCATTGCCCAAACCAAACTGCCGACCCAGTGGCTGTTCCGCGCCGGTCTGCCGCTGGCCCTGCTGGTGTGGCTGCTGCCCATCATCGCCGTGGCCTTTACCTCGGTGCGCGGCGGCGCCGACCTCTCCAACGGCAACTACTGGGGCCTGCCCACCGAGTGGCGCATTTGGGAAAACTACAGCGCCGTGTTTCAGAACACCCCGCTGGCAGGCTACATCCTGAACAGCTTTCTGGTCACCATTCCCACGGTCATCGGTGCGCTGACGCTGGCCTGCATGGCTGGTTTTGCGCTGGGTGTGTACCGCTTCAAGCTCAATCTGGTGGTCTTCTTCCTGTTTGTCGGCGGCAACTTTGTGCCCTTCCAGATTCTGATGGTGCCGGTGCGCGACCTGAGCCTGCGCATGGGCCTGTACGACACCATCGGTGGCCTGGCCTTGTTTCATATTGCGTTCCAGACCGGTTTTTGCACCTTCTTCATGCGCAACTTCATCCGCGACTTGCCGCGTGAACTGATTGAGGCGGCGCGCGTCGAAGGCGCCAGCGAAATCCAGATTTTCTTCAAGGTGGTGTTGCCGCTGGTGCGCCCGGCCGTTGCTGCGCTCTCGGTGCTGGTCTTCACCTTTATCTGGAATGATTACTTCTGGGCCACCGTGCTGATTCAGGGCAACCACGCCATGCCGGTCACCGGGGGACTCAAATCGCTGAACGGCATGTGGGTGGCGCAGTGGCATCTGGTGTCTGCCGGCTCCATCGTCGCGGCGCTGCCGCCGGTGCTGATTTTCTTCGCCATGCAAAAGCACTTCATTGCCGGCCTGACCATGGGCGCCACCAAAGGCTAAAGCCAGGCGCTGTGCCATTCTGTGCCGTGCCGTAATGGGCGGCATTTCGCTGTTGTGCAATCCCTATTTCTTGAGCCCGCACTAGATGACCAATCGCCCAACCGCCCCCACCCACACCTTGCTGCGCCTGGAGGGAACCCATTGCTGCGCCCTGATCGAATGGGAAGTGGGACGCATGCCGGTCTGGCGGCACTTTGGTGCGCTGCTACCAGACACGTCGCTGACTAGCCAGTGGCCGGCAGCCGCACTGCGCCGCCAGGCCAATGCCAGCATGGACCGGTTGGACGGCAACCCGGTGTTCCCCGGCTTTGGCAATGGCCTGAGTCTGAACCCGGCGCTGCGCGCGCATACCGAAGGCAGGGGCGCAGTGCACGAGTGGGTGGCCGCCTCCTTTGAGCAAAGCGCAGCCGCTACCGCGCAGACGATGGTGCTGCATCTGCAGGACACCACCGGCTTGGCTCTGGACCTGCATCTCACGCTGTGGCGGGACTGCGATGTGCTGAGCCTGCACTCCACCTTGCACAACCACAGCGCACACACCGTGCAGCTCGACTGGCAGGCTTGCGGTTGCGTGCCAGTAGACGCCGACCTGTCCGACGTGGCGCATTTTTCCGGCCAATGGGGGCATGAGTTTCAGTGGCAGCGCGCGCCGCTGGCGGCCACCGGCTGGCAGATGCAAAACCGCCATGGCCGAAGTTCACACGAAGCACCGCCCGCCTGCTTTTCGCTCGCACCGCACAGCAACGACCACCAGGGTGGGGTGATCGCCGCGCAACTGGCCTGGAGTGGCAACCACCAGTTTGCGCTGGACCGCTCTGACGATGGCTCGGCCTTGCTGCAAGCCGGCGTCTGGCTGGCTCCGGGCGAAATGCAACTGGCACCGGGGGCCCGCAACCGCACGCCTGCCCTGCATGTCAGTTGGTCGGATCAAGGGTTGAATGGCGTGTCGCAAAATTTCCATCGCTTTGCGCGCCTGCAGGTGCTGCAGTGGCACGGTGGCAGCATGCGCGCGCGACCGGTGCACCTGAACACCTGGGAGGCGGTGTACTTTGACCACGACGATGCCACCCTGCG
>CAIQYP010000463.1 GCA_903876045.1 uncultured beta proteobacterium | reverse complement strand
GCAATGCCCGCGTCCAGATGGTGGCAGACCATCAGCATGTCCACATGCTCGTCCAGCGTGTTCACCGTGTAGGGCATGGTCGGGTTGGTGGAGCTGGGCAAAAAGTTGGCCTGCCCCACCACCTTCAAAATGTCAGGTGCGTGGCCACCGCCGGCGCCTTCAGTATGGAAGGCGCACAAGCCCCGGCCCTTGGTGGCGGCAATGGTGTTTTCCACAAAGCCGGATTCATTCAGCGTGTCGGAGTGGATGGCGACCTGCACATCGGTCTCGTCGGCCACGTCCAGGCAGTTGCTGATGGCGGCGGGCGTGGTGCCCCAGTCTTCGTGCAGCTTGAGGCCGATGACGCCGGCATTCACCTGCTCGTGCAGCGCAGCGGGTAGCGATGCGTTTCCTTTGCCCAAAAATCCTAAGTTCATGGGGAAGGCGTCAGCCGCTTGCAGCATGCGTTCGATATTCCAGGCGCCCGGCGTACAGGTGGTGGCAAAGGTGCCGGTGGCCGGGCCCGTGCCGCCGCCCAGCATGGTGGTGACGCCGCTGGCCAATGCTTCTTCAATCTGCTGCGGGCAGATGAAGTGGATGTGCGAGTCGATGCCGCCTGCAGTGACGATGTTGCCTTCGCAACTAATGATCTCGGTGCCAGGGCCGATGATGATGTCCACACCCGGCTGCGTGTCCGGGTTGCCGGCCTTGCCGATGCCCACGATGCGCCCGCCCTTGAGGCCGATGTCGGCCTTGACGATGCCCCAGTGGTCAATGATCAGCGCGTTGGTCATGACGCAGTCCACTGCGCCACCGGCTTCAGGCCCAGTGCCGGTTCCATCGCGCGTGCGCTGGCTTTGTGCCATGCCATCGCGGATGGTTTTGCCACCGCCGAATTTCACTTCTTCGCCGTAGCCACCGGCTGCGAGCGTGTAGTCCTTCTCGACTTCGATCAAAAGCCCGGTGTCTGCCAAACGCACGCGGTCACCGGTGGTGGGGCCAAAAATTTCCGCGTAGGCGCGGCGTCCAATGGTTGCCATTACCTCGCTCCCGGGGCAGCCAGTGGCCCTTGCGTCAATCCTCTGAATCCGAACACCGCGCGGTTGCCTGCGTAGTCCACCAGTTCCACGGTGCGCTGCTGGCCTGGCTCAAAGCGCACGGCCGAGCCGCTGGCAATGTTCAGGCGCATGCCTTGGGCGGCAGCACGGTCAAAACCTAGTGCGCCATTGGTTTCGGCAAAGTGGTAATGCGAGCCAACCTGCACCGGTCGGTCGGAGGTGTTTTGCACCACCAGGGTGATGGTGCGCCGGCCGGCGTTCAGAGTGTGTTCACCGTCATCGGTGAGGATTTCGCCTGGAGTCATGAAGTGGCTCGCCAATCAAGGTTTTGTTTAGTTGGTCAGTTGCAGGAACAGCAGGGCGCTTCCCAATGCGGCGACAGCGCCACCCAGCAAGCGCGGCACCCAGACATTGGCACCCCGCAGCGACCAGCCGATTGCCAGGCCCATGGTGTGCAGCAGCAGAGTGGCCGTGACCATTCCGGCCAGGACCGGGAACGCATGGACGTTGTCTGCCAACTCATACCCGTGGGCCAAGCCGTGCGACAACGCAAACATGCCGGCCAGCAAGGCTGCTCCCGGCCCGCGCAGGGGCAGCTTGGTCAACACCAGCAAACCTGCGCCCATAAGAGAGGCAGCAATCATCGGTTCGACAGCGGGGATGGAAACACCTTCAAGGCCTAACGCAGCACCCACCAGCAGCACATTGACAAAGCCCAGTGGGCCCCACAACATCTCGCGGCCGAATTTCTGTGCAATCAGCGCGCTCCACAGTCCAATGGCGACCATCACAGCCATGTGGTCCAGGCCGGTGAAAGGATGCAAAAACCCGGACATAAAGCCCATGTGCTGGTGCGTGTCCAAGCCCGTGTGGGCGAGTGCGCTACCGGATGCGGCGGCAGTAACGATCAGGGCGGCAATGGCTTTCAGGCTGGTACGCATGGTCAGTTCCTCCGTGGGTTAAACAATCGGCTGATGCACAGTCACCAGTTTGGTGCCGTCGGGAAAGGTGGCTTCCACCTGGATGTCCGGAATCATTTCGGCAATGCCGTCCATCACGTCATCGCGCGCCAATACGGTGCGCCCGAAGGACATGAGTTGCGCCACGGTCTGACCATCGCGCGCGCCTTCCATCACTGCGGCGCTAATCAAGGCAATGGCTTCGGGGTAATTCAGCTTCAGGCCACGTGCCTTGCGGCGCTCGGCGAGCAGCGAGGCTGTGAAGATCAGCAGCTTGTCTTTCTCGCGCGGTGTCAATTCCATGGTGGTGCTCGTGTCTTTAGTTCGGACTGCAGATTAATGCAAACCACTAAGCAAGGGTCGTGCCCTGTTTCAATGGCCCCACAGGGATTAAGTCAGCGCACACAGAGCAGCACAATTGGTTGTATTGGCATGGATCATGCTGCCCGTAAACGGTGCACCATGACCCGCAAGCTCCCGCAAGCTCCACCGAAACGAACCCCGCTGCCCGCCAGCGGGTCGTCAAAATCCGCCGCGACTACAACAACTGGGTCGCCAGCGAGACCATGGAGGACTACGCCCTGCGCTTCACACCGCAGCGTTTTCGCCGCTGGTCTGAGTGGCGCGTGGCCAACACCGCGTTTGGTGCGGCATCGTTTCTGATCCTCGAAGCCGTGGGCGCCACGCTCCTGGTGCAATACGGTTTTGTAAACGCCTTCTGGGCCATTCTGGTCACCGGGCTGGTGATCTTTCTGGCGGGCCTTCCCATCAGTGTTTATGCAGCGCGCTACGGCGTGGATATGGACTTGCTCACACGCGGGGCTGGTTTTGGCTACATCGGCTCCACCATCACGTCGCTGATCTACGCCTCGTTCACCTTCATCTTCTTTGCGCTGGAGGCGGCCGTTATGGCCTACGCGCTGGAGTTGGCGTTGGACATCCCGCCCACCTGGGGCTACCTGATTTGCGCGCTCGTGGTGATCCCGCTGGTGACGCATGGCGTGTCCGCCATCAGCCAGCTGCAACTGTGGACGCAACCCGTCTGGCTCTTGATGCTGGTTGTGCCTTTTGGCTATGTTCTGGTGCGCGATCCATCGGCCTTTAACGGCATCACGCACTACGCTGGTGAATCAGGAGTTGCCGGGGTGTTTGATATGCGCCTGTTTGGTGCGGCGCTCACAGTGGGCATTGCACTCATCACGCAAATGGGCGAGCAGGCCGACTACCTGCGCTTCATGCCGCAGCAGACCGCGGCCAACCGCAAGCGCTGGTGGTTCGCGGTGCTGGTAGGTGGGCCGGGCTGGGTGGTTTTGGGTGTGGTCAAGATGTTGGGCGGTGCCTTTCTTGCGTATCTCGCCATCAGCCACAGTGTGCCAACCGACCGCGCGGTAGACCCCAACCAGATGTATTTGGCGGCCTATGAATATGTGTTTCCTACGTTGGGTTGGGCGGTGGCGGCTACGGCCATTTTTGTGGTGCTGTCGCAGCTCAAGATCAATGTCACCAACGCCTATGCGGGCTCGCTGGCCTGGAGCAATTTTTTCTCGCGCCTGACGCACAGCCACCCGGGGCGTGTGGTGTGGGTGGTGTTCAACAGCCTGATTGCATTCATGCTGATGGAGATGAATGTGTTTCAGGCCCTGGGCGATGTGCTGGGGCTGTACTCCAACATCGCCATCGCCTGGATCATGGCCGTGGTGGCCGACCTGGTGATCAACAAGCCGCTGGGCTTGTCGCCCAAGGGCATTGAGTTCAAGCGCGCGCATTTGTATGACATCAACCCGGTGGGCGTTGGCGCCATGGCACTGGCCTCGGCCTTGTCGATTGCGGCGTATCTGGGCGTGTTTGGTGAGATGGCCCAGGCCTTCTCGGCGGTGGTGGCGTTGGTCACGGCCCTGGTGACATCGCCACTTTTGGCCTGGGCGACAAAGAGCCGTTTCTACATTGCAAGACATTCGGTTGAGGAGCAGACAGAGCATGGCAGCTATTCACGCCTGCTACCCAGCCGTTGCGTAATCTGCGAGCGCAATTACGAAGGCCCGGACATGGCGCATTGCCCGGCCTACCAGGGGCCGATCTGCTCGCTGTGCTGCACGTTGGATGCGCGTTGTGGCGATGTTTGCAAACCCCACGCCAGTCTGGCGGTGCAGTGGTCGGGGGCGCTGCACTGGCTGCTACCCAAAAAGGTGTGGCCGTATCTGGACACCGGTCTCTCGCATTTCGTGCTGCTGATGGGCGTGATCGTGCCGCTGCTGGTCTCGGTGTTTGCCATGTTCTACAAACAGGAGTTGGCCGCCTTTGCGGATATGACCTATGCGGCTGATGGACAGGCCGCCCTGCACGCGGCCTTGCTGTCCGGCTTCAGCAAAGCATTTGCCGCGCTGCTGCTGTTGTCGGGCATCGTCGCCTGGTGGCTGGTACTGGCCCACAAAAGCCGATCAGTGGCGCAAGAGGAATCGAATCGCCAGACCCATTTGCTGATGCGTGAGATCGAGCTGCACCGCCGGACCGACAAAGCATTGCAGGAGGCCAAGCAAGTGGCTGAGCAGGCACGCAAGCAGGCCGATCAGGCCAACGCCGCCAAGAGCCGCTACATCAGCGCCATCAGCCACGAGTTGCGCACACCGCTCAACAGCATCCTGGGTTATGCGCAGTTGATGGGGCAAGACGCGGGCATACCACCACACCGCAAGCAGGCGGTGAGCGTTATTTTGCGCGGAGGTGAGCACCTGCTTTCGTTGATGGAGGGCACGCTGGAGATGGCGCAAATCGAGTCCGGCAAACTGGTGCTCGCACCCAAGCCCCTGCAGTTTGAAGCAGCTATGTCCGACATGGCCACGATGTTCGAACTGCAGGCAGAAGAGAAAGGCTTGACCTTCCGCTACGAAGTGCCGGGGAGTCTGCCGGCGTGGGTCAAGGCGGATGACAAGCGGGTGCGCCAGATCTGCTTCAACCTGCTGGGCAATGCCATCAAGTTCACGCAAACCGGGGGCGTCACCCTGCGTGTGCGTTATGCCCGTGAGATGGCGCACATCGAAATTCACGACACCGGCCCTGGCATGACGGCGGCCGAGATCGAGCGCGTGTATGAACCCTTTGTGCGCGGTGCGGCACAGGTTGCCGGTGGCTCCGGTCTGGGCCTGACGATTGCCAAAATGCTGACCGATTTGATGGGCGGCGAGATGCAGGTGCAAAGTGTGCCGGGGCAGGGCTCGGTGTTTGCGGTGCGCTTATTTTTGCCCCAACTACATTTGCCGCCCGAAGGCACCGGGCGATTGGATGCCGAGCGCGTGCAGCGCTTGGCACGCAGTGGCTTCTCCGGTTCGCGCCGCAAGATTCTGGTGGTGGATAACGAAGCGGCCGACCGGGGACTGCTGCTGCAACTTCTCGAGCCCTTGGGCTTTGAGTTGCGTCAGGCCGCCAGCGGCCATGACGCGTTGGACCTGATGGCCGCCGGCCTGAACCCGGATGTGGTGCTGCTGGATTTGGCCATGCCAGGTATTGATGGCTGGGAAACCTTGCGTCGCATTCGCGCTTTGGGTGCACCGCAGCCCGCCGTGGCGATTGTTTCAGCGAACGCCTTTGACCGTGGTTTGGATCAGGGAATGGGCATCGGCGTGGATGACTTCTTTGTCAAACCCGTGCGCCACAGTGAACTGCTCGACTGGCTGGGGCGGCGATTGCAATTGCAGTGGCTGGATCGTCCGGCAGAGACTGAACTGCCACGGCACCCGTTACAGCTAACGCTAACGCTAACGCTAACGCCAACGCCGATACCAACGCTAAGCGCGTTGCCGCGCGACGAATTGGTAGCGCTGCAAACGCTGGTGCAACTGGGTTACTACCGGGGCATTCTCAACAAGCTCAATGCGTTGGCGCTGTCGCATCCCCAGTGCGCTGCGTTTACGGCTACACAAGCTGCACTGGCTCGCCAATACCAGTTTGAAACCATGCAGAGCCAATTACAGAAAGCGCTGGATGAACCCGTTCACTGATATCGATCACACGCTGGACCGCAGCAACAGCGATGTCGTGCTGATCGTGGACGATGTGCCCGACAATTTATCGGTGCTGCACGATGCGCTGGACGAATCTGGCTTCACGGTGTTGATTGCCACCCATGGTGAGGCCGCACTGCAGCGTGCCTTGCAAGCTTTGCCCGATGTGGTGCTGCTCGACGCCATGATGCCGGGCATGGATGGTTTTGAGGTTGCGCGGCGCCTTAAAGCCATGCCGCAGACCGCACACATTCCCATTATTTTTATGACCGGCCTGACTGAGACCGAGCACCTGGTGGCTGCGCTGGACTCAGGTGCGGTGGATTACGTCACCAAACCCATCAAACCCAAAGAAGTGCTGGCACGCATGGCGGTGCATCTGGCGGGTGCGCGCGAGCGGCGCCAGACCCGCAATGCGCTGGATGCCTTTGGCTACGCCACCATTACCGTGCGCGCTTCTGATGGCGCTTTGCTGTGGCAAACGCCGCTGGCGCGCGATTTGCTGGAGCGCTATTGCGGCACGCAAGCGCCACAGACACCCCCCTTGGTTATCGACTGGTTGCAGCAGTGCCTGGGCAAACTGGACCAACCCGGCGAGCCGCCCCGCCTGACGCTGAAACAGGGCGCCAAGCGCCTGACCTTTCGCCTGCACCAGCAGATCGATGACACCGATGCCATGGGCGACTGGTTGATCGTGATGCGTGAGGTGTCTGATACGGCGGTGATCGCGGCCATTGGTCTTAGTTTTAAACTCACGCCCAAGGAAGCCGAGGTGCTGTATTGGGTGGTCAAGGGAAAAACCAATAGAGATATCGGCGACATTCTGGGCAGCAGCCCGATGACGGTCAAAAAGCATTTGGAGCGCATATTCATCAAACTGGGGGTTGAGACCCGAGTCGCAGCGGCTGGCATGGCGATGGGCCGAATACGGCTATTGCAACCGCAGTTTGAAGCTTGACCTACGTCGTATCGATCAGCCAAATTTTTGTTATAAATAGTTTCCAATAATTAACCAGGTGTCCAGCATGTCGTCACGTCAAGTTGCGTTTAAATCTCAGTCCAGAGCCGACGGGGTATCGGCGATTTGGGCACCCGGAGCCAGACTGATGGGGAATGTCAATTTCCCCGTCAAAGCGATCATCATCTCGCTGATATTTTTGTTACCCGTGGCCCTGTTGGGCTATTTTTTCGTGTCCGCGCAGAACGAACTGATCGCCTTTAGTGCCAAGGAGCGCCAGGGGGTGCTGGCGTTCGAAAAGCTCATGCCACTTTCTGAGAGCATCCTGCAGGCGCGTGGTGTTACCCGCGCGGTCATGGGAGGCTATGACGGTGCAGCTGAATACAAAGTAGCCAAAGGGGGCGTGGAAAAGGCATTAAAGAACTTCGACCAGTTTGTTACCGATTCGGGTGATCCGCTGGACCTTAAAAAAGACCTGAATGCCTTTAAGGCAGCCTGGAGCTTGGCCGCGCAGGCACCCAGCGGTGTGGATGCCGAGGGCAGAACAGTGTTCGGTCCTGTCAATGCAACCCTGACTAAAGTGGTGGGCAGCGTGGGCGACAACTCCAATTTGGCACTCGACCCGGACATTGACAGCTACTACCTGTTCAGCACTATCAACAGCCTGCCGGCATTACGTGAAGATCTGGTGCAAATCTGGTCTTGGGGAACCTATGCAATGGGGCGTTTCCAGGGCAGCAAGAAAGAGCTGGAGACCAAGGATGTGATGCGTTTCGCGGTCTGGAGCGCCAACGCCAAGACCGGCCTGGAAACGGCCAAGGGCTATCTCGAGAAGGTGTTTGCAGTCAACCCCGACGTCCGCGCCAAGCTGGATATGGGCATGTTTGACGCGGCCGCAGCGTTGCAGGCATCGGCAGCCGATGTCATGGTGCTGCAGAAGGACGAAAAGCTGACGGCTGCACAGTTTTTCAAAGGCGGACAACCGACCGTTGACCGGGTGCAAGGTTTTTTTGACAAGGCGCTGCCAGCTTTGGACGACTTGCTGGCGGCACGTATTTCCGGCCTGCAGCAGAAGATGAAGCTGGCCGGCATTGCGGTGCTGGTTGTGTTGCTGGTTGCGGCCTATTTGTTCTACAGCTTTTATCTGGTAACCAGCTCGGGCCTTAACTCGATCAAGGAACACTTGCAGGAGCTCGCCCGGGGCGACCTGAGCCAGGCACCGGCTGTTCCGGATGGCACCGATGAGACGGCGGATGTGTTGAACTCTCTCATCACCGTGCATGCGGTGCTGGGCGACTTTCAATCGGCGCAATCCGAAATGGCACGTCAGCATGATGCGGGTGATATTTCTTATGCCATGCCCGCTGCCAGTCTGCCCGGTAGTTATGGCGTGCTGGCCCAAGGTGTGAATGCCATGGTCAAGTCGCATGTGGACCTCAATGCCCGTTCCGATGATTTGATGGAGCAGTTTGCCAATGGCCGCTTCGAGCAAAGCATGGAAGTGTTGCCGGGGCAGAAGCGGCGCATTAGCGAAGTGGTCAACGCCGCCCGGGCACAGATGCAGCAGGCTGCCGAAGCGGCCACATTCAATCAACGCATTCGCCTGTCGCTCGACAGCTTGCCTGTGTGTGTCACGGTGTCCAATGCCGAGGCCTTGCTGGTGCATGCCACGCCCCCGGCGAAAGAACTGCTCAGGCTGTTTGGCGGCGCCAGCTTCAATACCGAAGCTTTTTATGGCAACAAGCTCAGTACCCTGTTCAAAAATCCGGATGATGCGGCCCGCTTTGACCAGGCGGTGCGCTCGGGCGAAACGGTGGATATGGAAATTCAGGGCCGCAAGCTGCGCCTGTTGGCGCGTCCCGTGCACAACGACAGTGGCACACCGATAGGCCGCATCACGCAATGGATTGATCGCACCGAAGAAATCGCGTCAGAGCAGGAAGTCTCCAGCATCGTCAGTGCCGCTGCCCATGGCGACCTGAGCGGGCGCGTGGACATGACTGGCAAGACCGGCTTCTTTGGCACGCTGGCCACAGCCATGAACCAGTTGCTGGAAGTGAGTGAAGGCGTGATGAGCGACACGGCAAAGGCCCTGGCTGCGCTGGCCGAGGGCGACCTGACACACCGCATCACACGTGATTACGCGGGCTTGTTTGGTCAGGTAAAGGCCAGCGCCAATTCCACCGCAGAGAACCTGACCCGGGTCATCGGCGAGGTGCGTGATGCCTCGGATGCGCTCACCGGAGCGGCATCGCAGGTTAGCTCAACCGCGCAGTCGCTATCGCAGGCGGCCAGTGAGCAGGCGGCCAGTGTGGAGCAAACCACGGCCAGTATCGACGTGATGTCTGCATCCATCGCACAGAACAGCGACAACGCCCGGGTGACCGACGGCATGGCGACTAAAACCAACAAAGAAGCGGCCGATGGTGGCTCTGCCGTGAGCCAGACGGTGACGGCTATGAAGCAGATTGCAGCCAAGATTGGCATCGTGGATGACATTGCCTACCAGACTAATTTGCTGGCTCTGAATGCGGCTATTGAAGCCGCGCGTGCCGGTGAGCATGGCAAGGGCTTTGCCGTCGTGGCCGCCGAGGTGCGCAAACTGGCCGAACGCAGCCAACTCGCCGCCAGGGAAATTGGCGATCTTGCGGGAAACAGCGTTGCCACTGCCGAGCGGGCAGGCAAGTTGCTGGATGAAATTGTGCCCAGCATCCAGAAGACCAGCGAGTTGGTGCAGGAGATAGCCGCAGCCAGCTCCGAGCAAAGCGAATCGGTGGTGCAGATTGGCGGCGCCATGGGGCAACTCAGCAAGGCCACGCAGCAAAACGCATCCGCCTCTGAAGAACTGGCCGCCACCAGCGAAGAGTTGTCGGGCCAGGCCGAACAGTTGCAGCAGAGCATTGCCTTCTTTAAAACGGGCGATGCGGTGGCGGTTGGGCGCGCGCCCGTTCGCCGCAGTGTGGCTGATGAGCGCCACGCCACAGCGCCGCGCCTGACCAGCGCAGTAAAGCCCGCAGCAGCACGTGGAAGTGGTAACTTCAAGCCTTATTGACTTGCCACTGCATTGATGAACGAAATACCGAAAGAGTAGCCGCGCAAGACGCAGGGGGCGCGCGGAAAGGTCGAAGGGCTTTTCCTGTTCATGCTGCGAGACCTCAAACGCCGTTCTTGAATGGGTTGCGGTGGTGCAATTCCGTAGGTTTCACGCCAGAATAGAAACGTGTCTATGATCATCTTTGATCGTATAGGGAGGCAGCGTGGCATTGAATGACGGCATGGAATTGCCCATGGATATTGGGCCGGCGCTATGGTCGGAGCTGGAGTACGTTCATCTGCTTCAGGGCAGCCTCGACTATCTGCAACCGGGCATATCGATCTACGATCCACAGGACCGCCTTCTGTTCTGCAACCGGAGAGTGCGCGAAATATATCCCGAGGTCGGCCACTTATTTCAGATCGGAATGCCATACGCGGTGATCGCGCGTGCCTTTTACCGTTTCCGCCACGACAGGGTCAAACAACTGACTGAAGATGAGTATGTGGCTGCGCGTCTCGCGCATCACGCAAATCCCTCTGGCGTGGATGAAGAATACCTAAACCACGACGGCACCTGGTTACTGGTATGGGATCGCAAGACTCCAAATGGCTGCATTATTGGTTTTCGTCTCGACATCACTGAGCGTAAGAATGCGGAGCTGAAAGTTCTTCAAGTTGAGAAGCGTGCCAAACAAGAGTTGGAAGCCAAAGTTCAGGAACGGACTATCGAACTGAAGCAGGCGCTGGAAAATCTGCGTGCAACCCAGGAAAAGCTCGTGCAAAGTGAAAAGATTGCCTCCATGGGACGGCTTGTTGCTGGCATTGCGCACGAAATAAATACGCCTTTAGGCAATGCACAACTAGTAGCGTCCACCATTCACGCACGAGTGCAAGCATTCAGGGAAACTAGTCAAAGTGGGTTGACTCGAAAAGCCATGGAGCAATTTTTGAACGAATTGCAAACTGGTGCAGATATGGTGCAGAACAATCTGATGCGGACCGCGGAACTAGTGCAAAACTTCAAAGATGCGGCGGTGCAACGCGGCACACGAAAGCTTTCAAGCTTCCTGTTGGAAAATCAGATTCATAAGATTGAAGTCCTTTTGCAGTCTGTGCTCAAACGCCAAAGCCACCGTTTTACATACACAGTGCCCGAGGGGCTTGCCCTGTGCACCGACGCGGGGGCGCTCGAACAAGTCATTACTAATCTTATAAACAACTCACTACTTCACGCCTTTAAAGATAAAACTATGGGGCATATGCACCTTGAAGGCAGAACAAATCCCGACAACTTGGTCCTAATCTACACGGACGATGGTAATGGGATGGATGCAGCAATTCTGGCAAAAATATTCGACCCGTTCTTCACAACAAAATTTGGTAAAGGTGGAAGCGGGCTTGGTATGTTTGTTGTTTACAACCTGGTGACCACAGCGTTGGGAGGTTCTATTGAG
>CAIQYP010000462.1 GCA_903876045.1 uncultured beta proteobacterium | reverse complement strand
AGTGTCTTGCGCTTGGTTTAGCATGCAGCTTTTACCGGAGGCACCATGCTCAAGCTCTTCATAGGCAACAAAAATTACTCGTCCTGGTCCATGCGTCCCTGGGTGCTGCTGCGCCAGGCTGGCATCGCCTTTGAGGAAGATGTGGTGCGCTTCGATTCCTTTGACGCGGACTCAAACTTCAAGAAGACCATGTCCGGCGTAAGCCCTACAGCCAAGGTGCCAGTTCTGGTGGACGAGGAAATGGCCATCTGGGATACCTTGGCAATTGCCGAGTACCTGGCCGAGCAATATCCCGCAAAGCAACTTTGGCCGCAGGACAAGGCTGCCCGTGCCCGCGCACGCAGCATTTGTGCCGAGATGCACAGCGGCTTTACCGGGCTGCGCAGCGACTGTCCCATCAACATCGAGGCTTCGCTTCCAGAAGTGGGCGCACTGCTTTGGCGAGACAAGCCCGCCGTGCGCAACGATGTGCTGCGACTGGTGCAAATGTGGAGCGGCCTGCTGGCCGAGTACGGCGGGCCCATGCTGTTTGGTCAGTTCAGCATTGCTGATGCCTTTTTCGCCCCGGTGTGCACGCGCCTAAAGACGTATGCGTTGCCGCTACCCCAGCCGATTGCCGACTATGTGCAGCGCGTGCACGAACTTCCCGGTGTGGCCGCCTGGATTTCCGGCGCGCTGGCCGAAAAGGATTTTCTCGACTTCGAAGAGCCTTACCGTCTAAAGAGATGAGGCCCCCACGTTCGCGCACTGCGTGTCACTCTCTGCCCCCCGAGGGGGCTAACCCGCCTTGGGGCGGCCCTGCGGCGGGGTTCTTACCCCCACGTTCGCGCACTGCGTGTCGCTCTCTGCCCCCCGAGGGGGCTAACCCGCCTTGGGGCGGCCCTGCGGCGGGTTGGTCTTGAAAACCTATCTGGTCGGTGGAGCGGTTCGGGATGCCCTGATGGGGCTGCCCATGTGCGATCGCGACTGGGTGGTGGTGGGGGCTACGCCGAAGGATTTGCTGGATCAGGGTTACGTGCAGGTGGGGCGTGACTTTCCGGTTTTTCTGCATCCGCGCAGTCATGAGGAATACGCTTTGGCGCGCACCGAGCGCAACACCGCCCCTGGCTACAAGGGTTTTGCCGTGCATGCCGAGCCAAGCGTCACGCTGGAGGATGACCTGGCCCGGCGCGACTTGACGATTAACGCCATTGCGCTACCCGTAGAAAGCTTGCAGCCCGACGGCCGCTTTGACCGCTCTGCGCTGATCGACCCATACAAGGGCTGCGCCGATATTGCGGCCCGTGTGCTGCGCCACGTCACGCCGGCGTTCCGTGAGGACCCGGTTCGCATCCTGCGACTGGCACGCTTTGCTGCGCGCTTTGCCGACTACCACGCAGCCCCCGAGACACTGGCGCTGATGCAACAGATGGTGGACGATGGTGAGGTGGACCATCTGGTGGCTGAACGCGTTTGGCAGGAGTTGGCCAAGGGCCTGATGGAGCAAGCCCCGGCGCGCATGTTTGAAGTATTGCGTGACTGTGGTGCGCTCAAACATCTACTGCCTGAATTGGACCGACTGTGGGGTGTGCCGCAAAGTGCAGAGCACCATCCGGAGATAGACACGGGCGTGCATGTCATGCTGGTGCTCGACGTCGCGGTGCAGATGGGTGCCAGTCTGGCCGTGCGCTTTGCCTGCCTCACGCACGACCTGGGCAAGGGCACCACCCCCGCTGACGTTCTGCCGCGCCATATCGGTCACGAGGGACGCAGCATCAAGTTATTGCAGGCACTGTGCAAACGCCTGCGTGTGCCGCATGAAAGCGCAGAGTTGGCCGAAGTGGTGGCGCGTGAGCACGGCAATATTCATCGCTCGGCGGGCTTGGATGCGGATGCCACGCTGCGTCTGCTGGAGCGCTGCGACGCCATCCGCAAACCCGGACGCTTTGCCGAAGTGCTGCTGGCGTGCGAATGTGATGTGCGGGGAAGGGCGGGCCTGCAAGGCACGCCTTATCCGCAGCGCGAGCGCCTGTTGCAGGCATTGGGTCAGGTGCTGTCCGTTGCGACCGCGCCGGTGGCCGAGGCGGCAGCAGCTCAGGGGGCCAGCTGTGAGCAAATTGGCGCAGCCGTTCGCCGTGCCCGTCTGCTGGCGCTCGCCGTAACACATTAGTACCCATTTGCCGGACAGGGAGACCCTTGGTGTTTCCCCTAGTGCGCAGAATCCCGGAAACCGTGATACTTGGTTTTCTGTCCGAACTAACTCATGCCTTGCATGGTGGGCAACGGCAGGAAGTCCATTCAATACAGGCGCCCGATCCGGGCTTTTTTTCTGGAGACACATATGAAATTTAAACGTCAATTGACCGCATTGGCATTTGCCATGGCTGCTGGTTCTTCTTTTGCGCAACTGGTTGTCGGCGTCAGCTATGACACGTTCCAGGAACCGCGTTGGCAGATCGACGAAGCCGCCATCAAAGCCGAATTGGCAAAGACGGGCGCTAAGTACATCATGTCTGACGCCGGTGCTTCTGCTGAGAAGCAACTGTCTGACATCGATGGCCTGATCGCCAAGGGCGCCAAGGTACTGATCATTTTGGCCAAAGACAAAGACGCCATCATGCCTGCCATCAACAAAGCGGCTCAATTGAAGATCCCCGTGGTTTCATATGACCGCTTGATCTACGCGCCAGGCGTTACCTACATTACGTTTGACAACAAGGAAGTTGGCCGTATTACTGCGCGCGAAATCCTGAAGGTCAAGCCAAAGGGCAACTACGCCATCATCAAGGGTGACCCAGGTGATGCCAATGCGGGCTTCCTGCGTGAAGGCCAAGGCGAAGTGTTGGCTGATGCCATCAAAAAGGGCGACGTGAAGATCGTTGGTGAAGAGTTCACTGCTGATTGGAATCCCGCCAATGCGCAAAAGAACATGGAACAGATTCTGACCAAGAACGGCAACAAGGTTGACGCCGTGATTTCCCAGAATGACAACATGGCTGGTGGTGCAATTGCTGCGCTGAATGCCAAGGGTCTGAAGGGTATCCCCGTATCCGGTCAGGACGGCGACTTTGCTGCCTTGAATCGCGTGGCATTGGGCACCCAGACGGTGTCCGTTTGGAAAAACTCGGTTGACATCGGCACTGCAGGCGCGAAAGCCGCTGTGGAACTGGGCGCTGGCAAGCCAGTAACCGGTACGGTCGATTACCTGGCTGGCGACAAGAAGATTCCAATGAAGGCCATCTTCCTGAAGCCTACCCCGGTTACCCGCGCCAATCTGGATGTGGTCTTGCATGGCCACATGAAGAAGGAAGACCTTTGCAAGGGCGTGACTGACGCATCAGTGACTGTTTGCAAGTAACTCCATTTACTGAGCTTTGTTAGTACACACCGCGGGCCGGGCTCAAGCCTGTGGCCCGCGGTGTCGTTTGGATTTTGTGTTTTTTGAAATTGTTTGGAGTAGCCAATGAAACAAGTGCTGCAGAACTTAAAGAATTCGGCAATTGACTGGCGCATGGCGCTCATGGCCGGGGTGTTGGTGGTCATTACAGTCATATTTAATATTTTGTCTGGCGGCATATTCTTTTCCGCCGAGAACCTTTACAACGTCGCCCAGCAGACGGCTGTGGTCGGCATTTTGGCCACCGTGATGGTGTTGGTGATCGTTACGCGCAACATCGACCTTTCTGTGGGCTCGGTCTTGGGTTTTGTGGGTGTGCTGATCGCTTTCTTGATTTACACCATGAACTGGTCCTGGCCTGCGGCGTGCGTAGCCGGATTCGCTGCGGCCATTGCGGTTGCCTTGTATCAAGGCGCGTTGACTTCCTATGTGGGCGTGCCTTCTTTCGTGGTCACTTTGGGTGGTCTCATGTCTTTCCGCGGTGCCTCCTTTATGGTGGCAAATGGCAAAACGCAGCCCCTGACTGACGAATTTTTTCTGTCTCTGGGTGGCGGATACAACGGCGGCTTGGGCGTCACCACCAGTTGGGTGGTGGGTGCGGTCATTTGCATCGGCGTGCTGGTCAGCATGGTGAACAAACGACGCGCCAAGCAGCGTTACGACGTACCCATGAACGCATTTGGCGTTGACCTGTTGCTGGCTCTGTTTCCCATCGTGATTGTGCTGGGCTTTGTAGCGGTAATGAACTCCTACCAAATCCCAAACAAGGCGGAGCCGCAAGGCATCCCGTTGCCGGTTGTGATTTGGGGGGCAATAGCCCTGTTCATGTCCTTTCTAGTGAAGAGCACCCGTTTTGGTCGCTATGTGTTTGCCATGGGTGGCAACCCGGATGCCGCAGCGCTGGTGGGTATTCCGGTTAAGCGCGTCACGATGCAACTCTTCCTTTTGGTCGCCGTGTTGCTGACCATCGCAGCGGTGGTATCTATCGCTCGCCTCAATGCAGGCACCAATACGTTGGGCAACAACCTCGAACTCCTGGTCATCGCTGCGACTGTGATTGGCGGCACGGCGTTGGCAGGCGGCAGCGGCACCATCGTAGGATCTGTTTTAGGTGCACTCATCATGCAATGCATTGACAGCGGCATGTTGCTGCTCGATGTGTCAGTGGGTGTGCGCTACATCGTTATCGGTCAGGTTTTGATCGCAGCGGTCGTGTTTGATGTGGCCTATCGCAAATGGACTGGAGACGTACTGTGAGCACTGAAACCCTTAATGCAGAAGCGGCAGCCAAGCGCGCCAAAGTAGACCTCAATAAATGCCTGGTCGAACTTCGCAACATCAAAAAGGCCTTCGGCGGCGTGCATGCCGTGGACGACGTCAGCATCAACCTTTACCCAGGTGAAGTGGTGGCCGTGCTCGGCCACAACGGCGCCGGCAAATCCACACTGATGAAGATGCTGGCCGGTGCTTATCCGATTGATAGCGGTGACGTCATCATCAACGGCGACAAAGCACACATTCGCACCCCGGCGGATGCGCAGGCGGTCGGCATTGAGTCGATTTATCAGACGTTGGCCCTGGCCGACAACCTGGACTCTGTAGCCAATTTGTTTTTGGGACGCGAACTGCTGACCAAGTGGAATACGCTGGATGACCACCGCATGGATGCGGCCGGTCGCAAAGTGTTTCAGCGCCTGAACAAAAACTTCAAGAACTACCACACGCCGGTGCGTCGTCTGTCCGGCGGTCAGCGCCAGGTGGTGGCCATTTCGCGTGCCATTTACTTCAATGCGCAGATCCTGATCATGGACGAGCCCACTGCGGCGCTCGGCCCGGAAGAGACCGCCATGGTGGGCAAGCTGATCGAGCAGCTCAAGGACGAAGGCGTGGGCATCTTCCTGATCAGCCATGACATGCACGATGTGTTTGCCCTGAGTGACCGCTTGTCGGTCATGAAGAACGGCAAACTGGTGGGCACCTACAAGACTTCGGATGTGACCGAAGACGAGGTGTTGGGCATGATCATCTTGGGCAAAAAGCCCGAAGGCAAGCCTGAGACCGAGCGTCGGCCGCGCTAAGCGCAGCGTTGCGGTAGGACTAGGGGCTGACTGAACGGAATGAAAGCTACCGGTGATTTGCAACTGCTCAAGCGTATCAACCGCAGCGTGCTGCTGCGCTTGATACGCAGCCAGCCAGATATCTCGCGCGCGCGACTGGCCGCCGTTAGTGGACTCACCAAGTCCACCGTGAGTGCGCTGGTTCGTGAGCTGCTGGACGAGCATTGGTTGAGCGAAGCCGCCGCCCCGGTGGCCACGCAGGGCATGGGCCGGCCTTCGACGCCGCTGAATTTCGACACGACCAAGCGCGTGCTTGTCGGCATCGAGATCGCCGTGGATTGCCTGCGTCTGGTCTGTGTGTCGCTGGGCGGAGTCATCCTCACGCAGACCGAGGAGCCGCTGCTCGACCAAAGCCCGGCCAATGCCTGCAAACAGGTGGGCAAACTGGTGCGTGTGCTATGCCGGCAGCTAGACGAAAAGAAACTGATTTTGTCGGGTGTGGGTGTTTGCCTGCCTGGTGCGGTGGACGGGGCTTTGGGCTTGGTGCGTCTGGCGCCGAACCTGGGTTGGCGCAACCTGCCGTTCATGGCCATGCTGGCAACCGAGTTTGCCAAGTTGGGTATCCCTGCGGCAGAAATCCATTTGCAAAACGACGCAGACGCGGCTGCTCTGGGTGAATACGAGTTTGGTGGCAGCGGCGATGACTCGCTGATATTCATCAACTGTGATATCGGCGTGGGCGCCGGCATCGTGCTGAACGATCGGCTGTTTACCGGCTTCCTGGGCGCCGCCGGTGAAGTGGGTCACAGTATTCTGCAGGTCGATGGACCCCTGTGCTCTTGCGGCCGCAAGGGGTGTGCAGAAGTATTTATTGGCGCGCGCGCCTTGGGTAGCAAGCAGGGTGTGGTGAAGGGCGGTCAGTATCTGGGGGTGCTGTTGCAAAACCTGGATGCCATGTTCAACCCGCACGTCATTGTGGTGGGTGGGCGCTCTTGTATTGATCACCCCAGTCTTATCGACGCAGCACGCACCAACCAGCAAGCCTATGCCCGGGTTGCGGGCCTACAAAGCCCTGAAGTGCGCGCTGCGCGCTTTGGTGTGCAGGCTGCGGCAGTGGGTGCTGCGGCACTGGTGCTGCACCAATTTTTGCGACCCCTACTTAAAGAAGCGAATCATGTATCTGGGAATTGATGTTGGCACCTCGGAGGTCAAGGCGCTGTTGCTGAACGATCGGCATCAGGTTATTGCCACGGCGGGCGCTACGCTCGAAGTTTCTCGCCCTCATCCGGGCCACAGTGAGCAGGACCCTGCCAGTTGGTGGGCCGCTACCTGTCATGCACTGCAACTGCTGCAACAACAGCACCCTGGTGACTTTAGCGCGGTGCAGGCGATTGGCCTTTCCGGCCAGATGCATGGTGCAGTGCTACTGGATCAGGCAGACAAAGTGTTGCGTCCCGCCATTTTGTGGAACGACACGCGCTGCGCGCTGGAGTGCGAGGAAATGATGGCCGAACTGCCCTCTGCCGCACAGTTGGCCGGTAGCCTGATCATGCCGGGCTTTACCGCGCCCAAGCTGCGCTGGGTGGCCAAGCACGAGCCGCAAGTGTTTGCGCAAGTGGCCAAGGTTCTGTTGCCCAAAGATTATGTGCGCCTGATGCTGACTGGCGAACACATCACCGATTTGTCGGATGCCAGCGGCACCGCATGGCTGGATGTGGAAAAGCGGGCCTGGTCACCGGAGTTACTTGCGCTGACGCGCATGACCGAGGCGCAGATGCCGCGCGTAGTGGAAGGCAGTGCGCCCGGCGGCCAGCTATCTGCAAGCGTTGCCGCACAAATGGGTTTGAAACCCGGCATCGTCGTGGCCGGCGGGGCTGGCGACAACGCCTCCAGCGCCGTAGGTATGGGTGCGGTAAGTGCCGGTGCAGGCTTTCTGTCGTTGGGCACCAGTGGCGTGCTGTTTGTGGTGACCCCCAGCTTTGCACCTAATGCAGCCAGCGCCACCCACGCCTTTTGCCATGCCGTGCCACAAACCTGGCACCAGATGAGCGTGATGCTTTCTGCCGCCAGCTGCCTGCAGTGGGCAAGGCAGGCATTTGGCGCAGCGTCTGAGAGCGAGCTCGAAGCCAAAGCAGCGGGCTTATCCTGGGATGAGCGGGCCACAGCCCCGCTGTTTTTGCCCTACCTGAGTGGTGAACGGACACCCCATAACGACGCGGTGACGCGCGGCAGTCTGCATGGCTTGAGTCATAGCAGCGACCAGGCGGCACTGGCCTATGCGGTGATTGAAGGCGTGACTTTCGGTTTGACCGACGGTCTTAACGCATTGAAGAAGGCGGGCAGCAGTGTGAGCCGTTTGTCGCTGGTTGGCGGCGGTGCGCGCAGTGCTTTCTGGGCACAGCAACTGGCCTCGTCATTGAACGTGGAGATCGTCACCCATGCCGAGTCCACGGCTGGTGGGGCCCTTGGCGCCGCCCGTCTGGGCTGGTTGGCAACCGGCGCATCGATCACGCAGGTGTGCACCCAACCGGCCGTCAGCAAAAGCTATCTCCCCGACGCTAAAGAGCAGGCGTTTCTGGCGCCGCGCTACGCCAAATTTCAAGCCCTCTATCCAGCGCTCAAGGCATTGCAATAAGCCTGCGCTGCAACTAACAAGACCACCCCACAAGGAAACACCATGACCAGCTATTTCAACGCCATTTCCCCGATCGCCTTTGAAGGCACAGAATCAAAAAACCCCTTGGCATTCAAGTGGTACGACAAGAATCGCATCGTCGCCGGCAAGCGCATGGAAGATCACTTGCGTTTTGCCGTCTGCTACTGGCACAGCTTCTGCTGGAACGGTTCTGACCCCTTTGGTGGCGACAGCTTCGAGCGCCCCTGGCAGCACATGGCTGACCCCATGGCTGCAGCCAAGGCCAAGGCCGACAGCGCTTTTGAGTTCTTCGCCAAACTGGGTGCACCGTACTACTGCTTTCACGACCGCGATGTGGCGCCTGAAGGCAACACCCCGCGCGAGAGCGTGGCCAACTTCCAGGCCATGGTCGATGTGCTGGCCAAGAAGCAACAAGACACCGGCATGAAGCTCTTGTGGGGTACTGCCAACCTGTTCAGCCATCGTCGTTTCATGTCGGGCGCAGCCACCAACCCGAATCCGGAAATCTTTGCCCTTGCTGCGCTGCAAGTCAAAGAAGCCATGGACGCCACGCTCAAACTCGGAGGCGAAAACTATGTGCTGTGGGGTGGCCGTGAAGGCTACGAAACCCTGCTCAACACGCGCATGGGCCAGGAACTGAACCAGATGGGCCGCTTCCTGAATATGGTGGTGGAGTACAAGCACAAGATCGGTTTCAAAGGCACCATCCTGATCGAACCCAAGCCACGCGAACCCTCCAAACACCAGTACGACTTTGATACGGCCACGGTGTACGGCTTCTTGCAGAAGCACGGTCTGGAAAAAGAAATCAAGGTCAACATCGAAGCCAACCACGCCACATTGGCTGGCCACAGTTTCGAGCATGAAATCGCCACCGCCATCGATCTGGGCATCTTCGGCTCTATCGATATGAACCGCGGCGACATGCAGTGCCAGTGGGACACCGACCAGGTCCCCAACAGCATCTCTGAAACCGCGTTGGCCATGTATATGATTTTGCACGGCGGCGGCTTCACCACCGGCGGCGTCAACTT
>CAIQYP010000461.1 GCA_903876045.1 uncultured beta proteobacterium | reverse complement strand
GGTACACCGGTGCCGGATTGGGGCAGGCTGTCAATCGCCTGTTCGTCGCAGCGGACGTAAAAGACAGCGAAGGGCGTCGCCCGAGAGTCCATGACATTATACTAATTCGCTTTCAATGAGATAGATGTTATCCAGTCGAAGCCTGTCAAGGTTTGCATTCTGAGCGGATCCAATTCAAGCGTCAGTAGCCCCTCGCTGAGGGCCTTGTCTGCGGCGTCCAGGGAGCTGAAGACGGTATTGCCGACGGTGTTCTCGCGCAAGGTGTCCCATATGTGTTCGGCTGGATTGATCTCGGGGCTATAGGGTGGCAAGAAGACCAAGCGCATGTTGGGCGGCACTTCAAGCCCGGCGGCAATATGCCAGCCTGCTTGGTCCATGACCATGATGACGAACTCGTTCTCGTGGCGCTCGGAGACCATGGTCAGAAACATCGACATGGTCTCGGTATTCACCCAAGGCAGAACCAAACTGTCCATGACGCCGTCATGTGGGCTGACCGCTGCGAACGCGTAGCTGAATTTGCGCAGTAGTCGAGCACCCACGCAGGGCCGAACACCAATTGGCGCCCAGCAGCGTCTGGGTTTTCCCAACAGGCCGAACCGTCCCTCGTCCTGGAACATCAGCCGTACTGGGCAGTCCCATTCAGCCTGGCGAACGACCTCTTGCCGTACCACTCTGCGCAGTTTTTTTAAAGGCGTCCTGCGCTTGGAAATCAGCCTTTGGATGACGCGGGCGGGGCACCACCTTTCGCCAACCGTGCCGGTCTAGCATTCGGTAAACGGTGGATGCCGCAACAGGGGCTCCCACCCGTTCTTCAAGCGCCTTCTTAATCTCGCTGACGTGGAGCATCTCACCACTGGTAGCCATCTTTGTGAACGGTGCCAGCAGCGCTGTCTCCTGCTCGGAAGTGAGGTGCTGATTGTGGCGACCACCACGAGCGCGCAAGTCAAAGATGGCTTCACCCTCCTTGGCCCAGCGGGAATGAATCACATAGACAGTGGTGGTGGCCCAGCCAAGTAGCTGAGCGATCTCCTTGGCAGAACTACCCAAGGTGGCGCGTATCAACACGCATTGGATCCGCTGGTACTCCGAGTGGGATTGGGCACGCTTGAGGCGTTCGGCAAGGGCAGCGATAGTGGCCTTGTCATTGGAGATCAGATCCTTCATGAATAACTCCCGAAAGTTCAGGAGCTATTTTACATATTTACTCTATTGAAAGCAAATCGGTATCACACAATCGGCCTTCCACACTGGTCGGGTTCAGGCCTTCCAGCGCCAGAAGAGCGCCCTTGGGATCTCCCTGCTTGATCTGTGCAAGAGCGCTCTTGGCGCGTAGATTCTGCGCCCCGGGCTCACCTGCCGCTTCGATCGCAAGCCGATATGCCGCAACGGCTGCCGGATGGCCCATTGCATCAAGGGCCTCTGCGCGCAGGCGCAGGCCCTCGGCATGGTTCGGTTGAAAACGCAACAGTGGCTCCAGATGGCGCAATGCATCGCTGAAGGCCGCCAGGCGAACGGCATCAGCTGCAGCAGCCAGCAACCAGGGGACGGATTCACGCAGGCTGCCCCCTTCGATCCAGTGCTGCGCAATCAGCACCGGGGAGGCATCCAGTTCTGCCAGCCGTTGAGCGGCCTGGCGATGAATTTTCAAGCGCCGGTGTGGCGCAATCTGGTCGACCAGGGCCTGACGCACCAGCTCATGCCGAAAACGGAATTGGGTTCCGACGAGCACCAGAATACCCGCCGCAAGTGCGGCATCCAGCACCGCATACGCATGTGCTTCGGTGTCCGGCAGCACGGCCGCGGCAGTCTGCGCATCAAAGGCGTCGCCTGCCAAGGCCATCCATTTGAGCGCGTCCAGCGTAGTCTCGGGCACGTCACAAAGCCTGGCAATGATGGCTCCGGCTGCCGTGTGATGCAAGCGCTGCTCACCTCCAGCCTTCGCACCACGCGCCAGCTCAAGAGCCGCAAATGGACTGCCTTGCGCATCGCACACGATCCGGGCAATGGTCTCTTCGGATAGGCCTTTCGGAGTGGCCTGCCGGATGATGCGGCGTATTTCATCGTCTGCCAACGGCTCCAGGTCCAGCGTTTGCATGACGCTGCTGCCTGAGAGCCGCTTGAGGCTACGAGCCAGCTCTGAGGTCGGGTCTGGCTCACGCATGGCTAACACCAGACACACGGGGGAACCGGCGCTGGCGAGATGTATAAGGACATCCGCATCCGCGTCATCAACCAGGTGCACGTCGTCGACCAGCACGAGGATGTTTTCTCCCTGTGAACTGGCCAACAAGAGCCGGCGAAATGCACCGATGACCTGGTGACGGCTCAGGGGCCCCGGCAATGTCGAAGCCGGACCTGCAAATTGAGTGAGCAAGGTCAGCACCGCGCGCGCCGGAGCGCCCACCCGCTCCACTGCACTGCGGTCCGTAAGCAAAATGCGCTCCGCTAGCGCCGAAATAACAGCATAGGCACGACCGTGTTGAGCCGCGTTTGCACGCACCACGTGCCACCCGAGTCCAGTGACCTGCACCTCGAATTCACGGGAAAGTGCGGTCTTGCCAATGCCCGCCGGTCCACGCAGTACGATCGCACCGGGTCGATCGGAGGCACCCATCCCTAACCAGGCTAACGCTTGCGCCACCAACATCTCGCGCCCGATGTAAACCGCTCTGGCAGGCTGAAGTCCAGCCACACAACGCTGATACAGCGCTTCGGTCTGCGCATCCGGAAGAACGCCAAAATCCCGCTGCAATGATTCACGCAGGTGCGCATACCAGCGTATTGCGGCGGCCCGGTTCCCGCCAGCAAGCTCCGCAGCCATCATCTCGCGGTGTGCGGGCTCATCTCCGGGTTCTACCAGTGCCAATCGATCCCATTGGGCGCTGGTGCGCAGCAAGTCGGTGAAGCAAGCGTGAAGGCGTTCGCGTGCGGGTTCGGCCCAATCTTCATAACGTGCGCCGGGCAGCAAATCGCCCGGATACAGGGCAGCGACTTCTTTGCATCGCTCAGGGTCACGCAGGGCGAGGGCGGCCCGTGCCTGCACCTCAAAGTCTTCGCTGTCGACGGCCAACGGTCCGTCTGGCCACAGTCGCAGTTCGCCACCCTGCGTCAATATGCCGTCGTGCCGGCCCAAGGCCTGCCGCGCGTGATGCGCCGCTTTGCGAAGATTGGCGGCACCCGCCTCAGGTGCAAGTTCAGGCCAGAGTGCGTCGATGACTTGCTCACGGGTCATCCGGTGCCGTGGCGCCAGACTAAGCAGTTGCACCAACTGGGTGGCACGCAAGCTGGGCCAGCGCTGCGCCGGGATTTCTGCGTGGTCGACAAATACTGCAAATCGGCCAAGCAGGTGAACCCCGAGGTGCATGGTGGATTGCGGGCCGGTGTTGTCGAGTGGGGTGTCCATAAGGATTGCAGTTTGCTACCGCCTAAGCGTTCGTGCAACCGTGCGTTTAGCCAGGAACGTTTCAGGAACACCGCACCGCGATGCTCTCCCTCAGCAGGTCGAATTACCGCCTGCAATTTGAAAAAAGGAGTACCCATGACGATGCGTCAACTTTTAATTCCCGACAGCGGACAGTCCGTGCTCACCCTGGCTGAACCACTGACCCTCGATGTGATCGGTCGGCTTGAATGCGGGTTGGCAAACCTGCTCTCCAAGTTACGCCAGGAGCTTCGGGGCGATCAACCCGATCCAGGTGATCTCGAATTCGAATCCTGGTCTCTCAACCTTCACTTCACTAAGGAAATAGCATGACTGAATCACTTTACCAACGGCTCGGCGGTGTTGAACGCATTACTGCAGTTGTCGACGACGCGCTGGATCGCCATGCGGTCAATCCATTGCTCGCCCCGCGCTTTCAGGGCAAAGATTTGCCCCGCCTGAAGGTGCTCGGAACCCAGTTCTTCTGCGCTGGCTCAGGTGGCCCCCAGCAATACGAAGGCCGCGACATGCGTACTACCCATAAGGGGATGAATGCCAATGAACAGGAGTTGATTGCAGCAATTGACGACTTTGTGGCGGCGTTGCAAGCGCAAGGTATCGGCCAGACCGAAGTCAATGAGGTGGTGTCGATTCTTTATTCGTTTAAAGGTGATGTCCTGAGGACGTGAGTGGCTAGCAGATCCACCGCGACATACGTGAACTCGCGCTCGGGCAGATCCCGCAGCGCTTCGGGTTTCGCTGAAATAAGGTTTGGGCGTGTGCATGGCCGGATGGTTGTTCAGGTGTGTGAAGATTGCCCGAACCGGCTAGCATCGCTGCCACCATCCCGAATTGCGCAAACCCTATGAACTCACTTCACACAACCATTCCCGCTTCTTCAAGCCAGATCACCTTGACGATGAGCCCGCGCATTCGCCGCTCCGCGTTTTACGAGGCGTCTGTGCGGGAAGGCGTGACCCACTTCACGGTTTACAACAAGATGCTGATGCCCATTTCCTTTGGCAATCTTGAAGCCGAGTTGCACCGCTTGATGCACGGCGTAGCCATGTGGGATGTTGCCGTGGAGCGGCAGGTTGAAGTGTCCGGCCCGGATGCCGACAGGTTGGTGCAGCATTTAAGTGCCCGAGATTTATCCAAAATGACGGCCGGGCAGGGTAAGTATGTGGCCATGTGCGATTACCAGGGGCGTTTGTTGAACGACCCTGTGTTGCTCAAGCTCTCTGACCGTTACTGGTTCTCACTGGCCGACAGCGACATGCTGCTCTGGGTTCGCGCGGTAGCCGGTGAAGGGCAGTTTGATGTGAATGTGTGCGAGCCTGATGTCTCACCGCTGGCTGTGCAGGGGCCCAGGGCCGAAGACGTGGTGGCCAGGTTGTTTGGCGAACAGATTCGCGCGATCAAATACTTCGGATGCATCGAAACCGACTTGCAAGGCATACCGCTGGTGCTCTGCCGTTCGGGTTGGAGCAAGCAGGGTGGGTTCGAGCTTTTCTTGCGTGACGCAAGCAAAGGCGATCAGCTATGGGAACTGGTGAAAGCGGCGGGCCAGGAATATGGCATCGGGCCGGGTGCGCCCAATCACATCGAACGGGTGGAAAGCGGCCTCTTGTCCTGGGGCGGCGATACCACGCCGGACAGCAACCCCTTCGAGGCCAATATGGGTAAGTACGTGGACGTAGATACCGCTGTGAATTACATCGGCAAGGCGGCATTGCAAAAGGTTGTCGCCGATGGGCCGGCTCGCTTGTTTGTGGGCTTGATTCTGGATGGCACGGCGCCCTCGGCCTGGCCTTTGATTGAGCGGGTGCCTGTGTCTGCCAACGGCAATGTGGTGGGCACGATGTCGGCGGTGGTTTACTCACCCCGTTTGGGCCGAACCATCGGGCTTGCCCAAATAAATCGCCAAGCGGTGGAGGCCGGAGGTCGCCTGGAGGTGCATGCGCCAAACGGGGTACAGGGTGCGGTGCTGTCGGCGCTGCCTTTTGCTTGAAACATCCGTCAATCGACCGCAGTGGATGGTCTGCCCTAAGCGTAGGCGTCCACTAGGTTCGCGGTCACCACGTTTCTGGTCTTTGTGCCGTCCTGAGGCCTGGTCATATTTTTCATCGCTGCCAGGAACGTTTTGTTCATCTGGGCCTGACGTTGTTGGTCCCGTATGGCTTCGATCTGAGCTTGTACGGCAGCGATCTGCGTTTGTAACAGCTGCGTCTCCTGCTGTTTGGCCTTGGCATCCAGGCTGGAATTCGTAGCCAGGTCCTTAACCTTTTGCGTCAAGTCTTTGAGCTGCTTTTGCAGGAACGCAATTTGGCTAGTGCTTCCAACCGGGGTTGCGACGGTTGTGAGTGTGGCTGAACTAATGGCTTGCATGATTGCGTACCTCCTGGTTTGGTTATCGGCAATGTGAACTTCCGACTTAGGCCACTGGATCACATGAATCCCGAAAAGTAAGGGGTAAACAGGGACTTATTCGACGTATGGGAGGCAGGCTCTGAAAGCTGAATGTCACTTTCCAGACAGTGCAGCGCGCTTCAAATCCACCTGCAAACCCAGTTCCCGCAGCCGCAGGTGCGCGGTGTCTTCCCAATCCGGCGGCACCGAATGCTTGGCATTCATGTAGTGGTTGGTGAACACGTCCAGATAGGCTTTCAGCGTGTCGGCGGCGTGTTGCTCGCCGGCCAGGGCCAGGCACAGCGCGCCGACCTCTGAAGTGCATAAATGGTCGTCACGCTTGGAGCGGCGCAGTCTGTAGCGCGAGAGTTGCTCGGGCTGCAGGCTGAGCACCGGCAAGTGATTCAGGTAAGGGCTTTTGCGAAACATCTTGCAGGCTTCGGGCCAGGTGGCGTCCAGCAGGATGAAGAGTGGCTTCTTGCCTGGTTGCTCGGTCAGTTCGGTCACCACACGCTCGGTGTCTGCCACAAACTCGCCAGGAAACACCACATAGGGTTGCCACTGCGGGTCGGCCAGCAGGGTTAGCAGTGCGGGCTCCACCACCGTGCGAGCCCAACCAAAAGCGCTGGTGTCCGTTACCACATCGGCAATCAGCCAGCCGGTGTTGCTGGGCTTGAGCGGTTCGATGTCGCACATGATCAGGCACATGCCGGCGCGTGTTTGCAGCGCAGGGCGTAAATCGCACAGGCAATGGCTGAAGATGACGCGGCAGCCCGGGCAGCGTGGTGCGCGTGAGCCTCTGGCAG
>CAIQYP010000460.1 GCA_903876045.1 uncultured beta proteobacterium | reverse complement strand
TCTGACTTCCACTGTTCCCCAGTCACAAACACTTACCGTAGATGAAGATTCTGCAGGCCAGCGCCTGGATAACTTCCTTATGCGCCAACTCAAGGGCGTGCCCAAAACGCACGTTTACCGCATCATTCGTAGCGGCGAGGTGCGCATTAATAAGGGCCGGGTTAGCGCCGACACACGGATTGCAGCAGGTGACTCGGTGCGCCTGCCTCCGGTACGCGTGTCGGACCGGGCCGAAGAGAAGGCTCAGACCATGGCTGCGCTTGTGGCCAAGGCGGGCAACTCAGGGCAGGGTGGCAGCGCTGCTTTGTCGGGTACCGGCTTTGTTCCAGCCAAGGACTTTCCCATTCTATTTGAAGACGATTTCTTTCTGGCCATTAACAAGCCCGCTGGCGTGGCCGTGCATGGTGGCTCGGGCGTCAGTTTTGGTGTAATTGAGCAGTTGCGAATGGCCAGGCCGCGTGCCCATTTTCTGGAACTGGTGCACCGGCTTGACCGCGAAACCTCCGGTGTCTTGCTGGTAGCCAAGAAGCGCAGCGCTTTGAAAAACCTCCAGGATCAGTTCCGCGAGCGTGAAACCGGCAAGATTTATCTGGCGTTGGTGTTGGGGCTGTGGCCGGAAAAGCTCAAGGTCTTGAGCAAGCCGTTGCACAAATACGTGCTGCCGGGTAAGGACGGTCAGGTCGAAGGCGGTGAGCGGCGCGTCAAAGTGGTAGCCAAGGAAGACCCGGACGGCATGCCTTCGCTAACGATGGTCAAACTGCGAGGCACCACTGAACCGGACGCTGCAAAACCCTATTCCTTGTTGGAGGTCACTCTCAAAACGGGTCGCACGCACCAGATTCGTGTGCACCTTGCCTCTGAGGGAATGCCGATCGCCGGGGACGATAAGTACGGAAATTTTGATGCCAACAAGGAGTTGGCCAAGGCTAGCGGCCCGGGTAGCCTCAAGCGCATGTTCTTGCATGCCTGGCGCTTCCAGTGCAATCACCCCGGCACCGGTAAGCGCGTCGAATTGCAGGCAGAATTGCCTGCAGACCTTGCCGCGTTCTTGCGGTTTGCCTTGCCCCCAAGCGCTGAGTAGCCTATCTAAATGCCTAATTCTCTGGTGGCGCCCAAGCGCCAATTTGACCTGATCGCTTTTGATTGGGATGGAACGCTTTTCGACTCCACCGCCATCATTACGCGCTGCATCCAGGAAGCGGTGCGCGACGTGGGTGGCACGGTGCCCAGCGACACCGATGCGTCGTATGTGATTGGCATGGGCCTGATGGCGGCACTGGCCCATGCAGCGCCGGATGTGCCCAGGGAAAAATATCCGCTGCTGGGCGAGCGCTACAAGCACCATTACACCTTGCACCAGAACGACATCAGTCTTTTTGACGGCGTGCTGCCGATGCTGCATCAATTGAAAAGTAGGCAACACTTTCTGGCGGTGGCTACGGGTAAGAGTCGGCGAGGTCTGGACGAAACGTTGGCCCGCGAGGAATTGCAGGGGCTGTTTGACGCATCCCGTACCGCCGACGAGACCGCCGGCAAACCGCATCCGCTGATGCTGCAGGAACTGATGGCCGAATTTGGTGTGCCGCCCGAACGCTTGCTGATGATTGGCGACACCACACACGATTTGCAGATGGCGCGCAACGCTGGTTGCCCCAGCGTCGGCGTGAGCTATGGCGCGCATGACCATGCGGACTTTGTCGCACTATCGCCTCTGTTTGTGGCGCATTCGGTTTCTGAATTGCAGCAATGGCTGCTGAACCATGGCTGATTTTGGGGCGAAGGTGGGGGATGGATTTGAGTCTCAGGTGATTGCGCTGTGCAACTCTGATGCGCTGAGCAACAGCGGCGAAGCGGTTCCTTTTGACGTGATCTATTGCGGACAAACTTGCCTGGCATTTGCCATCCGTTACCAGGGCCATGTTTACGCCTACCTCAATCGCTGCTCTCACGTGCCCATGGAAATGGATTACCAGCCCAACCGCTTCTTTGATCTGACAGGGCATTGGCTCATCTGTGCTACCCATGGTGCCACCTACAGCCCGCGCACAGGAGCCTGCCAGGGCGGCCCCTGTCGAGGCGGCTTGGTGAAAATTGAAACCACTGAACGAGATGGCACAGTGCACTGGCATACTGCCAAACAAATGCAACCGGTGAACTTCTGATATGACTGAACCCCAATTCCCTTCTGGCACCGATGGCGTGACCGGAGCCAACTCTGCCAAGGCCGGCAGTGAACCTGTTGCGACGCAAGCCATTGCTACCGAAAATTGGGAGCGCGCCACGCTTGAAAAGTTGGCCATGGCCACTTTGATTGAACAACGTCAGGCGCGCCTTTGGCGCAATGGCATCCGGATTGCCTGGCTGGCGTTTTTGGTGCTGCTGGCAGTATTTGGCTGGGAGCGCGGTGGTTCTCCGGCTGATGTGTCCAAACCGCACACCGCAGTCATTGAAATCAAAGGCGAAATTGCATCTGGCGGCGAGGCCAGTGCTGAATTGGTGATTTCTTCGATGCGAAGCGCCTTTGAAGATGCGGGCACGCAAGGCGTGGTGCTGTTGATCAATTCGCCTGGCGGAAGCCCGGTTCAGGCAGGCATCATCAACGATGAAATCCGCCGCCTTAAAGCCAAATACAAGAAGCCGGTGTACGCCGTGGTGGAAGAGACCTGTGCCTCGGCCGCCTATTACATCGCCGTGGCCGCTGACAAAATTTATGTCGACAAGGCCAGTGTTGTGGGCAGCATTGGGGTGTTGATGGATGGCTTTGGGTTTACCGGCCTGATGGATAAATTGGGAGTGGAGCGGCGTTTGATGACGGCAGGCGAAAACAAGGGTTTTCTCGATCCGTTTAGTCCGCAGACCGAAAAGCAGCGCGCTTTTGCACAGACGATGTTGGATCAGATTCACCAGCAGTTCATCGCCGCGGTGAAGGCCGGGCGCGGCACCCGTTTGAAGGAAACGCCAGAAACCTTTAGCGGCCTGTTCTGGACCGGTCAACAGGCCGTTGAGATGGGATTGGCTGATCAGTTGGCCAGTCTGGATTTTGTGGCGCGTGAGGTGATCAAAGCCGAAGAGTTGGTGGATTACACGCGGCGCGACAACGTGGCTGAGCGTTTGGTCAAGCGCTTTGGCGCGTCCATTGGTGAAGGCTCGGTACGTGCCTTGAAGACATCACCCAGCCTGCGTTAGCGTCCTATTGCGAATACCGTGGGCACGCTGTTATCCAGTGCCCAGGGTTTGCCCTTCCAGTTTTTCACCACATCGCTGTGGCATTGCGCTTGGCTTAACGTAAGGCCGCTGGCTGTTGCCAGTCGCGTGTTGTGCTGCAGGCTTTGCAGCAGGGTCTGCAATAGTGCTGCGTTACGGTAAGGCGTTTCAATAAAGATTTGGGTTTGGCCGGTTTTTAGCGCCAGAGATTCCAATTCCCGAATTTTTTGCGCGCGCTCGGCAGGCGTTGCCGGCACATAACCTACAAAGGCAAAGCTTTGCCCATTCAGACCGCTGGCCGCCAGCGCCAGCAACAGTGAAACTGGGCCCACCAAGGGAACTACGGCAATACCCAAATCATGCGCAGCACGCACCACCGATGAGCCGGGGTCCGCCACGGCGGGCATGCCGGCTTCGCTGACCAGCCCCATGTTCTGACCATCAACAGCGGGTTGTAACAAATGGCATGCGTCAAAACCGCCACTGTGGTCGCCCTTTTTATGCACCTCGCGCGGCAATTCCTGCAATTGCATGGCTTGTATTGGCTGGCACAGGGGTATGCATTCGCCCACACGCTTCAGGTAAGCGCGGGTTGACTTCGCGTTTTCACAAACCCAGTGGCTGATGCCTGCTGCAATTTCAAGGGTGCCGCGTGGCATGGATGCGTCCAGGGCTATGACTTCTGCACAGCCGAAGTCGAGCGGAGCGGGCACCAGATAAAGCGTGCCGGTATTCTTATTTGCGTCTTGCGCGTGGACTGGTGAGTTCATTGGGTAGGGCCGGGAGCTTAAGTCAGCAAATCGATACCGGCCGCACGCAACAGGGCGGCGGTGCGAATCAGGGGTAGGCCAACCAGAGCGGTTGGGTCGTCGTTGTCAATGCGCTCCAAAAGGGCGATGCCAAGACCTTCGCTTTTTGCGCTGCCGGCGCAGTCATAGGGTTTCTCCGCCTGCAGGTAGTTTTCGATTTCAGCGTCGCTAAGTTCGCGGAACTTGACTTTGACCGGGGCCAGTGACTGTTGGCAAAAGCCGCTTGCCATGCAGACGACCGCTATGGCGGTCTGGAATACCACCACCCTGCCTGACATCTGGCGCAGTTGGAGCACGGCGCGCCCATGCTCGCCGGGTTTGCCCAGAGCGGTTCCATCCAGATCTGCCACTTGGTCGGAGCCGATGACTACGGCTTCGGGAAAACGTGCAGCAACGGCCTGCGCTTTGGCCAGTGCGAGACGCTGGGCCAATGCCGCTGGGGTTTCGCCCGGGAGTGCGGCTTCATCGACGTGTGGTGACTCGACCGAAAAGGGGATGCGTAGGCGGCCTAGCAGTTCGCGTCGGTAAACCGAGGTGGAGCCCAAAATGAGTTTTCTTTTTGCTAAGGGGTGCATGCCCTGATTCTCTTACACTGCCCGCATGAAACATGAATTTGACGCGACCCATATGCATATTGCCGCCTTTGCACAAAGCGAGGGCACGCATGCTGGCGAAGAGCGCCTGTCCCGCTTTGAGCGCCTGATGGAGCAAAGCCAGGGTCTGGGCGGCGAGACTTTTGTTACGTATTCCTTGCAGGGAGCGATGCGTTCTGATGCGTCCGGTGCCGATGAGCCTTGGTTGCACCTATCTGCCCAAGCTACGCTTTCGCTGATTTGTCAGCGCTGTTTGACTCCGGTGGATGAGGTCATCAGCTTCGAGCGTGATTTTCGTTTTGTTGCATCGGAGGCTTTAGCCGAGGTGGAAGACGAGGAGTCAGAAGAAGACGTGCTGGTGCTGAGTAAATCCTTCAACCTGCTGGAACTGATAGAAGATGAGCTTCTGATGTCGACACCTCTGGTGCCCAAGCACGAAGTCTGCCCACAGCCAGTAAAACTGCAGGCCGCAGACCCGGAGTTTGTGGGTCTGGCGCAGGAAAAGCCGAACCCGTTTGCCATGTTGCAGCAGCTCAAGAAGAAGGATGCTGGTTGAAAGCACAGGAATAGGCTATAATTCGAGGCTTCGCGTACTTAACTGAACGCGTATATTCTCAAAATTTCCAACCTAAAAGTGTTGCAGCCTGTGCAACACCCATTGCCCAGGAGCCAAAAATGGCCGTTCAACAGAACAAGAAATCTCCCTCCAAGCGCGGTATGCACCGTTCGCACAATGCTCTGGTTGTGCCAGGCATCGCAGTGGAGCCTACAACCGGTGAAATCCACCTGCGTCACCACATCAGCCCCACTGGCTTTTACCGTGGTCGCAAGGTGCTCAAGAGCAAATCCGAAGAGTAAGCCCTGCGCTTGCCGCGAAGCCCGAAGCTACTTTTTTGTAGCTACGGGCTTTTTTCTTTTATGGCCCGCTTTAGGCCTTTCGAATAATTCAATGTGAGCGATTCACCGGTGATCACAGTAGCTGTTGACTGCATGGGTGGCGATCATGGCCCCAAGGTAACTTTGCCGGCCTGCGTCCAGTTCTTGGAAGCCCACCCCGAGGCGCGCCTTATTCTGGTCGGGCTGCCGGAGGCCTTGCATGGTTTTTCGCACCCTCGCGCCAATATCGTGCCCGCCAGTGAAGTGGTCACGATGGATGACCCGCTG
>CAIQYP010000459.1 GCA_903876045.1 uncultured beta proteobacterium | reverse complement strand
CCACCTGCTTAAGTTCAGCATCGATATCGAACAGCTTACGAGGCGGCACATACTGGTAAAAGAAACGGTTGAAGTTGATCTCGTAGCCGACCTTACCAAGGGCCTTGTCCGTTTCATCGCGGAACGTCTGATCGATGTAGGCATCCGGCAGATGAATGAGCACCTCGCGAGCGAAATAATCCTGGATATCTTCCGTGAGAGGGATGTTCTCGTTGTCCGACAAATCAGGGTCTGCAACCACTTGACCGTTAGCATCGAGCACCGCCTCGCCTGAAGGATCGCGTTCCCCGAAAGCACTGATCAGAGCCTTGATGAATGGTTTTCCAACCTTACCAAAGACTGCAGACGACTGAGCAGCTTCCGTTGCAAAGGTTTCGGCCCAAGAGAATGGCTTGCTTGAACCAATGTGCGAGTTCAGAGCGTCCAACCATGCTGTTTGCTGCTCCTCAGTGAGTTTTGCCCAGGCCTTTTCTTCCCTAAATTTCGCGATGGATTCTGCATTGATATGCAGAGCCATACGAAGCGGACGAAGTACCTTGATGCGGCGATACCCAAATACACGGTAGTCCACCATGCGACTGAGTTCATTGCTCTCAGCGGCTGAGTACAGGTCAATGATCTGACGTATTTGATCGTCACTGATCATTCGCCGCTTGTTGCCCTCATTCTTAATGGAGGTCCACAGGTCCGATGCATTGAGCAACTGCACCTTGTGCCGGCGATGTGCTGGCTTCTTGTTGGACAAGATCCACAGGTACGTGCCGATCCCGGTGCGGAAGAAGATTTCCGTTGGAAGCGCCACAATAGCTTCGACCAGGTCGTGTTCCAGCAACCAGCGACGGATTTCAGATTCACCAGAGCCGGCGCCGCCATTGAACAGAGGGGAGCCAGAAAGCACAATGGCAGCACGGCCGCCGCCATTTTCTGGAAGTTCAAGCTTGCTGGCCAGATTCAACAAGAACAGCATGGAGCCGTCATTGATACGCGGCAGGCCTGGCCCAAAGCGGCCGTCAAACTTCTTGTCCTTGTGTTCGTCCGTTACCGCCTTTTGGTCCTTTTCCCATTTCTTGCCGAATGGCGGATTTGATACGCCGTAGTGAAATCGCTGTCCAGCAAACTTGTCATTGGAAAGCGTGCTTCCCAACTTGATGTTCTTGGAAAGGTCGCGCCCTGGGTCAGATTCCAATGTGCGCAACAGCATGCCGGTCAGGCAGACGGCATGGGTTTCGGGTTCGAGTTCCTGACCATAGGGAATTATGACGGGAGGCACCTTGAAGCGGTTACCGTAATCAGCCACATGGTTCATGGCATCCGAGATGAATCCGCCGGTACCGCAAGTCTGGTCGTAGAGAGTGCGAATCAGGCCTGGATTGGACTCGAACAAGGCGTCATCCGGATCCAGCAGCAGTGACGTGGCCAGATGCACCACATCTCGCGGGGTCATGAAATCCTCAGCACCTTCGTTGACCTCGGCACCGAAACGGCGAATCAGGTGTTCATACAGATTACTCATAACCCGGTCCGACACTACGTCCGGGTGAAGATCCACACCGGCGAAGTTATTGCAAATCTTGAAAAGCAACCCCGCCTTGTCCAGACGAATCACTGTATTCGAAAAGTCAAACTGGTCAAAAATGATTCGTGCGTTGTCTGAAAAATGGGCAACGTAATCTTGAAGATTCTGCCGGGTCTTGGTGCCACCTAGCGTGCCTAGTGCATATTCGGAGGTGTTGTAGAAAGAGAATCTGGTGCACTGACGCAGGATCAGATCGATATCAATACCGGTGTCCTTATGGAGCGCGTTGGCATCGCGGACTTCTTGACGGGTCGGCTCCAGTACGCATTCCAGACGACGCAACAACGTGAACGGCAAGATGACCTTGCCAAAGTCCGTGTGTTTGAAGTCGCCCCAAAGGTCTTCAGCATTCTTCCAAATGAAATCTGCTAGTGAT
>CAIQYP010000458.1 GCA_903876045.1 uncultured beta proteobacterium | reverse complement strand
CCCCCATCCCCCCGCCCCTTACCCCCCGTCGGGGTAAGGGGAGCCTAAGGCGGACAGCCGATTTGGGCTCTTCTCGCCGAATGCGGAATTACTTGGGGGGCGCAATCGCGGTTTCTGTTTTTGATGGGGTGCGCCAGAAGGTTGTGGCGTAAGAGGCGGGCTTTTTTGAAGTGCGCTAGTGCACTAAACGTAAAGTGCAAAGTGAAAAGTGCAAAGGCTCATTTGGTCAGTGTCGTCACTGGAACCAAAGCCGGGCTTAAACCCAACCCGAAAGAACAGTTCCCAGTGATCGCGTAGCCGAAGCTAAAAAGCAAAATCGGCTGTCCGTCTTAGGCTCCCCTTACCCCGACGGGGGGTAAGGGGCGGGGGGATGGGGGAGTAAAAAAATGGGGGAGTAAAAAATGTTCAGGTTTCCGGCAAATCGTAAAAAGCTCGGATCATCTGCCATGCTTCTGCCGGTTCATCGGTGTACTGAATCAAATCCAAATCTTGCGGCGAAATGGTGCCGTCCTCTACCAGCACATCCATATTAATCAGGCGCTTCCAGTAATCGGTGCCAAACAGAATGATGGGCACTGGTTTGGCTTTTTGCGTCTGCACCAGGGTGATCACTTCAAACAGTTCATCCAGCGTGCCGAATCCACCGGGGAAGGCCACCAACGCTTTGGCACGCATCAGGAAATGCATCTTGCGGATGGCGAAGTAGTGAAACTTGAAGCTCAGTGAAGGCGTGACGTAGGGGTTGGCATGCTGTTCATGCGGCAGCGTGATGTTCAGGCCGGCCGTGGGTGCACCCATTTCGAAGGCGCCACGATTGGCGGCTTCCATGATGCCGGGGCCGCCGCCGGTGCAAATGAACAGGCGATTTTCAGGTGCGCTTTTCAGGCTGTGGTCAGCTACCAGGCGGGCAAAAAGGCGGGCGTTATCGTAGTGTCTGGCATTGCGCACTTGGCGCTGCGCATCAGCTAGTTGTTCGGCGTCACCGTCGATTTGAGCCGCCTGCAGCATCGTCTGTGCTTCTTCAGGTGACTTAAAGCGTGCACTGCCAAAAACCACCACCGTGTCGTTTATGCCTTGTGCTGTCTGATCCAGATCGGGCTTGAGCATCTCCAGCTGGATACGAATACCGCGCGTTTCCCGGCGCAGCAAAAATTCGGTGTCAGAAAAGGCCAGTCGGTAGGCGTCAGCCTCCAACTCGTCCGCCGTGTGGGGGATTTCTTGCCGCAGGGCAGAGCCGTTGCGTATGCCTCCCTTGGCGAGTTTGCGTGTATTTTTCATGGCATCGATTGTGCCTTCAGATTGGGTGGATCACGACAAGCCACGCACTGGCGGCAGTCTTGCCGTTGTTGCGAATTGCGTGGTTGCAGTCAGCCGGGTAGCGCGCGGTTTCACTCAGCTTGAGTTTCTGGATAGCATCGGCTACCTGCAGCTCCATGCTGCCGGAGGCGACTGTCAGGTGTTCGCGAGTGCCAGACTCGTGTGGCTGTGAATCCAGTACGCCGCCAGGTAGTAGCCGCAGTTCGTACCATTCAAACTGTCCCGCCATTTCGACAGGTCCGAGAATGCGCAACTCGCACAACCCGTCGGGGCTGCGCAGAGACGGTGTGGCCTGTGTTCGCACCAGTGTTATGGCTGGTGCGGCAGGAGCCACGGGTGCTGCCCCCAGCAGTTCAGCAATCGGAACGCCCAGCGCATTGGCTAGACGCCAGACGACCGCCACGGTGGGGTTGGCCTGAGCACGCTCGATTTGGGACAGCATGGATTTGGATACGCCTGCCATGCGTGAGAGTTCGTCCAGCGAAAGCGCGTGGGCTTGGCGCAGGGCAGCCAGTGTGTCGCCCACACGGGGCGGTTCGTTGGGGGCTTCCGCGGGTTTCTTGCTGGCCATGACGGGCTCCGGTGGGTGCTTGTTATGTTCGATATAGCGGAATATAATTCGATATATTGAATTTGTGAAAACTGTCGAACCATTGTGCCAGACTCCAACCAATAGGTGCTGCTATGACTACCAACGTTTCCTTTTATTCCCATTTGAGCAATGAACTGGCGGGCATTCGCGCCGCTGGCTTGTACAAGTCCGAGCGCATCATCGCTACTCCCCAGGGCGCGCACATCCGCATTAAGACTTCGGACGGGGGCGAGCGCGCGGTGCTGAACTTCTGCGCCAATAACTATTTGGGCCTGTCTTCGCATCCGGCCGTGGTGGAAGCCGCGCATGAGGCGCTGCGCACGCACGGCTATGGGCTGAGCTCGGTGCGCTTTATCTGTGGCACACAGGATTTGCACAAGACGCTGGAGGCGCGCTTGTCACGCTTTCTGGGCATGGAGGACACCATTCTCTATGCCGCCGCCTTTGATGCCAACGGCGGTTTGTTTGAGCCGCTGCTGGGCGAGGAAGACGCCATCATCAGCGACTCGCTGAACCATGCCTCCATCATCGACGGCATTCGACTGTGCAAGGCACGCAAGTTTCGCTATGCGCACAACGACATGGCTGATCTCGAGCGCTGCCTGACAGAAGCCCGTGCCGGTGGTGCACGCCATGTGCTGGTGTTTACCGATGGTGTTTTTTCCATGGATGGCACTGTCGCCCAACTCGACACCATGCGTGCCCTTTGCGACCGCTTTGATGCGCTGCTGGGCGTGGACGAGTGCCATGCCAGCGGCTTCATGGGCCAGACCGGGCGCGGCACCCACGAGTTCCGGGGCGTGTTCGGCAAAGTGGACATCATCACCGGAACCTTGGGTAAGGCGTTGGGCGGTGCGTCGGGTGGATTTACCAGCGCGCGCCGCGAAGTTGTGGAACTGCTGCGCCAGCGCTCGCGGCCCTATTTGTTTTCTAATACGGTGGCTCCGAGCATTGTCGGCGCTTCATTGGCGGTGCTGGATTTGCTGGAAGGTTCGACCGCACTGCGCGACCAACTGGAGGACAACACGCGATTCTTCCGCCAGGCCATCACCGCGGCTGGCTTTGACATTAAACCGGGCGAGCACGCCATCGTTCCGATCATGGTTTATGAGGCGGAACTGGCGCAAAAGTTGGCTGCGCGCATGCTGGAATTGGGAATTTATGTGGTGGGATTTTTCTTCCCCGTGGTGCCCAAGGGGCAAGCACGCATTCGCGTGCAGATGAGCGCCGTGCACACGCGCTCTGATCTGGAGCAGGCGGTGTCTGCGTTTACCCAGGCCGGGCGTGAACTCGGCTTGATAGGTGGAACCAAAACATGAGCCCCAAGATTCTGATCGTCGGTGCCAACGGCCAGATTG
>CAIQYP010000457.1 GCA_903876045.1 uncultured beta proteobacterium | reverse complement strand
GGATGGATCTGCGCCCAGCACGCGATTAAGGATCACTGAGGTGCTGTTGGGCTGCTTGAAGGTCACTGCCTCGCCGGGCGCGACATTGAAGCTCTGCCAGTTGATGGCCGCGTTCTGCGTGGTCTGGTTGATGATTGTGCTGCCAGCCCCTGTGCTGATGCTGGCGCCGCCTGCGACCACTGCTCCCCCCGCAGGCAGGGCAAATACGTTGCTGGCAAATGACAGCATCATGGCCACCGCCAAGGTTTGCAACTGCAACCGAGCACCCGCGCCCGTGGCGCTCCTGCACGAAGAAGTCTTTTTGCCTGCGCTTTTGGCGTTTTCGGAAACAGCCACAAAGGTTGCGCTAGTCTCATTCCAGATGGATCGATAAGTACAGTTCATTTTGATATTCCTAGGTCATTTAAATACTGTGGATGTGCATGGTTTTCACGCTCACTCCATTCAGAAATACTTGACGCCCTGAATCCAGAATCGGCCAGATTCGTCCGGTGCCGATGTCGCCTTTTCGTCACCCAGCTTGAAGGCGTAATAGGCTCGCAACATGAAGTTATTGGTATCTGACCAGTTGACGCCGATGCCCGCGCCGCTTAGGGTGCGCCGAGTTCCGGCTTCACCGTACGCACTTACTGTGCCGGTATCAATAAAGCCGATCAGCTGAATTTGCCCTGGAAGCTGCTCCGAATACTTGGGCAACTGCAGGCGAGCTTCCAAATTGAGGACATAACCTTCGTCCCCATAGGATTCCCCTTCCGGGTAGGCTCTCACGCCGTACATACCACCCAACTTCATTTGTTCTGAAGCGTCCAGTCGTTTCGACGCAAACTGCCCAGTGGCTGCGGCCGATAGAGAGACCTTATCTGTCAAACGCTGCAAGCGCGACAGGCTGAAGCCGAGCTTGTTGAAATAGCCGTTGGTGACGGCGTTGTCGCCATCGATGTTGCCAGCGCTCAAGGCCAGAGAATGGTTGGTCACACCGCCACCGCCAAAACTATCGCGCTGGTTGCCGTAGAGGCTGGCCGTCAGGACCTGGGCCTTTTTATCACTGTAGGTCGTCGAGTCACGCCTATCGTTAAAGGTCTTGTCGTCGTAATTCAGCCCAGCATACAGGTTGTCGTTTCGTGAGCGGATCAATGGATAGCTGCCGTAAATGCTGGCGACCTGGACTGTGCCGTTATAGCCTAGACCGTCGTAATTACCGCCGCTGAGTTTGTATTCAAGCGCGCTGTAGGCAACGCCAGCCGTGGCCTTGCCCAATTGCAACTGGTAAGACCCGCGGGCATAGTTCAGCCCCGTGCCGGAAGTTAGCGCACGCAGTGAAGCGACGTCGCCTAAGCCAAGCGGCTCATTGAAATTGATCGTGGCCCCAATTCGGTTGGCGCCGGTGTAGCGGTTGCCGGCATTGTCGGCATCCACGCTTCCACTAATTCGATCGCCCTGAGTCATATTGACAAGCAGGTCGGACGTTCCCGCCGAGGCGCCGGGCACCAAGGTAGAGTTGACATTCACGCCTGGCAGGTCCGACAGCAGGAGCAGCCTGTTTTCCAGTGGGCCGGCAAGCACCGGATCACCGCTGTTGAGGCCGCCCAGTAGACCGTAGGCCAGGGGGCTTGAGATGTTGGTTTGGTTGTTGAGTTTGACTTGGCCGTAGCTGCCATCGATCACGGCAATGGTCACAACACCATCCTTGATGTCCTGAGCCGGCAAATAAGCTTGCGCTACAAAATAGCCCTTGCCGTGGTAGTAATCTGCAATCCTTGACGCCATTCCGCGCAAATCAGTCAATGACAGCTCACTGCTTGGCTGAAAGCCTGTAACCGCTAGCAGGGTAGCTTCGGAGTACGCCT
>CAIQYP010000456.1 GCA_903876045.1 uncultured beta proteobacterium | reverse complement strand
TACCTCGTTGAATGAATTCGCGAATGCGCAGGGCTAAAATCAATTGCATATGTTGAACGACTCTCTCAGCCCCCCGGTAAGCCCCGTCATACCCAAGGTCGCCCTCATCACCGGCATCACCGGCCAAGACGGCTCCTATTTGGCGGAACTCCTGCTCGAAAAAGGTTACGAGGTGCATGGCATCAAGCGCCGGGCCAGTTCCTTTAATACCGATCGCATCGATCACATTTACCAGGACCCGCACTTTGAGGTGGAGGGTGGCCCCAAGCTCAAACTGCATTACGGTGACTTGAGCGATTCGAGCAACCTGACCCGCATCATTCAACAGGTGCAGCCGGATGAGGTTTACAACCTGGGCGCGCAAAGCCATGTGGCGGTCAGTTTCGAGAGCCCTGAATACACCGCCGATGTGGACGGCATGGGTACGCTGCGGCTACTTGAGGCAATTCGTCTATTGGGCTTGCAGAAGAAGACACGCTTTTACCAGGCTTCGACCAGTGAGTTGTACGGGATGGTGCAGGAGATTCCGCAAAAGGAAAGCACCCCTTTTTACCCGCGTAGCCCCTATGCGGTGGCCAAGCTTTACGCCTACTGGATAACGGTCAATTACCGTGAGGCCTATGGCATGTATGCCTGTAACGGCGTGCTGTTCAACCACGAGAGCCCGCGCCGGGGTGAAACCTTTGTCACCCGCAAGATCACCCGCGGGCTGGCCAACATTGCCCAAGGTCTGGAGCAATGCATTTACATGGGCAACATGAGCGCCCTGCGTGACTGGGGGCATGCCAAAGACTACGTGCGCATGCAGTGGATGATGCTGCAGCAGGATGTGGCCAAAGATTTTGTCATTGCCACCGGCAAGCAATACAGCGTGCGGGAGTTCATTCAATGGACGGCCGAGGCCTTGGGTATCACGCTGCGCTTTGAAGGTGATGGCGTGGACGAACAAGCCGTGGTGGTAGCCATTACGGGCGACAGTGCACCGGCAGTCAAGGTGGGAGATGTGCTGGTTAAGGTTGACCAGCGCTATTTCCGCCCGGCGGAAGTGGAAACTCTGCTAGGGGACGCCAGCCGCGCCAAGGCTGAGTTGGGCTGGGTGCCTGAGATCACAGCGCAAGAGATGTGCAAAGAAATGGTGGCCAACGACCTAAGCCAGGCCAAGCGCCACGCCTTGCTAAAGAGCCATGGCTATTCCGTTGCGGTGGGCCATGAAAACTGAAAAGTACTTTGTCGCCGGCCATAACGGCATGGTCGGCTCAGCCATCGTGCGTGCCCTGCTGGCTTATAATGTAGATACAACAACGTATATCTATTGCCATGATGAACTTGCAAATTTCGAAGTGGGGTAACAGCTTAGCTGTCCGCATACCTGCGGACTATGTGAGGCAAATAGGTATCAAGGAAGGCGACCAGTTCGAGGCGCACCTCAGTGCCGACGGTGCTTTGAACCTACGTCCTGCCCAATGGAGTCGCCAAGCGTTCGCAAAAGAGTTGCTACAAAAGCGCGAAACATTGCCATTGGGCACTTCTGTCATAGAGTTGCTACGTGGCGCGGCGCGATATTGATGCTGTATATCGATACAAGTGTCCTGGTGGCGCTTTGTACTAACGAGGCTAAGACGATTGATGCAGTCAGGTGGTACCAAAACTGCACTGAAGAACTGGTATCTGCGGCGTGGTGTGTCACTGAATTTGCAAGCGCGATGGGACTCAAGCAACGAACTGGCCAGTTGAATGAAGAGCAGGCGCAGGCAGCTTGGACGTTGTTTGAGCGCATTTGCGCCAACGACTTGTTGCTGCTGCCGGTGGAAATAAAGACATTTCATAAAGCGGCTGTCCTGACTATGAAATCAACAACCGGTTTGCGCGCGGGTGATGCACTTCATTTGGCCTGCGCTATCGAAGCCAAGGCAAAGGGCATGGTTACTCTGGACCTCGTCCTTACCAAGAACGCACAGCTCCACAAAATACCCTCAGTCACGATCTAAAAGTCGCAATCCGCTGCCGCTACCAACCAATCTTGCGCACGCTACCAAATGCTCCATGAGCCAAGCAATCAGATCCGCGAAGATAGAATCAAATTTATATGTTGAACCTCACTTTCAGCCTCCACAGGCCCAAGGTCGCCCTGATCGTCGGCATCACGTGCCACGCCTTGCTAAAGAGCCATGGCTATTCCGTTGCGGCGGGCCATGAAAACTGAGAAATACTTTGTCGCCGGCCATAACGGCATGGTCGGCTCAGCCATCGTGCGTGCCCTGCTGGCACAAGGTGTTCCCTCGGAACAAATCGTTAGGCGCAGCCGCACAGAATTAGACCTGTGCAATCAGAAGGCAGTGCAAGACTTTTTTGCTAATGAGCGGCCCACGCAGGTCTATATGGCCGCTGCCAAGGTTGGTGGCATTCATGCCAACAACACTTACCCGGCTGACTTTATTTACGACAACCTGATGGTGCAGGCCAACGTGATCCATGCGGCACACACCCATGGCGTTCAAAAGTTGTTGTTCCTGGGTTCCAGTTGTATCTATCCGCGTCTTGCTGCCCAGCCCATGACCGAAGACGCACTGATGTCGGGCCTGCTGGAGCCAACCAACGAGCCCTACGGTGTGGCCAAGATTGCCGGCATCAAATTGTGCGAGAGCTATAACCGCCAGTATGGGCGCGACTACCGAAGTGTCATGCCCACCAACCTCTATGGCCCGGGCGACAACTACCACCCGGAAAACAGCCATGTGATACCGGCGCTGATTCGTCGCTTTCATGAAGCCAAGGTCCGCGGTGCGCCCGAGGTCGCCATTTGGGGCACCGGCACACCACGCCGCGAATTCTTATATGTCGATGACATGGCCGCCGCCAGCGTGTTCGTCATGCAATTGCCATTGGCGACGTATCAAGCGCACACCAAGCCCATGCAAAGCCACATCAACGTGGGCTCGGGCAGCGATGTCACCATTGCCGAAGTGGCGCATGCGGTTTCACAAGCGGTGGGCTACACCGGCGCCGTCACCTTTGACACCACCAAGCCCGACGGTGCACCACGCAAGTGGATGGACAGTAGCAAGCTCAACGCTTTGGGCTGGAGTGCCAAGACCGATCTTCCCCAGGGCTTGTCTATCGCCTTCCAGGACTTCTTGAAGCGTGTCCTGTGACGCCTGGCACAGCTTCCCATTCAATGCTGCACCGTGCGTAGCCAGGTCTTGACCCTGCCCCGATGGGGCAAACAGGCCGTGGTGGCAATGGTCGATATTTGCCTGGCTTTTCTGGCCACCTGGCTAGCCTTCGGTTTGCGCTTGGATGTTTGGGCGTGGCCAGTTGACGCGCAGTGGTATGTGTATCTCCTGACGCCTGCGCTTGCGATTCCTATATTCGTGCGGTTCGGCCTGTACAGGGCCATCTTCCGATACACCGGTCAGGCCGCCTTGAATGCCACGGCCAAGGCGGTGCTCTTGTATTCGGTATTGCTCACGGCGGTGCTGCTTTGGAAGCACTGGCTCGGCGTTCCCCGCACGCTGGGGGTGATTCAGCCTTTGATTTTTTTGATGTTGGTGGGTCTAAGCCGAGCCATGGCCCGCTTCTGGCTGGCAGGCCTCCCGGTTCTGGGGTCAGGCCATCATGACGGCAGGCTGCTGATATATGGCGCTGGCACCGCAGGCGTGCAAACTGCTTCCGCCCTGCAGGTGTCCGGTCAGTTCAAACTGGTCGGCTTCGTGGATGATGACGCCGCCAAGGTGGGCCGCAGCATCAATGGCCTGCCGATCTTTAGATCAGATGACATATTGACTTTGGTGCCTCGCCACAAGATTACCGACATCCTTCTGGCCATGCCAAGCGCCACGCGCGAGCGGCGCAACAAAATAATCCAATCGTTAGAAGGCTTGCCGGTGCATGTGCGCTCCCTGCCTAGTATGGCTGACCTGACTTCTGGCAGGGTCACCGTGCAGGACTTCCGCGAACTCGACATTGAAGATCTCCTGGGCCGCGAGCCCGTGCCGCCACGCACCGATTTGCTGGCCAAAGATCTGGCAGGTCAAGTGGTGCTGGTGAGTGGCGCCGGGGGCAGCATCGGCAGCGAGTTGACGCGCCAGATCGTAGAGCAAAGGCCTCGCCAACTGCTGCTTTTGGACCACAACGAGTTTGGCCTGTATTCCATTCACCAGGAGTTGCAGGCCCTGTGCGAAAGTTTGGGCTCCACGGTCGAATTGGTACCTTTGCTGGCCAGCGTTTCCAACCCAGAACGTCTGCAATTTGTATTTGAAAACTACCGTCCTGCCACGGTCTATCACGCAGCCGCTTACAAGCATGTGCCCATGGTGGAAGACAACCCGGGCGAAGGCGTGCGCAACAACGTGTTTGGCACACTGAACATGGCGCAAGCTGCTGTTGCTGCTGGTGTGCACCGCTTTGTGTTGATCAGCACGGACAAGGCAGTGCGCCCCACCAATGTGATGGGTGCAACCAAGCGCATGGCCGAGTTGGTGCTGCAGGCCTATGCCCAGTCCCAGCCGCAAACGCTGTTTTCCATGGTGCGCTTTGGCAATGTGCTGGGTTCAAGCGGCAGTGTGGTTCCTTTGTTTCGCAAACAAATGGCGTCAGGTGGTCCGCTCACGGTAACCGACTACGAAGTCACTCGCTTCTTTATGACCATTCCCGAGGCGGCCCAGTTGGTGCTGCAGGCGGGTGCCATGGGGCAGGGCGGCGATGTTTTTGTGCTGGACATGGGCCAGCCCATCAAGATCATCGATCTGGCGCGGCGCATGTTGCATCTGTCCGGCCTGAGCGAGCGCAACGCGACCAACCCGCAGGGCGACATTGAGATTGCCGTCACCGGACTGCGCCCTGGAGAAAAGTTGTACGAAGAGTTGTTGATTGGCGACAATCCGGAGCCGACCGGGCACCCGCGCATCATGAAAGCGCGCGAACCGTTTCTGCCATGGGCACAGTTGCAACCCGAACTGGAAGTATTGTTGGCGGCAGCCCGGCAGAACAGTGCTGAAGGCATCAAGTCCGTATTTCTGCGCCACGTTCAAGGCTATCAGTCCGGCTGATTCGGCCTCGTGCCCTGGCACTGCGGGTTGCCTCAGTCATCAGGCACAATTTGTTTTAGTTTTAGTCAAATTTTTCGGGACTTCTGAACCATGTCTGACCCCATCTCTACGTCAATAACCAACGGCGACAAGGCCGAAATCCTGGCCCAGGCCTTGCCCTACATCCGCAAGTTCCATGGCAAGACGATGGTCATCAAATATGGCGGCAACGCCATGACCGACCCGGCCCTGCAAAAGGCCTTTGCCGAAGATGTGGTGCTTTTGAAGTTGGTCGGCATTAACCCGGTGGTGGTGCACGGCGGTGGCCCCCAAATTGAGAGTGCCCTGAAGCGCCTGGGCATGAAGGGCGAGTTCATTCAAGGCATGCGGGTGACCGACGCACCCACCATGGAAGTCGTGGAGTGGGTACTGGGCGGTGAGGTGCAGCAGGATATTGTGGGCCTGATAAACCAGGCTGGCGGCAAGGCCGTTGGCCTTACCGGGCGTGACGGCGGCATGATCCGCGCGCAAAAGCTGAAGTTGCACGACAACGTAGACCCCAGCATTGAGCACGACATTGGCCAGGTGGGCGACATCATCAGCGTGGATCCCAGCGTGGTCAAGGCCCTGCAAGACGACGCCTTTATCCCCGTCATCAGCCCGATCGGTTTTGGCGAAAACAACGAGAGCTATAACATCAATGCTGACGTTGTAGCCGCCAAGTTGGCCACCGTGCTGAAGGCCGAAAAACTGATGATGCTGACCAACATCAGCGGTGTGCTCGATAAAGAAGGCAAGCTGCTGACAGACCTGACTGCGCGCCGGATTGACGAGCTTTTTGCGGATGGCACCATCTCTGGCGGCATGCTACCCAAGATCGCTGGCGCGCTGGACGCGGCCAAGAGTGGTGTCAATTCGGTACACATCATCGATGGGCGCGTGCCCCATGTGTTGCTGCTGGAGATCCTGACCGATCAGGCCTTCGGCACCATGATTCGTTCACACTGAATATGGCCCCCACGTTCGCCCACTGCGTGTGGTTCTCTGCCCCCCAGGGGGGCGCGTTTCCCCTTGGGGCGGCCCGGCGGGGAAACCTGGCCCCAGCGCTTCAGCGCTGCCTGCTATGCGCCTGCTGCTGGTAGAAGACGACGTGCTGGTCGCCAGCGGAATCAAGCTGGGGCTGTCCAATGCCGGTTACGCGGTGGACTGGGTTGGCAGCGCCGAGCGCGCTTTGGAAGTCACGCAATCGGACGCGTTTGACATCGCGGTGATTGACATTGGCCTTCCTGCCATGAACGGGCTGGAGTTAACGCAGGCTCTGCGCGACCGGGGCCACACCATGCCGGTGTTGATCCTCACTGCGCGGGATGCCTTGCAGGACCGGGTGCAGGGTCTGGACAAGGGCGCTGACGATTACATGGTCAAACCCTTTGAACTACCCGAGATGCTGGCCCGCCTTCGCGCCCTGTTGCGCCGCTCGCAGGCCGCAACTTCGGCGGTGCTGCGCTTTGGTCCGCTTGAACTCGACACCGCCTTGCGCCAGGCCAGCATTCAAATGCATGCCGATGGCAGCGCGGGTGAAGGCACGCTTATCAAACAGCCGCTGGAGTTGGGCCCACGCGAGTGGACGGTGATGGAGTACTTGATGCTGCAAGCCCCAAAGCCTGCCAACAAGGACAAGCTGCTACAGGCACTCACCGGTTGGGATAAGGAGATCACGCCCAACGCGGTGGAGGTCTACATCTCGCGCTTGCGTGCCAAGCTAGAGCCACACGGCATAGCCTTGCGTTCGATTCGCGGCTTTGGCTACAGGCTGGAGCGGGTGGGCGCAGCTTGACACAGGACCAGCAAGTCACAGTCGGGCCGGGCCTGCAAAGGCGCTTGCTGCTGCTGTTGCTGGCTCCCTTGTTGCTATTGGCCGCCCTCAATACCTGGTTTGATTTCCAGTTGGCGGATACCGCGGCCATCCAGCAGGATCGGCAGCTGCTGACCATGGTGCCGCAGTTGGCGGATTCGATTCATGCACGTGGTGCTTGGCCACCCCAGACGCCCGACTTCCACATGACCGAAGAGATCGCCGAATTTTTGGCGGCGCGGCAAGGGCGGGCGGCTTATGCCATTCTCAATACCGACGGCAAGGTGCTTCTGGGTGAGTCCTGGCTGGCTGACTATCCACCTAATACCTACGAACCTGAATTTTCCAGTGTGGAGCATCAAGGCGTGGTGTACCGCATTGTTAGTCAGCGCATCATTGGCTCTCCCGGCGAGCTGACGGTGCGCCTGGCCGATGGGTCGGACGTGCGCATACAGTGGTTTCGCCGCCTCTGGCTTCGGGTGGTCTTGCCCAATTTGGTGCTGGTCGTGGGCGCGGCCTTTGCAGTCACTTGGGCGGTGCGCCGTGCCCTGCGCCCCTTGCTCGAACTGAAGGATGC
>CAIQYP010000455.1 GCA_903876045.1 uncultured beta proteobacterium | reverse complement strand
ATTCCAGGGCCCGTCAAAGCTGGCCATGGTTTCATACACCACCTGGCCACCATTGCTATCACGCAGCAGCAGACGCACCATATGGCGGTACCAACTGGGTTCCATGTCCATCGCCAGACCACCCCAGCGGCGACCGTCATGGCGGCTCCAAAAGCCACCGTAGTAAGGGCTGCCATACGGTGACAGCATGGCACTGATCTGTACATGGACCTGCACCGCATACAACGCTGTGGGCGCTGCAGCCGCTGTACCGCTAATGGCACCCGAGACCAGTGGGGCGCGCGTCAAGCCGACCTTAGCCAGTGCCACAGCAGCCAGGCTTTCGATACCGTCCTGCTCGGGGGTGTTGCCTTGTGAAGGCAGGCGTTCAAAGCGGTAGAGGGCCGGGCGTACGGCTGGCACGGCGGCCGTAAAACTTTGTACATCGCTGTCGATCATGCGCGGCGCAGCACAGCCACTCAGCGCGAATAGCAACGCCGAAATGGCCACGGCAGCAAACAGACGTGTGACGCTTCGCATGGTCAGGCCTGAACCAGCTGAATCGACTGCAGGCCCGGCAGGCTGGGTGCCGTGAACTCTTCGGAGTCAAAGGCCTTATCGCCTTCTTCGTCTTCCACGCCGGTAGCACTCACGCCCTTGAAGTCAAACAGTTTGGCGTCCATCAGATGCGAGGGCGCCACGTTTTGCAGCGCGGTAAACATGGTCTCGGTGCGCCCGGGATACTTCTTTTCCCACTCGCGCAGCATGTTGCCAATCTGCACGCGCTGCAAGTTTTCCTGGCTGCCACACAGACTGCAGGGAATGATGGGGAACTGGCGATGCTCGGCCCAGCGGATCAAATCTTTTTCGGCCACATTGGCTAGCGGGCGTATCACCACAAATTCGCCGTTGTCGCTGGTGAGTTTAGGTGGCATGCCCTTGAGCTTGCCCGCAAAGAACATGTTTAAAAAGAAGGTCTGCAGCATGTCATCGCGGTGGTGGCCCAGCGCGAGCTTGTTGCACTTGAGCCTGCGCGCCACGCTATACAGAATGCCCCGGCGCAGACGACTGCACAGGCTGCACATGGTCTTGCCTTCAGGGATATTGCGCTTGACGATGGAATAGGTGTCCTGCGTCTCGATGTAGTACTCGACGCCCAGGGCCTTGAGATATTCAGGCAGGATATGGTCGGGGAAACCGGGTTGCTTCTGGTCCAGGTTAACGGCCACAATCTCGAAGCGGATGGGCGCACGTTGCTGCATTTTGAGCAGGATGTCGAGCATCGCGTAGCTGTCCTTGCCACCCGATACGCAGACCATGACGCGGTCGCCCTCTTCGATCATGTTGAAGTCCATGATGGCCTGGCCCACCTGGCGGCACAGGCGTTTTTCGAGCTTGTGGTTTTCGCGCTCGGCTCGCTGTGCCGCTTCGCGCGCGCCGGCCTGGGTGGTCTGTGTAGGGCCCGGTGTGGCGGGCGCCAAGGCCTCGTGGGCGTCGGTCCAAGTTGCAGTCATGGTGGGGCTCTCAGGGGTTCCATTGGCCGGTTTCGACCCGGATGGCGACTTCACAGTCGTCGAAAATTTCCAGCTTCGCGATCTTGACGCGCACGCCGATGACGCCGGGCAACTGCATCAGCCGGTCAGCCAGCT
>CAIQYP010000454.1 GCA_903876045.1 uncultured beta proteobacterium | reverse complement strand
GTGATTTTGCGAAGAAGTAGCGCAAAGCGATCCCAAACTTTTTGCGCAGATGCCACCGAAATTTGCTGACCCACAATGCTGCGCGCCAGCGTTACAAAAGCGTCGCCGCGGGTATGCAGGCAAGCATCACCAAACTTTGGAATCAACTTGCGCATTACCCGGTCCTTCTTGATCAGGTATTTACACGCCTCCTCCCAATAGGCAGGAGTGACGGGTGTCGGCTCATTCAAATTAGCCACGACCGTCATTGGGCAACTTCCCAGGTTGTCCCGGTCGGGGAGTCCTTCAGCACAATGCCCTGGTCAAGTAGCTCTTTTCGCACAGCGTCAGCGCGGGAAAAATCTTTGGCAGCTTTGGCCCCAGCGCGTTCGGCAATAAGCTCTGCGATTCGCTCATCTGAAAGCACGGCTCCAGCTTGCAAATACATTTTGGGTTCTTGTTGCAAGAGCCCCAGACAGTCGCCAAGGCCCTTGAGCAAGCCCGCCAGAGCTATGGACTTGCTACGGTTGATCTCGGACGCCAGGTCGAATAACACAGCAATTGCTTCTGGCGTGCCAAAGTCTTCATCCATGGCGGAACGAAAGCGCTTTGCGTAGTCGTCCGACCAGTCCACCGCTACCCTGGTGGCATGCTCGGGCATCAGAGCCAGCGCGGTATACAGGCGCTTGAGGCCGCTGCGGGCATCGTCAAGGTGCGCATCGCTGTAGTTCAGCGCCGTGCGGTAGTGGGTGCGTAAAAGAAAGAAGCGCACCGTTTCTGGCTCGTATTTGGCCAGCACCTCACGGATGGTGAAAAAGTTGCCCAGGCTCTTGGACATTTTTTCGTTGTCCACGCGTACAAATCCGTTATGCACCCAAAAACGCGCCAAGGGTTTCCCAGTGGCACCTTCACTCTGCGCGATTTCGTTCTCATGGTGGGGAAACTGCAGGTCGGCACCGCCACCGTGGATATCGAAGCTTTCACCCAGAGTGGAGCAACTCATGGCCGAACACTCAATATGCCAGCCTGGCCGACCAACGCCAAACGGATGCCCGAGTGCGGCCGCGTCCCATTTGGCGTCTTCTGGCTCGGTCGGCTTGGCGGCCTTCCAGAGCACAAAATCCAAAGGATCTTCCTTTCCGTCTTGCACAGCTACGCGTTCGCCAGCACGCAACTCGTCCAGCGATTTACCGGACAGCTTGCCGTAGCCTTGGAACTTCCGCACCGAATAATTCACATCACCGGAGCTTGCCTGGTAGGCCAGGCCTTTGGTCTGCAGTTTGCTGATGAGGTCCAGCATCTGCGGCACGTATTCGGTAGCACGCGGCTCGATGGTCGGGCGCTCAATGCCCAGGGCGTCAATGTCCTGGTGCATGGCTACCACCATCTCGTCAGTCAGGGCACGAATCGTGATGTCGCGGTCCAACGCTCGCTGGATGATTTTGTCGTCAATATCTGTGATATTTCGCACATAGGTCACACGGTAGCCACTACTTTTCAACCAACGCTGCACAACATCAAAAGCCATCATCATGCGGGCATGTCCGATGTGGCAGAGGTCATAAATCGTCATGCCGCAAACATACATGCGCACATGACCAGGTTCTGAAGGAGCAAAGTGCTCCAAAGTACGGCTCAACGTGTTGTGAATTCGCAAACTCATAGAAATCAAGGTTAGCTAAACCGCGCTAGAAGCGCAGGCTGCTGGGGTTCTTCGTGAATCATGGGGGAAAGTGCCTAGTTTGCATGTGAGTACCTACAGTGGTGTGCTCAGATACAATTCCTGCCAGTATAGAGCGCCATTGAAAAAATCGGACAAACAGTCCCTCCAGCGCATAAGCATATGAGGTTGTATGAATCACGCTCGTTACCCTGCATTTCCTAAAATTCGCCTGCTTGCCTTTCTGGTTTGCTTAGCCTGTACCGCGGCACACGCTGACGATTACAGTGACGTAAATCAATTGCTGAGGGCCGGCAAATTGCCAGAGGCCATGTCCCGGGCCGACCAATACTTGGCCACACAACCCAAAGATCCGCAAATGCGCTTTATGAAGGGCGTTATTCAACGCGACAGCGGCAAGACTGCCGAAGCGATTGCCACATTTACTCGCTTGACTGAAGACTATCCGGAACTTCCGGAACCCTACAACAATCTCGCCGTCCTGTATGCGAGTCAAAGTCAGTTTGACAAAGCCCGCGCTGCTTTGGAGATGGCGATCCGTACCAATCCGAGCTATTCCACAGCCCATGAAAATCTCGGAGATATATATGCCAAATTGGCTAGCCAAGCCTACAACAAAGCACTGCAATTAGACACAAGTAACGCGGTGGTGCCCGTCAAGTTGGCGCTGATCAGAGAAATATTCAGCAATGCAAACGCCAAAGCTTCGCGCCCCAATTCGACGCCCCAACAAGGTGTCGCGCCTGCCACAACTGCCACGCCCAGCGCTCCTGCGGTGAAGCCAACAATTGTTGCAGTCGCACCGCTGGCACCACCAGTTCCCACCCCTCCCAAACAGGTAGCTTCGGCGCCCACTTCGCCGCCAGTCGTGAGCGCTCCCATGCCGCAGCCAACACCTGTTGCCACAAAGGCCACGGTTGAAAAGACAACATCACCCGCAACAAATGGCGCGTCCGGCACTCAAGCTAGCGAAGTAGAGATGGCCGTCGGCAAATGGGCTAGCGCTTGGTCAGCGCGTGATGTCAAAACCTACTTGGCGGCCTATGGAAAAGATTTCGACCCACCCGGTTCCTTGGGCCGCAAAGCTTGGGAAGAAGAGCGTACCCAACGCATCACCAGCAAGGCCAGCATCAGTGTCAAGGTGGACAAATTGGTCGTGAGCATCAACGGAAACCACGCCCAGGCTAAGTTCCGCCAGAGTTACAAAGCCGGAGGGCTTGCCATTTCCAGCCACAAAACTTTAGACTTTTCTAAAATGAACGATCATTGGCAAATTGTTAAAGAAACTGTGGTGAACTGATTTGCTACCTGCGCTCATCTTCCCGGCAGGAATGCCGTTTTAATTCCTATGGTGTATCGAACCTGTCCGCCACGGGCGGCGCAGTGGATTGCATTTGTACTGCTCTTAGTACTGCATACCCCGGGCTTCGCCAACAAGCGTCATAACTCAGCCCGGGTAACGCCACATGGTGCCTTGCAAGCAGCGTCTGAAGACAGATCGGCAGAATCCAGTCTATTGGAGGTCTACGCATCAATGGCCAAGGGACAGACTCGCGCAGCACTCGACAAAGCCAGCAAAATCGTCCAGGAGCATCCCAATTTTCAGTTGGCACAGTTGGTCTATGGCGATTTGCTGGCAGCACGCATCCGGCCTGTAAGCACCTTGGGAGATGTGCCAACAGATATAGCCAAAGCAGGCGCGGAAACACTCGGCGAATTGCGCGACGAATCGCAGAAACGCGTAAGTGCCGCGAAGGATCGCCCGCGTGCGGGATTGGTACCTTCGCAGTTTCTGCAGATCTCACAGAAGACCCGGTACGCGATTGCCGTTGATGCTTCACGCTCGCGCCTGTATTTGTTTGAAAACCGTGCGGGCGGCCTGACTCTTGTTTCTGATTACTATATTTCAGTGGGTAAGGCCGGAGTCTCCAAGAGTACCCAAGGTGATCAGCGAACGCCGCTGGGTGTTTACTACGTCACTAGCAACCTGGACCCCAAATCGCTAAAAGACTTCTACGGCTCGGGTGCCCTGCCTATCAATTACCCCAATATCCTGGATGCAAAGCGTGGAAAAACTGGCGGCGGAATCTGGCTGCATGGGACACCGCCCAACCAGTTTTCAAGGCCCCCCCTCGCGACTGATGGCTGCCTGGTTATGGCCAACCCCGACTTGAGTCACATTATTCAAACCATAGAAATAGGCAATACGCCGGTAGTCATTGCACCGCAATTGCAATGGGTAGACCCCGGCAAGATCAAACAGGAAAGTTTGCCCTTTGAGCAGACGCTGCAGGCTTGGGCCAACGCCAAGCTTGAGGGCAACATGGATCGCCTGCTATCCTTCTATGCGCCGGATTTCAATGCTTACGGAAAAACTCGGGATCAATGGGCTCTCAACCTCAAAGCCGAATTGTCTAAGGTACAAGGACACGGTATTGAAATTAAGGACAAGTCCTTTTTACGCTGGACAGACAGTGCCGACACCATGGTAGTCACCTTTGGCGAAGTGGTCATCGGCAAACGCACTGGCTGGACCAAGCGACAATATTGGAACCGCCAAGGCGGTCAATGGAAGATTTTTTTTGAAGGATTGCTTTAATGAATATGACACGCATCAGTCGCCGTTTGGCCATCGGATTTACAACCGCATTGCTGATCAGCACATCGTCCTTTGCCGAGTCGGCCCCTCAAGTTAAGTTTCAAACGAGTCTGGGTGATTTCACGGTCGAGGTCTATCCGGACAAAGCCCCAAAGACGGTAGAAAACTTTCTTCAATACGTCAAAGACAAGTTCTATAACGGCACTATCTTTCACCGGGTGATTGGCAATTTCATGGTGCAGGGCGGTGGCTTTACTCCTGACATGCAACAGAAGGCCACGCGAGACCCAATCCCCTTGGAGGCCAAGAACGGTTTGAAGAATGATCGTGGCACCATTGCTATGGCGCGCACCAGTAACCCCAACTCAGCGACGGCCCAGTTCTTTGTCAACGTGGTGGACAATAACGGACTGAACGCACCTTCGCCTGATGGATTCGGCTATACAGTCTTCGGCAAAGTCATTGCCGGCATGGATACCATTGACAAAATCCGCGCGGTGCCTACCGGCAGGCAAGACGTTCCAACAAGCCAAATTACCATTAACTCCGCAACCCTGGTTAAATAAATTATGAGCAATCCAAAAGTAGAACTCCACGTCACCGGTTACGGCGTAATCACCCTGGAGTTGGACCAAGAAAAAGCCCCGAAATCGGTGGCCAATTACTTGGCTTATGTTGCTAAAGGCCATTACGACAACACGATTTTTCACCGTGTCATTCCCGGCTTTATGGTTCAGGGAGGCGGCATGGAACCTGGCATGAACCAAAAGCCCTGTGAAGCACCCATCGACAACGAGGCGAACAACGGACTCAAGAACGCCAACTACACCGTCGCTATGGCGCGAACCGGTGAACCACACTCCGCCACAGCCCAGTTCTTTATCAACGTGTCTGACAACGGTTTTCTGAACCATACCTCACCAACCGCACAAGGCTGGGGTTACGCGGTCTTTGGAAAAGTAGTCGGTGGCACTGACGTCGTTGACAAAATCAAGGCGGTAAAGACCACGCGCAAGGGTTACCACGACGATGTGCCCGCCGAAGATGTGGTCATTGAAAAAGCCGTACTGGTTTAAACGCTGACACAGCGGGATGGAACTCCAGGCTCCGTCCCGCTGGCGCTGTGCGGACTTTATCTCAGACCTGCACCTGCAGGCATCGGACCGCGTGACCTTTGCGGCATGGGCCGCCTACATGCGATCGACATCGGCCGATGCGATATTTATTCTGGGCGATCTTTTTGAAGTCTGGGTGGGCGACGATGCCGCGCAAGTTGCCCATACCTTTGAAGCCGAGTGCGTCGCCATACTTCAAGAAGCCAGTGCCAGACTAGCGCTGTACATCATGCAAGGCAATCGTGACTTTCTGATGGGGCCCGCCCTGATGGAACAATGCAAAGCGACCGCTTTACACGACCCCACAATCCTTGTCTTTGCCAAGCAACGGTGGATTCTCAGCCACGGAGATGCGCTTTGCGTGGACGATACCGACTACCAATCGTTTCGGCGCCAGGTTCGAAGTGCAACGTGGCAACAGTCCTTTTTGGCACATCCTCTGGAAGAGCGGAAAGCCATAGCACGCGGCATACGCGAGACCAGTGAATCCCGCAAACAAGAGACGGTTGTTTACGCAGATGTAGATGGCGCCGAAGCGCTGGCATTAATGGCCAGAAGCCAGGCCAATCAACTTATTCATGGTCATACCCATAGGCCGGGGCAGCATCGGTTGGCGGCAGAAAAAATCCGGAACGTACTAAGTGATTGGGACGCCAACGCAGCGCCGCCACGGGCCGAAGTTTTGCGTTTAGCCTTGCAAGCGGATGGGACTGCGCTAATGACGCGTCTATCGGCGGTAATTGCCTGATACACCGAGATAAGTTGGAGAAGTCTATTGCCAACTGCTCGGATTGACATCGTCAACCTGCCATGGGTCGAGAAACTGCTGTGCATACCTGAGGTAAACCCCTTCTGTGACAAACACATCGAACAAGTCGGGGTCAATGTGGCCGTTGCAACGGAATTTGTACATGATGCCCATCGCCTGTGAGAGTTTCATACCCGGTTTATAGGGACGATCACGCGCAGTCAGCGCTTCAAAAATGTCGGCAATACCCATGACCCGGGCCTGCACCGACATTTGGTCGCGCGTCAGCCCTTTGGGATAGCCTTTTCCATCCATACGTTCGTGGTGTCCACCTGCATACTCGGGCACCCGCTTGAGATGTTTGGGCCACGGTAGTTGCTCCAGCATCTTATTGGTGGCAACGATGTGGTAATTGATGGTCTCGCGCTCACCAGCGGTCAACGTGCCAGCCCGAATGGTTAGATTTTCAATTTCATCCGCACTCAGAAATTCCGCTTCTACCCCGCTCACATTGCGCCAGGTATTGCGGGTACCGATGCTGCGCACCCGCTGCAGGTCGGCATCACTCATGAATTCGGCACCTCTATTAGCCATACGCAAAAATTGACGATCGCTATCAAGCGCATCAATTCGGCCACGGCACGCGACCCAAAGCTCGGACTCAGCAGTTGTGTCTTTCACGTCACGCATCGCCAACTGTGCTCTCAAGGCAGCAATTTCATGGTCGCGCTTGAGCACTTCGATACGTGTGTCTATCAAGTCGATGCGATCACACAATGTGTGCAATTTGGTCGCCTTGTCGACCACGTGTACGGGTGTCGTCACCTTGCCACAATCGTGTAACAGGCCCGCGATCTTCAACTCGTAACGATCGCGGTCGTCCATGGAAAAGTTTGCCAGGGGTCCATTCTTTGTATTGTTTACCGCCTCGGCCAGCATCATGGTCAGAGCTGGAACCCTCTGGCAGTGACCACCGGTGTAGTGCGATTTTTCGTCTATTGCCAAGTTAATTAAGTTGATGAAAGACTCAAAAAGCTCTTCCAACTGAATCGTGAGATTGCGGTTGGTAATCGCGATGGCTGCCTGTGAAGCAAGGGATTCCGCCAAGCTCTGGTCTGCACTCGAAAATGACACCACCGTTCCGTGCTCCGGATGCTTGGCGTTGATGAGTTGCAAAACCCCGAGCACCTCACCATCCTGATCCTTCAGCGGGACAGACAAAAACGACTGCGAACGGTAATTCGTGCGTTCGTCAAAACGCCGCGTGCCAGAGAAGTCGAAACTCTCTGCGGTGTAAGCATCGGCAATATTGACGGTCTGTTTATGGATTGCAGAATACGCGGCGACGAGGGAATCGTTGTTGGCCCCCTGCTCGGTAAACAAAGGCAAATCCGGAAAATCGATGGGATTGCCCGAAGTACCCCCCATTGCAATTTCGAGGGAGTCGGTGCGCAATATCTCAAACCGCAACGCTTTGCCGTCTTCAGACATCCGGTACAAAGTACCACCATCTGCGTGGGTAATGGTCTTGGCTGCGAGCACAATGCTCTCCAGCAAACGCGCAATGTCGCGCTCTTTGGATAGCGCTGACCCGATGGAATTAAGTTGCTCAAGCCGACGCAACAAGTCTGCTACAGAGTCCACAAAACCTCCCCGGCTTTTTTAGACAGCACGATGGTGTGCCGCGAGTCATTGTTCCACAACTCACGGCCTTGGGGGCCGCGCTTCTACCGCTTAAGCAGCACCTTCACTGCGTTCTGAAGGCGCCGTGCATCTTCCGCGCTGAAGTTGCCGCTAAACACCAGCGCCGCATCCTGGCCCCAGGTTTGAACTGGAGTCGGATCATTGCGACGGGTCAGCAACTGGAGTTGCAACATGCGCCGCGCGCTAATGTGCTCGGCAGGCGTCGGAACCTCGGCGGCCATCTCCAGTCGCAGCAGGGCTTCTGCCGGAGTGGAAGACTTAGGCGCGGGTTTGAATTCACCTGCCACAGCCTGTTGCCAGAAACTTCGGGTTGCAGCATTGACCTTGGGACCCAACTCCTGCGCACTAGGCAAGAGCGAAGCGTCACGCTTTTCCCAAGCGGTCAGCAGATGGGTCATGGCCTCGCCATGTGCTTGTGCTGCCAATTTTCTGAGTGCAAATTCAGCATGCTCCAGTGCTTCGCGCTGTGCTCGGAAGGCAGCATCCCCAAGACGCGGCGCTTCTTGCCAGGCACCACGTGGACGGTCGTCGCGGGCATTAAAATCGGGCTTGCTGTCGCGGCTTTCCCGACCACCGCGTGGTGCGTCTTTGCGGTCGTTCCACTTGCCTGCACGTCCTGCGGGCAACGCCGGCGCCTCTTTCTTCATACCAGGACGATCATCACCACGCACAGCAATCACCGCCTTGGGCTTTGCAACCGGCGCAGGTGCTGGTTCGGGGGTGCTGGCTTCAGCCTGAGTTGCTTCACCTTCGCTGGCTTGCTCATCCGCAGCCGGCGCATCGCCGATTGCACCTGCAGCATCTGCAGCTTCGGCCGGCAGCGCTTCAGGCACAGCAGCTTTGGCTGCGTCTTCCTGCACGCTGGCCTGCTTGGCGTCGGCTTGTGCCTGCGCCTGCCCGCTCAAGGCCGCATCCAAACCAGCCATGGCAGCACGAATGGCTTGCGCATCGCCCGATGCATTGGCGGCTTCCAGCGCCTTGGCCGCGTCCAGAACTGAACGGTCGCGCGCGTTCAAAGTGGTCTGAGCCTTCTCACGTTCTTGTGTCTTACGGTTAAAGGCGTCATCGATGGGTTTGCGGAAGGCATCCCATAGCTTTTGCTCTTGCCGTCGATCCATAGGCACGATTTGCGCTTCTGCCTGCCAGCGCTGCTGCAGTGCCTTGACCGCGTCCACGCGCAACATAGGTGCGGCGCCCAGAACCTTCGCCTCTTCAATCATGGCCTGGCGATTCGCCAAGCTTTGCGCCTGCAGGGCCTCCAAGGGCGCAGCTGCGTTGCTGATAGCCTGCTTCCACAATGGTTGCAATTCGGCGAACATTTTCTCGCCAACATGCCCCCCATCACGCCAACGGTCACCAAACTGATGGAGGATGCGACTGAAGCCTTTCCAGTCATTGTCGAGCGCCACGCGATTGGCCTCGGCCCATGCGTTGACTTCCTCAATCAGTGCCATGCGCTGAGCTTTGTGCTCAGCAGCGTCGGCCTT
>CAIQYP010000453.1 GCA_903876045.1 uncultured beta proteobacterium | reverse complement strand
GCGGTGGACTTCTTCTCCGCCATGCCGAACATCAGCCACCCACTGCAACTGCTCAAGGACGTGGGACTGGGCTACCTCACGCTGGGTCAGCCTTCGCCCACGCTGAGCGGCGGTGAGGCGCAGCGCATCAAGCTGGTGACCGAACTCAGCAAGGTGCGCGACGACATCGGCAAGCGCGGCAACTAGGCGCCGCACACGCTGTATGTGCTGGACGAGCCCACGGTGGGCCTGCACATGGCCGACGTGGAGAAGCTCATTCATGTGCTGCACCGTCTGGTGCGTGCCGGCCATAGCGTGGTCGTGATCGAGCACGATCTGGACGTGATTGCCGAGGCCGATTGGGTGCTCGACCTGGGGCCTGAGGGTGGCAACGGCGGTGGCCGTGTTGTGGCTGCTGCCACGCCCGAAGACGTGGTGCGTCTGGGCACGCATACAGGCGTCGCACTGAAAGGTGTGCTGGCACGCTGAAATAAACCGAAACAAAGCGATACCGCCCTGACACCCACGCAGGGCGGCGCTCGATCACCATTGCGGTCATGTTCAACCACTCGCCAAGAGTTAGAAAGACTGCAATGAGTTTCTTTTTCAAACGTAGACTGCGCCGCTCCCTGTTTGGCTTCGGCTCCAATCGTCCCGGCTGCCATCGTGGCGCTGGCATGACGCCTGAGCAAGCCGCGGAGCGGCGCGACTGGATCGTCAACCGTGCTGCCGACAAGCTAAGCCTGAATGCCGAGCAAAAGCCTTTGCTGGCCGCATTGATCGACCAGATCGCTGCGCAGCGCCAGGCCATGGTGGGCAGCATTGCCGACCCGCGTGCCGAGATGCGTTCCTGGTTTGCCGGAGCCAGTTTTGACGCCGGGCGCGCCCAGTCCCTGATCAACGACAAGGCCAGCGCTTTGCAAAGCCAGAGCCCGGCTGTCGTGGCAGCATTGGCAGCCTTTTACGACAGCCTGAACCCTGCGCAACAGCAAAGAGTGCGGGACTTTATGGATGGTGGCCGACGCGGCTGGTTCCGTCGCTGCTAAGCCCAAACGCCTATCGATTTCCTTTTTTCTATTTTCACAAGCCAGGAAAGACCATCATGAAAAACTTCTTCCAACGCAATATCCGTCGCATCGTTTTTGGCGTGATCGCCACCACCCTGGTTGTCGGCGGCCTGTCGGCCTGCGGTCACCACCGCGACCACCTCTGGGGTGCCAACGTGACCCAAGAGCAATTCGCTGAAAAGCGCGACAAGATGGTGGACCGCGCCGCAAGCAAGCTGGACCTGAATGCCGAGCAGAAAAAGTTGCTGTCGGTTGTGGGCGACAAGATGTTCGAGCAGCGCAAAGCCATGATCGGCCAGACCATCGACCCACGTGCCGAGATCAAGTCACTGATTGCAGGCCCCAAGTTTGATACCGCCAAGGCGCAAACGCTGATTACTGACAAGACCTCGGTGATGCAAGCCAAGAGCCCGGAGACGCTGGCTGCACTGGCTGCCTTCTACGACAGCCTGAACGCCACGCAGCAACAAAAAGTGCGGGACTTGATGGAAGGGCGCCACGGCTGGTTTGGTCGGGGCTAATGCTTGAAGCACCGGTCGCGACTAAAGGGCGGCCGGTGTAACAATGTATTTATGCAACGCATTCTTCTGATCGACGATGACGCGCAATTAGGCCCGCCTCTGGCGGCCTACTTTGCGCGTTTTGATTTCAAGCTGGACTGCGCGCTCAAGCCCAGTCTGGGGTTGGCCCAACTCAAGCGCGAGCGCTACGACGCTGCCATTCTGGACGTGATGCTGCCGGAGATGGATGGCTTTGCCTTGTGCCGCGCCATCCGCAAAGACAGCGACTTGCCCATCATCATGCTCACCGCACGTGGCGAGGTGATGGACCGGGTGGTGGGGCTGGAACTGGGCGCCGATGACTACGTGCCGAAGCCCTTCGAGCCGCGTGAATTGGTGGCGCGTTTGCAAACGGTGCTGCGCCGCCGCGTGGCCTCGCCCCTGCTGGCTGCGGCATCATCAGACACCACTTTGCGCTTCGATGGTCTGGTGATTGATTTGCCCACGCGTAGTGTGCAGCGCCAGGGCGAAGAGGTGAGCCTGACCAGCACCGAGTTTGACTTGCTGGTGCTGCTGGCCAAAGAGCCGGGCAAAGTCTTTAACCGCGACGACATCCTCAACCACCTGCGCGGCCACGAGGTGGACATGCTCACCCGCGCGGTCGATATCGTCATCAGCCGCCTGCGCAAAAAGCTGGAGCCACTAGACTGCATCAAGACGCTGCGCAACGCGGGCTACACGCTGGCTGTGAACAAGGCGCAGCCATGATCGCAGCGCCAGGTCTCCTCAAGCAAGCTGCGCAGCAAATAGATGTGCCAGTAATTTCCCAAGTGCTCCGCGCGAAGGTTCGATCATGAAATGGCACCGCCGCGCCCGCCACGCCTTGGCGCACTCATTGCGCGTGCGATTGGTCGCGCTATTTTTATTGCTGGCGCTGGCCATGGCAGCAGTGTTCGTGGGCGGCATGCAATACGCACTCAGCATTGGCTGGCGCGACGCGGCCCGCCCGTTGGTGATGGACTATGTAGACAAACTGGCTGCCGATATGGGTAGCCCGCCCAGCGTGGAGCGGGCGCAAGCGCTGGTGGACCGGTTGCCCCTGCGCGTGACCATCAGCGGCCCGCTGGTGAACTGGCGCAGTCACCCCAACATTCCGGACTATGGCCAACATTGGCGCGACAGTAGCCGGTGGGACCAGGAAGAGCATTTGCTAGAGCGAAAGACGTTGGACGGCCACCGCATCCAGTTCGCTCTGAGTTCCACCGCCTGGAATGACAGGCCACGCTATATCGGTTGGGTCACCCTGTCGTTGCTGCTGCTGTTTACGGCCATGGCATACCGCAGAGTGCGGCGACTGCTGCGGCCGCTGGACGACATTCGCGCCGGTGCCTTGCGCTTTGGCGCGGGGGACTTCACCCAGCCCATTGCCGTGCGCCACACGCACCATCCTGATGAGCTGGGCGAGCTGGCCATCACCATCAACACCATGGCCGCTGACATTCAGCAGATGCTGGACGCCAAGCGCAGTCTGTTGCTGGCCATCAGCCACGAGTTGCGCAGTCCGCTGACGCGTGCGCGCCTGAACACCGAGTTGCTGCCGGAAACCGAGGAACTGCAAGCCAGCCGAGACGCGCTGTTGCGTGATCTGGCGCTGATGCGCGACTTGGCCACCGATTTGTTGGAGAGCGAACGTCTATCCGCCCGCCATGCCGCACTGCACTGCGAGCCGGTGGACCTCAATGCCCTAGCGCAAGAGGTGATGGGCAGTTTGGAGCAGGCGGTGCAGCAGGACATCGCGACCGATCTGCCCACGCTACAACTGGACCCGGCCCGCATGCGCCTGCTGCTGCGCAATCTGCTGGACAACGCCTTGCGCCACAGCGTGGAGGCATCGCAGCCACCCATGCTGCGCATCTCCGCTGCAGCACAGGGCGGTGTGGAATTGAGCGTGCGTGATTTCGGCGCGGGCGTGCCAACCGAGCAGCTGCCAAATTTGGCGCAAGCCTTTTACCGGCCCGATGCCGCCCGCACGCGCGATGACGGTGGCGTGGGCCTGGGCCTGTACCTGTGCAAGCTGGTGGCGCTGGCCCATGGCGGCTCATTCACTATTGCCAATGCCTCGCCGGGGTTGGTCATCACCGTCACCTTGCCGCCCACCAACCCAAGCCATACGACATGAAACCTACCCTTGTTCTCTTACCCGGCCTGGTCTGTGACAGCGCTGTTTGGGCGCCGCAAATTCAAGCTCTGTCAGAACGTGTGCACTGTCATGTGGTCGACTACGGCCTGCTCGATTCCATAGGTGACATGGCCCAGCATGTGCTGGACACCGCGCCCGCTCCCACCTTTGCGCTGGCTGGCCACTCCATGGGCGGTCGCGTGGCGCTGGAGGTGATGCGACGTGCGCCTGAGCGCGTGCACCATCTGGCGCTGCTGGACACCGGTACCCATCCGCTGGCGGACGGTGATGTGGGAAAAAAGGAGAGAGCCGGGCGCATGGGTCTGTTGCAAATTGCTGAGCGGCAAGGCATGCGCGCCATGGCCGAACAATGGGCCAAACCCATGGTGCACCCTTCGCGCCACGGCACAGCACTGTTTGACAAGGTGCTGAATATTCTGGAGCGCAGCAACGCCGAGCAATACGCCGCACAAATTAACGCACTGCTGAATCGTCCCGATGCCGCACCCGTGCTGGCCACCATCACCTGCCCGACGTTGGTGCTCACCGGCCGCGAAGACTTGTGGAGCCCACCCGAGCAGCACGAACGCATGGCCGCCGCTATTGCCCATGCACAACTGTGCATTGTCGAGCAGTGCGGCCACATGTCTACGCTGGAGCAGCCGGAGGTGGTGAATGCGGCGTTTGAACGCTGGTTAGGATTGCCGGTATGAAAACCTTCTTCAACCACCTCCACGGCCAACACCAAGGTCAGTATGAAATGTTTCGCGGCGCGCTGGTGCCTTGCCACGAAGTACCTGCCCGCGCCGACCATGTGTTGGCCGAATGGCAGCGCCGCAAGTTGGGCGAAGTCTGCGCGCCGCAGGCCTTTGATGCCAACGCGCTAACCACCATTCATAGCGAGCGATACCTCGCGTTTCTGGAAAGTGCCTGGAGCGAGTGGGTGGCGCTGGACCCGGCCAATGCCACGCGTGATGCGCTGCCTTCGGTGTGGCCCACGCGCACTTTTCGCAGCGATGTGCTGCCCGACAACTTTGCTGCACGCATGGGTCTGTTCTCGTTTGATGCCGGCTCGCCTTTGACATCCGGAACCTGGGTGGCGGCGCGCGCCGGAGCCGATTGCGCACTCAGCGCGGCGCAGGCGCTGGTGGATGGCGACAAGGCCGCCTTCGCGCTGAGCCGCCCACCCGGGCACCATGCGGGGGGCGATTTTTTCGGCGGCTATTGCTTCTTGAACAACGCGGCCCTGGCTGCGCAACACTTGCGTGACGCAGGCATGGCCCGTGTCGCCGTGCTGGACGTGGATTACCACCACGGCAATGGCACACAAGCCATCTTCTATGACCGCCCTGATGTGTTCTTCGCCAGCCTGCATGGCGACCCGCGCACCGAGTACCCCTTCTTCCTGGGTTACGCCGACGAGACTGGAGCCGGTTTGGGCGAGGGCGCCAACCTGAACCTGCCGTTACCCCGCGGCACCGATTACGGTCACTGGTCCGACGCACTGGAAGTGGCGCTGGCAGCCATCGCCCGTTTTGGCGCCGAGGCACTGGTGGTCTCGCTGGGAGTGGACACTTTTGCCGGTGACCCGATATCGGGTTTCACCCTGCAAAGCGAAGACTACCTGAGCATGGGCGAGCGCCTGCAGCAGGCGGGCCTGCCCACGGTGCTGGTGTTTGAAGGTGGCTATGCCGTGCAAGAAGTCGGCATCAACGCGGTGAACGTGCTGCAGGCTTTTGCATAATCGCTTTCAATTTTTATAAGGTCACGCCATGTTGCAACTTCATTACCACCCCAGCGATGCCAGCCTGATGCCGCATATTTTTCTGGAAGAGTTGGGCGTACCTTTTGAATTGAAACTGGTGGACCGCGCGATCAACGCGCAGAAGTCACCGGAGTACCTGAAGCTCAATCCCAACGGGTTGATTCCCGTGTTGGTGGATGGCGATCTGGTCTTGTACGAGACGCCGGCCATCCTCCTGCACCTGGCTGACACGCACCCGCAGGCGGGGCTGGTTCCTGCGCTGGGCACAGCGGATCGTGCGCATTGCTATAAGTGGATGGTGTGGTTGTCCAATACCTTGCAGGCCACGCTGGTGCAGTACTTTTATGTCGAGCGCTATGTTCCTGCAGAAGGGCTGGCGGACTTTCGCGCCCGCACCGAAGCGCGCATTGCGCCCATGCTGGATCAACTGGAAGCGCAACTGCAAAGCAGTGGCGGACCCTGGTTGCTAGGCGCGCAGTACAGCGCGGCAGACTGCATGGCCTTTGTGCTGTGCTGCTGGACGCGCAACCTGCAGCGCCCCGCCAACAGCCTGCCCGCCCTCGGTGCTTACTTGGCGCGCGTGCGCCAGCGCCCGGCCGTGCAGCGCGCTGCGGCTACCGAGCAACTGCCTGAGACATTCTTTAAGCGCGCTGCGTAGGCGCACATAGCGCTTCAAAATGAACTGCTTTGCGCAGTGGGCTTGGTTGGCGGCTTGAACTGGGACACATCCACTGCCTTGGGCAACTTCTGCAAACCATAGCGCTTGAGCGCCATCTGAAAGCGCTGCGCCATTAGTTCGGAAAATTAGCTGCGGCCCTTCATGAGGCCCACCAGAGCAGACAAATCGCGCCGATCCGCAAGGCCAGCCAGACGCTTGGTGCCAGCGCCAACGCCAGCTTTACCAACACCCTTGGGTGGTGTATGCCAAGACCCCGTTGGGTGGCCCTGCCCAGGTGTTGGATTACTTGAGCCGCTATACCCACTGCACAGCCATTGGCAACGAGCGCATCAAGGCCATGACAAAGGATGAAGTGGTGTTCACGGTGCGCGCCAACGATGCAGGCGGCAAGCGTCGGCAGCGTTTGCCTGGCACGGCATCTATTGGCCGCTTCCTGCTGCACATACTGCCCACGGGCATCAAGCGCATCCGACAATACGTCGTGCTGGCCTGTGCCAGCAAAGGCGTGAAACTGATGCAAGCCCAAACGGCATTGCACATGCCAGTGCCCAACGCGAGCGCGATTGAGTCGGCCCAAGGCTTTATGGCACGCGTTGCCAAGATGGATGTGATGCGCTGCCCTTGTTGCAGCATGCGCATGCAGGTGGTGGCACAACTGGGCTCACGCATTTGCCCACGCCAGCAAGCACCAGCATACCCATTAACCGGGGGCCGCCGTGATGGCGAGGGTGGCAAGAGGTCCGATCAAAAGGTGCGTATGGACCTGCCGGGGTGGGTGTGCGCTCCAACGCGAAAAAGGTGCTCAGGGAGCACGAAAAAACTATCGGAATCCATAAAAATTAGCCAATAAAACTGCTATACAAAAAAATACCAGTCAAAACGTTTCCCCCACTGGATCATAATTTGCACAACTCAGCATGGGTTGATGCTTTAAAACCCCAATGCTCCAAAGCAACCCAACATTGCCGCCTCACCCGGCGGTCTAGTCCAACATGGTTTATCTGCCGCACCTGATTTATTGGCGACTGCCTGCGTTTTGTGGGCGGCAGATAAACGCTGATTGTTAGACCCCATCACAAAGGTCATCACAAATGCGCAAGCTCACCACTGTACTTCTCGCCCTCGTCACCGTTGTTGTCGCCAGTGTCGCCGCAGCCATTGCATACGGTGGTCCTACCCAGCCACTTCCGATGCAAAGCGTCAGTGACCCGTTCAAGGGCGTCGATTTTTCTGACCTTCCTCCCACCCAGAGATACTCGGCGCGCGATGGTACTCAACTGGCATATCGTACATATCGTCCTGCTGATGGTGCCGCCAAGGGGTCTGTCGTTCTTGTTCATGGATCGTCAGCGCGAAGCGTCAGCATTCATCCGCTGGCAAGGGGTCTTGCTCAAGCCGGTTATGTCGCGCTTGCGCTCGATGTACGTGGCCACGGAGAATCAGGCGAAAGGGGGCAAGTCACCTATATTGGTCAGTTGGAAGACGACCTAGAGGACTTCATGAATGCCGCCAAGCCCCTGGGAAAGAAGAGCCTCGTTGGTTTTTCAGCCGGAGGGGGGTTTGTTCTGCGCTTCGCCGCGGATGGACGACGAAGCATGTTCCACAACTACCTTCTTCTATCGCCGTTCCTTAGCCAGGATGCGAGCACCTATCGTCCAGACAGTGGTGGCTGGGTGTCCGTTGGCATGCCGAGAATCTTGGGGCTCGTTGCCCTCAACCGCTTAGGCATTTCATCGTTCAACTACCTCCCCGTAACCGCATATGCCCTACCGCCAGAAGTGCAGAAGCTCCTGACTCCAAGCTACTCGTTCGCATTGGCTTTGAACTTCCGCCCCCACAATGACTACCGCGCCGACATTTCCGCTACGAGCCAGCCAATGGAGGTGCTGGTCGGAGAGAAGGATGATCAGTTCTACCCCGAACGCTTTTCGTCAGAGTTCAGTTCCGCAGGAAGGGCTGTGCCGGTCACAATAGTACCGGCGACGGGTCATATTGAACTCACCCTAAAGCCCGAAGCAGTTCAAGCGGTAGTCAAGTCTATTGGCCGTCTAAATGGGGTCTAACCCTTCCATCGAACGGACACACAACGGCGGGGCACGATGTCTCGCTCCGTCAAGAGTGGTGCCGCCGTTGTGTGCCGCCCATGTCAAACGTTAGCCCTACGGAGAAATCAACTTATGAAGTTTGAAGAACGCATCCTGATCAATGCACCAATTGAGAAGTTGTTCTCGCTCTACACGGATGTTTCTGGATGGTCATCTTGGGACCCCGACGTAAAGTCTTCTTCTATTGACGGGCAGTTTTCCTCTGGTGCCACCGGCACGCTCAAGCCATCGAGTGGACCCAAAGCAAAAATCACGTTCACCGCGGTGGTCAAGAACAGGTTGTTTACGGTTGAAAGCAAGCTGCCGTTGTGCACCATGCGTTTTGAGCATGAGCTTTCACCTGTTGGCAATCAAATCCAGGCTTTACATCGTGTCTCTTTCGTTGGTTTTCTTTCGCCATTATTTGGTCGGCTTATCGGCTCACAAATTCAAAAGGGCTTGCCCCGCACTCTCGAAGGGCTGAAGCATGCTGCCGAACAATAGGGCTAACCCAACGGTCGAGTCGGACGCTGCGCATAAATCCGAACAGCGCCGCTCACCTTCACGTTATCCATCGAGGCCGGCGCTCATAGCGGTTCGCGCCCTTCAGCAGTAGACTTGAGGTTCAACTAGAGGATCACTATGGCCAATCTCATCGAAGAACTCAGTTCACAAGCTCGAAGACTGCCTCCGGCGGACCGGGTTCGATTGGCAGAGGAACTCCTTGCTACGGTGCACGAGCCAGACGACGAAGTCGAGGCGGCTTGGGACGAGGAGATTCGACTCCGAATTGCTGAGATTGACGCCGGTACCGCGAAGCTCATTCCCGCTGAAGAAGTATTTGCGGAAGTTCGACGTTTGCTGAAGTGATGCGTGTCCGGTTTCACGAGGCCGCGCGGGCCGAGTTGGCTTGGGAGGTGCAGTACTACGCAAAGATCAGTCCGCCGCTCGGTGAGCGATTCGCAACGGTCGTTGAGCGGGCGCTCGCGATTGCCGCTGAATTTCCGGATATGGGCTCACCTCACAGGTACGGCACTCGCCGAGTTTTCCCGAAGCGCTTTCCGTTTTCAGTCGTGTACCTACACCGTGGTGATGAAATCCTGGTGCTGGCAATCGCACCGGACGACAGGAAACCAGGCTATTGGCGCTCTCGGATGATCGAGGGATAACATGTCAATGGACACGGTCCCACAACAGCAGGAGGCGGCTTCGCCGCAATTTATTGTGCGCCGGTCATCTTCACGTTAAAGCACACAGCAGCAATTTATGGATGTCACCACCTTTCCCTTGATATGGAGATGGAATCGGCCATCGCATGCCGTGCTGCCGGTAGATGTTTTGCGGGCGCTGCACCCGCTAACGACCGCGCAAATTGAGGCGCTTGGCCTTTCCCCGATCAAGCGATTTAGCCCGACGATTGTTCAGCATCGGGCGACGGGGGACGCGGACGAAACCGGTCGGTGGTTGGCAAGCCTGCAATTGCTGGGCGGTCGCGTGATCGCTGTTTGGAACAAGGACACTGCGCTGTCCCTGCCATGGCAAACCTTCGTCACATATTGGAGCGACTTTTGCTACCCTTCGAGTGACGATGTGGACATCTTTGTGGAAGCTGGGCCACTTGTATTGAGGTGGTGTCACGACGAGACTTTTGAGTATGACGGCGAGGCGCTTTAACAGGTTGCTCGTCGCGGACGTGCAGCAGCAGGTTGCCACTTCGCGGCGCGGGCTGCGCGCCAGACAGCGCCAACGTTAAAGCTACACGTGTTCAGTGATAGCATTACGCCATGAACTCACCCTCCATCGAACAATCTGTACTTAGCTTGCCTAAGCCGGAGCGTGCGCACTTGGTGCATTTGTTGCTCGATAGCTTGGATGCCCCGTCGGAAACTGAAATTCAGGATATCTGGCTCAGTGAGGCGCGCCGCCGCGCTGATGACATTGACTCAGGCAAAGTCAGTCTGGTGAGTGGCGAGCAGCTTGAGCGGGAAGTTCAGGCGCTTTTTAAGTGAACTATTGTCTCCATCCCGAGGCCGCAGAAGAACACAAAAAACAGGTCACTCACTATGAGGAGATCCAAGCGGGATTGGGACGGCGGTACCACTCCGAATTTCAAAACACTTTGGAATTGGTTTGTGCTTCGCCTGGTCGTTCACGCATTGTTCTTGCCCCGGACATTCGACGTGTCATGTTTAAGGTCTTTCACTTTGACCTTGTTTACCGCGAAGTTGATGGATTTGTGCAAGTCTTGGCCGTTGCCCACCATCGCCGCCAGCCCGGTTATTGGGTGGTTCGGCTTTAACTGGTTGATCGACCCGACTTTTGCGGGACAGCGCCAACGTTAGCCTACTGGGTAGAAGGTTGGTTACAGTACCGCCATGGCGCCTACTATTGTTCGTGACGGGCAATTTCGTCTCTTCTTTTTTCTCGGGAGGAGACGCGCATTCATGTGCACGTTGCGCACGCTGACGGCGAAGCGAAGTTTTGGCTTACACCGCAGGTGGTTATAGCTAACAATACAGGTCTTTCTACTGCGCAAATTCGGCAAGCGCACGCAGTTGTGAATGCCCACTTGAAGGAGATCCAAGATGCCTGGAACCAGCACTTTGGCGGTTGAAGTTACCCATATTTCGAAGCACGGTTTTTGGCTTCTGCTTGCCGATGAAGAACTGCTCGTGCCCTTCGATCAGTTCCCCTGGTTTCGAATGGGGACGATTGAACAGATATCAGACGTTCAGTGGCCCACCCCCGACCATCTCTATTGGCCAGGGTTGGACATCGATTTATCGGTGCAGTCCATACGGAATCCAGCCGCATTTCCGATGGTTTCAGGCGCGGCGGGCTAACCGGTTGGTCCACCGCACTCGCCTTCGACTCCTCGGTGGCCTCCAACGTTAACCACTATGAAAAGCGCTGCGCGGCGACTAGCCGAAGTTTTTCTACTGATGTCGCTATCCGCTTGCACTCTTGAAATGCCAAGTCCAATTGGCTCCACTGCGGAGCAATACACAAGTGGCGCACCGATAAAAACTTGGGTACATGCAGAAACGCAGGAAAAGGCGCTAAGTAACTGGTTCAAAAAACACCCGACAGGTTGGTCCCCGAGCTACGCCAGCTATGTTCCCCGCTTGTTGGTTCGCTTGAAACATGCAGATGGAAAGGTGTCGTCAGTCAATGTCTTGCCTCTTGGCTTGGTCGTCGTTGCTTTGCCGGATGGCCAGTTCACGCAGAGTTTTGAGGCGAGAGTGGTTGAGCAACTAATTGCGATCATTGGAGCAGCTGGTGGTTAACAGGATCGTCGAATGGACCCACGACGGCGGCCGTCATGATCGCCATTCTTCAATACTAAATGCGCCGTTGCGGCCCATTCACGGCCAACGTTAAGCATCTCAAATCCCCACCGCCATGAAGCAATCGCTCGGGTTGATCTCACTGCTGGTACGTGAATACGAAGAAGCACTTTCCTTCTATGTTGGCACTCTCGGATTCAGGCTGATCGAAGACCGTGAAGTTAAAGAACAGAGTAAGCGCTGGGTTGTGATTGCGCCGCCCGGCTCAAGTGAAACTCACATCCTGCTGGCACGCGCCTCAAACGACGAGCAAGCGCAGTTCGTGGGCAATCAAACTGGAGGACGTGTATTTCTCTTTTTGTACACAGACAACTTCGAACGCGACTATCTCGCTTACAAAGCCAAGGGCGTCGTCTTTGTCCGTGAACGAAAAGTTGAATCCTACGGAACCGTAGCTGTGTTCAAGGACATCTATGGAAACTTGTGGGATCTATTGCAACCGAAGTCAGCTCGCCCAGATGCAGCAGCCTGACTGGTCGCCTCACCTTGGCGATGTCCCGCTCGTAGTTGAAGGTTGAGGTTGGTGGTTGAAGCCGTCAGGCCCTACAGAATATGGGTTCTGACTTCAACAACCGCAAAGCCAAGAAAGCCCAACCACCATGGCAAAGTCTATAG
>CAIQYP010000452.1 GCA_903876045.1 uncultured beta proteobacterium | reverse complement strand
GTCCAGTTCCACCACGCTGTCGAAGCGGGCGTCGACGTCGGTGTGCAAGGTCTTCCAGTAGGCCACGGCCTGGTCCCATTCGACGGCCGCAGCCTCAGGTGTAGCTGCATTGGCGCCGGGAGATAGGGGTCGGCCTTTGACGTACTCAATGGTCTTTTCGTCCACTGCCACCAGTCCGGCGCGGGCGCCGGCTTCGATGGCCATATTGCAGACTGTCATACGGCCTTCCATGCTGAGTGCGCGGATGGCTGATCCACCGAACTCAATGGTGAAACCCGTGCCGCCTGCAGTGCCAATCTTGCCGATGATGGCGAGAACGATGTCCTTCGCTGTGCAGCCCTTGGGTATGCTGCCATCGACCTTGATCAGCATGTTCTTGGCCTTTTTGGCCAGCAGGGTTTGCGTCGCCATGACATGCTCGACCTCGCTGGTGCCAATGCCGTGAGCCAGTGCGCCAAACGCGCCATGGGTGGAGGTGTGAGAGTCGCCACAGACCACGGTCATTCCGGGTAGCGTCGCACCGTTTTCCGGCCCGATTACATGCACGATCCCCTGGCGTTTGGACAAAAACGGAAAGTAGGCCGCTGAACCGAACTCCTGGATGTTGTGGTCCAGCGTGGTGACTTGCTCTTTACTGGTGGGATCGGTAATGCCGTCGTATCCGCGTTCCCATCCAGTGGTGGGCGTATTGTGGTCGGCGGTGGCAACGATCGAACTGACGCGCCACACTTTGCGACCCGCTACGCGCAGGCCTTCGAAGGCCTGGGGGCTGGTGACTTCGTGCACCAGGTGGCGATCAATGTAGAGGACGGCGGTGCCATCCTCTTCGGTATGGACGACGTGTTCGTCCCAGAGCTTGTCATACAGCGTGCGACCCATAAATATTCCTTGTCTGCCATGTGGAGCAGCAATGGTGCGCTCGTTTTTAAACTGGTACAAGAAGCAAATTTATACTGGTATAAATAACACCATGACCGATGTAAATCCGCGCTCCCTGCTGGGAACTTTTATTCGTGCCCACCGGGAACGGCTACCCATATCTGGCAAATTAGTTGCGCGCAGGCGCACCCCTGGCTGGCGCCGTGAGGAATTGGCAGAAGCCGCCGGAGTAGGGTTGACCTGGATCACCTGGCTTGAGCAGGGCCGCGAAGTCTCGGCATCGCCAGCCGCTTTGGCGAGGCTGGCTGAGGCCTTGCGCTTGAATCCGGCGGAGCGGGCTTCCCTTTTTGATCTAGCAGGGCGGCGTGATCCAGTGGAGCCTGGCGAACCAACCGCCGACATCGCAGCGCAGGTGTTGGCTTTGCCAATGCTGATGACGGTTCCAGCCTATTTGCTGGACCATCTGTGGACTGCACGAGCCTGGAATCCGGCAGCGGCACGACTCTTTACGGGTTGGCTGGACGAGGGAGCGGAAAAAAATCTGCTGCGCTATGTGTTTCTGAGGGATTCCGCGAAAAGCCTGATTGCGGATTGGCCAGAGCGCGCGCAACGCCTCGCAGCAGAATTTCGGGCGGACTTCAGCCGTCGCCCGCGTGATGCGGCCATGCAAGCGCTGGTAGACGAGCTTTCCGCGCAAAGTTCCTTATTTACCAAATTGTGGCGCGAGCAAACGGTGTTGCACAGGGAGGGCGGTGAGCGTGGTTTCTGCAACCCGAAAGGAGGCGTGGATCGCTTCCAGCAAACCACGCTGTTGGTTGCCTCACAAGTCGAATGCAAACTGGTGTGTCTGGCGCCATTGGGCTGACTGCTAAAGGTCGGCCAGCGTGACATGCCGACGATCGTCGCACATAAAAATGCCCGCCGACGTTGCCGTGCGGCGGGCTCTTAAGCTAGAAAGCTTTGTGCAGTTGCCTAACGCTCGGCGATAGGCAGTACGTCGCGTCGCACAGACCCGGTGAACAACTGGCGCGGGCGGCCAATCTTGTATTCGGGGTCACCAATCATTTCGTTCAATTGAGCAATCCAGCCCACCGTACGTGCAAGGGCGAAGATGGCGGTGAACAGGCTGACCGGGATACCGATGGCGCGCTGCACAATGCCGGAGTAGAAATCCACGTTCGGGTAGAGCTTGCGTTGCACGAAGTAGTCGTCTTCGAGGGCAATCTTTTCCAGCGCCATGGCCAGCTTGAACAGGGGGTCGTTCTCAAGGCCCAGAGCCAGCAGCACTTCCTTGCAGGTTTCCTGCATTAGCTTGGCGCGCGGGTCATAGTTCTTGTACACGCGGTGACCAAAGCCCATTAGCTTGACGCCGGAGTTTTTGTCCTTCACTTGGTTCATGAACTCACCGACCTTGGCCACTCCACCCATTTTCTGGATGTCTTCAAGCATGTTCAGACAAGCTTCGTTGGCGCCGCCGTGGGCTGGACCCCAGAGGCATGCCACACCAGCAGCAATGGCAGCAAACGGGTTGGTTCCAGACGAGCCGCACAGGCGCACGGTGGAGGTGGAGGCGTTTTGCTCGTGGTCAGCGTGCAGGATGAAGATGCGGTCCAGCGCGCGTTCGATCACGGGGTTCACCGTGTAGTCTTCGCAAGGCGTGGCAAACATCATGTGCATGAAGTTACCGGCGTAGCTTAGATTGTTCTTGGGGTACATGTAAGGCTGGCCGGCGCTGTACTTGTAAGCCATGGCCACCAGAGTCGGCAGCTTGGCAATCAGACGGATGGCCGAGATTTCGCGGTGTTCCGGATTGTTGATGTCCGTGCTGTCATGGTAGAAGGCAGACAAGGCGCCCACCAGGCCAGTCAAAATAGCCATGGGGTGGGCATCACGACGGAAGCCACGCAGGAAGAACTGCATCTGTTCGTTGACCATGGTGTGATTGGTCACACGCTTGGTGAAGTCGGCCTTGCCGGCCGCATTGGGCAGGTTCCCATACAGCAACAGGTGGCAGGTTTCCATGAAATCGCAGTTCACGGCCAACTGCTCAATGGGGTAACCGCGATACAGCAACTCGCCCTTGTCGCCATCGATATACGTGATAGCAGATTGGCAGGCGGCGGTGGACAGAAAACCCGGGTCATAGGTGAACATGCCGGTTTGCGCATACAGCTTGCGAATATCGATCACATCCGGGCCTACGGTGCCCTGATAGATCGGCATGTCAACGCTGGGGCTGCCGTTACTGAACGACATCGTGGCTTTGTTGTCAGCTAATTTCATCTTTCGCCTTTCAGAGAGGTTCTCTCAACATTTTTAAAACTTCACGCACATCTTCGGTGTCGAGCTGAGCGTCAACCTGAGCGAGCGATTTCCGTGCCAACTGCACGTCCAGCAGGTCGTTATCGCTCAGTTCCATCAACGCCCCCAGTGCTTGCGCCTGGCGACCATTCAAAGTGGTACTAAACCGGTTAAAAAACCGCTCGATAAACAGGTCATTTTCCAGCAGACCGCGTCGGCAACGCCAACGCAGCTTACTCAAGACCCGCTCATCCACCACTGCGGGGGGCAGCGTGTCACACGTAGTGGAAAGCGTGGGGGCCATATTTAAACCGTGCGCAAAACCATCATTTCCTTGATCTTGCCGATTGCCCGGGTGGGATTCAAGCCCTTTGGACAAACTTCAACACAATTCATGATGGTGTGGCAACGGAACAGGCGATACGGGTCTTCCAGGTTGTCCAGACGCTCGGCCGTGGCTTGGTCGCGGCTGTCTGCCAGGAATCGGTAGGCTTGCAATAGACCGGCGGGGCCGACAAATTTGTCGGGGTTCCACCAGAAGCTGGGGCAGCTTGTGGAGCAACTGGCGCAAAGAATGCACTCGTACAAGCCGTTGAGCTCTTCGCGCTCTTCCGGGCTTTGCAGACGCTCTTTCTCGGGCGGCACTGTGTCGTTGATCAGGTACGGCTTGATTGAGTTGTACTGCTTGAAGAATTGCGTCATGTCCACGATCAAGTCGCGAATCACAGGCAGGCCGGGCAGGGGTTTCAACACGATGGTGCCTGGCAACGTCAGCATATTGGTCAGGCATGCCAGACCATTTTTGCCGTTGATGTTCATGGCATCCGAGCCGCAAACACCTTCGCGGCAGGAGCGACGGAAGGAGATAGTGGGGTCAACTGCCTTGAGCTTCATCAGGGCGTCCAGCAACATGCGCTCATGCCCGTCCAGTTCGACCTGGATGGTTTGCATGTAGGGCTTGGCGTCCTTGTCCGGATCGTAGCGGTAGATGGAGAAAGTGCGTAAGGTCATGTTCTTAATCTCGCTTTAGAAGGTACGGACTTTGAGTGGCACGGAGTCCACGGTCAAAGGCTTCATCTGGACTGACTTGTAAGAGAGGCTGTTGTTGGCGCTGTGCCACAGCGTGTGCTTGTGCCATTCTTTGTCATTGCGACCATTCGGGAACTCAGCCGAGTCAGCGTAATCGTCCACGGTGTGGGCGCCACGGCTCTCGTGACGGGCGGCGGCGGACACGATGGTGGCCTGTGCGGCTTCGATCAGGTTGTCCACTTCCAACGCTTCAATGCGCGCGGTGTTGAAGACCTTGGACTTGTCTTTCAGTCCAATGTTCTTCACGCGTTCACGCAGGTCGGCAATCTTGACCACGCCTTCATCCATCACCTTTTGGGTGCGGAACACGCCGGCATGCTGCTGCATGGCCGCGCGCAGGTCGTTGGCCACGTCCTGGGCGTATTCACCGCTGGTGGCATTGTCCAGGCGCGCCAGGCGGCTTAATGTGAGGTCGGCCGCGTCCTTGGGCAACTCTTTGTGTTCCTTGTTTTTGTTGTTGAACTCGACAATGTGGTTGCCCGCAGCGCGGCCAAACACCAGCAAGTCCAATAGCGAGTTGGTGCCCAGGCGGTTGGCGCCGTGCACCGATACGCAGGAACATTCACCCACCGCGTACAGGCCATTGACCACCGCATTGGTAACGTCACCTTGCTTGGTTACCACTTGGCCGTTGATGTTGGTGGGGATGCCACCCATCTGGTAGTGGATAGTGGGCACCACAGGAATCGGTTCCTTGGTGATGTCGACGTTGGCGAAGTTATGGCCAATTTCGAACACCGAGGGCAGGCGCTTCATGATGGTGTCGGCACCCAGGTGGTCGAGCTTCAAGAGCACGTAATCCTTGTTGGGTCCACAGCCACGGCCTTCCTTGATTTCCTGGTCCATGGAGCGGGACACGAAGTCGCGCGGCGCCAGGTCTTTCAGGGTGGGCGCATAGCGCTCCATGAAGCGCTCGCCAAGGCTGTTGAGCAGAATGGCGCCTTCACCGCGGCAGCCTTCGGTTAGCAGCACGCCAGCGCCAGCGACGCCGGTGGGGTGGAATTGCCAGAATTCCATGTCTTGCAGCGGCAAGTTGGCGCGTGCCGCCATGCCCAGGCCGTCACCCGTATTGATAAAGGCGTTGGTCGACGCGGCAAAAATGCGGCCAGCGCCGCCGGTGGCCAGTAACGTGGTCTTGGCTTGCAGGATGTGCACATCACCGGTTTCCATCTCCAGGGCCGTAACACCGACCACATCGCCTTCGGCATCACGGATCAGGTCGAGGGCCATCCACTCGACGAAGAAGCTGGTTTTGGCGGCAACGTTTTGCTGGTACAACGTATGCAGCATGGCATGACCGGTACGGTCAGCCGCAGCGCAGGCGCGCTCAACAGCCTTTTCACCATAGTTGGCGGTGTGGCCACCAAAGGGGCGTTGGTATATCGTGCCATCGGGGTTGCGGTCGAAAGGCATGCCCATGTGCTCCAGGTCATAGACGACCTTGGGTGCTTCGCGGCACATGAATTCAATGGCGTCCTGATCGCCGAGCCAATCTCCACCCTTGACGGTGTCGTAGAAATGGTAGTGCCAGTTGTCGTCGTTCATGTTGCCCAGGCTGGCACCGATGCCGCCTTGTGCAGCGACCGTGTGCGAGCGGGTGGGGAAGACCTTGGAGAGAACTGCAACGTTCAAACCGGCTCGGGCCAGTTGGAGCGATGCGCGCATGCCGGAGCCTCCGGCGCCGACGATAACAACGTCAAATTTGCGTTTGGTAACTTGGTTAGCCATGTGTGTGTGCCTATGTATGAGGGGGCTTGGTGTGCTGTGGGCGATCAGAGACGCCACAAGACCTGAACAGCCCAGCCGGCACAACCGACGAGCCAGACGATGGAGAGAACATGCAAGGAAAGCCGGACGGATACGGGTTTGATGTAGTCCATCCAGATATCACGAATGCCGATCCAGGCGTGGTAGAGCAGGGCGATGATGACTACGAAGGTCAGGAATTTCATCCACTGCGCAGAGAAGATGCCAGCCCATTTGTCGTAGCCGATGGGGCCTTTGGTCAGGAGAACCTGTGCCAGCACAATGATGGTGAACAGGGCCATCAGGCAGGCCGTGACGCGCTGTGCCAGCCAGTCGCGCAGACCGTAATGTGCGCCGGTCGCGAGGCGCTTGGTACCGTAGTTAACAGCCATTTTCTTTTCCTTGTGTTCTTGAGATGGGGTCAGTACAGACCGAAAAGCTTGGCACCGAGTGCCAGCGTGAGCAGTGAGCCAAGCGTCAAAGTGACCAGCGCCGAAGAGTGTCCGAATTCCTTTGTCACGGCATCATGGCTGAGGTCCATCCACAGGTGACGCATGCCGGCAATAAAGTGGTGCAGATAGGACCACATGATGGCCAAGGCGACAAGTTTGAAGAACCAACCCGGCACGAAACCAATGCCGGCGCCAAACAAGTGGGTGAATCGTGCATAAGAAAACTCGGAAGAAACCGAGGTGTCAAACATCCAGATGATGAAAGGCATCAGCACAAAAAGGATAGCGCCGCTGACGCGGTGCAGGATGGAGACGATGCCGGCCGGAGGAAGCTTGTAGGAAGGCAGATCCGTGAACGCGTTAATGTTGCGGAATTCGGGCCGTTTGGCTCGGGCGGTTGATGCAAGGTCGGTCATGAATCGCTTTCTTTTCTGTGATGTAACTGCACTGTAATTATTACGCGGTTAAGCAAAATTCTATTGCACCGCATCAATCTGACATTGGACTTGCATAAGCAAATTCAATTCAACGCGTTGCGATAGTAGTGCGTATCGGTCAGATAGAGGCCACGGCGCAACTCCATGGGTGCGTCGTTGTAGGTGTAAGCGGTTCGCTCCACACTCAATAGCGGTGTTTGTGCTTTGATTTTGAGCAGTGCACATTGTTCTTCGTCGGGAAGCACCGCTCGAATCTTTTCTTCAGCACGCACCATGCGGACACCGAATTCCGTTTCAAACAATGCGTACATCGGGCCGTGGTACGCGCGCAGCCGCTCAGCAGTCAGTCCTTTGAACTGTGCACCCGGTAGCCACAGATCTTCAAGAATGGTGGGTATTGCGGCGAACGAGAGAACACGGCGTACCTGCAACACCGCCTCGGTCTGGCGAATGGCCAGCGCCTTGGCAACGTCGGATGGTGCGCGCACGCGCTTGCAATCAATGATTTGTCGCTGGGCCGGGCCTTCGCTTTGCAGGTCTCCATCGTCTGGAAATAGACGAAGAAAGCGGTATTGCACATGCTGCTCTGCATGTGTGGCCACAAAAGTACCTTTGCCCTGGCGGCGTACCAACAAATTTTCGGCCGCCAATTCGTCGATGGCCTTTCGCACGGTACCTTGACTTACTTTGAAACGCGCAGCTAAGTCCATTTCGCTAGGAATGGCGGCACTGGGTTTCCACTCGCCGGATTGCAAGCTTTGCAATATCAATGCCTTGATCTGCTGGTACAGCGGGCTGAACGCTGGGGTTTGGACAGCATTGGTACTGACATTAGTCGCCACTACGTCACTGGCTGACGACGTGTTTTCAATCAATGGTTGGGGTGCAGTATTCATCAGATTTGCCCACGAAAACTGTTTGCAAAGTCAGCTTCAAGTCAGTCTCGTAAATTTGAGCAATCATATCTTATATAAGACATAAGACAAGTTGACCTGTGTTCAATTTCAAGGGTAAACTCTGAGGCAATCTGCAGGGCTCAAACCGTGTTGCTTGGGTTCCTGGACAGTGTCTGTTTCATAACCTTTCTGGAGTATCACCATGAGCAAAAAGCCCGTTCGCGTAGCAGTCACCGGAGCCGCCGGCCAAATCGGATATGCACTTCTGTTCCGTATTGCATCGGGCGAAATGTTGGGCAAAGATCAACCCGTCATCCTGCAATTGTTGGAAGTACCGGTTGAGGGTCCACAGAAGGCGCTCAAGGGCGTGATGATGGAGCTGGACGACTGCGCATTCCCCTTGTTGGTGGGTATGGAAGCGCACAGCGATCCTATGACTGCATTCAAGGATGTTGACTACGCACTACTGGTTGGTTCGCGTCCCCGTGGACCCGGCATGGAACGTGCTGAACTGTTGGCTGTAAACGGCGCCATCTTCACGGCTCAAGGCAAGGCACTGAATGCAGTGGCCAGTCGCAACGTCAAGGTTCTGGTGGTCGGTAACCCCGCCAACACCAACGCCTACATTGCCATGAAGAGCGCGCCTGACTTGCCAAGCAAGAACTTCACCGCGATGCTGCGTCTGGACCATAACCGCGCAGCAAGCCAGATCGCTGCCAAGACGGGCAAGCCAGTGGCTGCCATTGAAAAGCTGACTGTCTGGGGCAACCACTCTCCGACGATGTATGCCGACTATCGGTTCGCCACGATTAATGGCGAAAGCGTTGCCGCCATGATCAATGATCAGGACTGGAACGCCAACACCTTCTTGCCTACCGTGGGCAAGCGCGGTGCTGCCATCATTGAGGCGCGTGGATTGTCTTCCGCAGCTTCGGCCGCCAATGCCGCTATCGATCACATGCGTGATTGGGCCTTGGGTACCAACGGCAAGTGGGTCACCATGGGTATACCTTCGGATGGCCATTACGGTATCCCCAAGGACGTGATGTTTGGTTTCCCCGTTACGTGCGAAGGCGGCGAATACAAGATTGTTGAAGGTCTTCCTATCGACGCGTTCAGCCAGACCTGCATTGACAAGACACTGGCCGAACTGACAGGCGAGCAAGATGCCGTCAAGCACCTGCTGTAACAAGCAATGATCGAAGCACAGGGCCACCCCAAGCAAGCCTGCACCACAATGCAAAGCCCAAAGGTGGTCCTGTGACTGTTGTTGGGTTGAAGAAGCAAATTCTTCATCCGCGTGAAGTATTGCTGGGAGCGCAGGGCACTACAGGTTTTTTACCGGTTTGCGATCACTACAGCGGTGTGGAAGCGCGGATGAAAAAAAGCCTGCAGTTGCAAGCTGACATGGCAGAGGAGTTTGGCGCTTGCGTTTTTGACGTGACGCTGGACTGCGAGGATGGCGCACCGGCTGGTTCCGAAGTGGACCAAGCCCATCGCGTGGCGGGTTTGGCAAACGCGGAACGGGCGTCGACACTTATGAAGCCGGGTAGCGTGCAACGCCGTGTCGGAGTGCGCTTGCATCCGGTCGATCATGCCTTCTTTCTCTCTGATGTCGACATTGTGATGGGACAAGCTGCTGCTGCGCTGTCCTACATCATGATTCCCAAAGTCGAGTCCCTCGTTGACGTTGAACTGGCTGTGCAGGCGCTGGATCAGGCTTCTGCCGGCAAGCGTTCGTCACCCATGCCCTTGCATGTGTTAATTGAATCGCCAACCGCAGTGCACAACGCTTTTGATATTGCGAAGCATCCCCGCGTAGAGTCAGTGAGCTTTGGATTAATGGATTTTGTTTCCGCCCATGGCGGCGCCATTCCATCATCTGCTATGGGTGTGCGCAGTGCGCAAGACACCATGACGCTGGACCAGTTTCACCACCCTTTGGTATTGCGAGCCAAACTGGAAATTTCATCGGCTTGCCATGCGGCAGGCAAAGTACCTTCTCATTGCGTAGTGACCGAGTTTCGCGACGCTCAAGCGTTGGAGCATTCGGCGCGCATGGCGGCCAGTGCCTTGGGCTACACGCGCATGTGGAGCATTCACCCGGACCAAATTCGTCCCATTCTCAAGGCCTTTTCACCGGCAGAGGCAGAGGTCGAATTGGCCAGCACGATCGTGTTGGAGGCAGCGCGCCAGGAGTGGGCGCCAATTTCTGTACAGGGCAAGCTGCATGACCGCGCTAGCTATAGGTATTTTTGGCAAGTACTGGAGCGTGCGCACCAGACGGGGTGTACTCTGCCCGCTGAAATGCATGGTTATTTTTCAACATCCTTGCATTAGCAAAGGCGTACCACCATGCTGAAACTTCCGCTTTCTTTGCCTGTCGTACTGGTCGTTGTTTTGTCTGGTATTGCGCAATTGGCTGCTGCACAGACTGACAAATCGACTGAAGCAGCCAGCAAGGCTGTTGCCGAGAGAGCGGGTGCTCAGGGCAAGAAAAAATTGGCGGCACCTAAGTTGGCGGTTCTTCCCGAACTCTCGCCCGAACAAATGACCATCGCAAATCGTGTGGCGCTGGGAAAAATGCCCTGTGAATTGGCCGCCCATATCAGCGTGAAACCTGATGTGCGAGGAGCCGGCCGTTTTATTTTGGAGTTGGGTCGGCAAAAGTATTTCATGGTGCCGGTGCCCACCTTGACTGGCGCGATTCGTCTGGAAGATTCGGCGGCCGGTGTGGTCTGGCTTCAGCTTTCCAATAAGTCCATGTTGATGAGTCAGAAGCTGGGTCGGCGTCTGGCAGATGACTGTGCAAGCGCTGACCAGTTGATCGTTGCAAAAGAACTCATACGTAATCCGGCACCAAGCTTGCTTGATGGGCCGGTACGATTAAAGGAAATTGCCCAGGCGGGCATCGCCGATGAACCTGAGGTTTTCGTCGCAGCAAAAGAAACTGCCAAATAGTTTTATCGAATCGTTTTAGTTATCAATGAAGGAGTGAAGTATGTTGAAGTCTTACCGTGACCATGTGGCCGAACGTGCCGCCCTGGGTATTCCACCGCTGCCGCTGTCGGCTAAGCAAACGGGTGAGTTGATTGAACTTCTGAAGGCCCCGCCCGCAGGCGAAGAGGCAACTTTGGTCGACCTGATTACCCACCGCGTTCCTGCCGGTGTGGACGATGCTGCCAAGGTCAAGGCCAGCTACCTGGCTGCCGTGGCCCATGGCTCGGAAAAGTGTGCCCTGATCAGCCGTGAACGCGCCACCGAATTGCTGGGGACCATGCTGGGTGGCTACAACATCAGCCCTCTGGTAGACCTGCTGGACGACGCTGCAGTGGCTTCACAGGCGGCTGAGGCGCTGAAGAAGACATTGTTGATGTTTGACCAGTTCCATGACGTCAAAGAAAAGGCCGACAAGGGCAACGCTTTCGCGAAGGCCGTGCTGCAAAGCTGGGCTGATGCGGAGTGGTTTACCAGCCGTCCCGAAGTTCCAAAATCCATCACTGTGTCCATCCTCAAGGTGACCGGCGAAACCAATACCGACGACCTGTCGCCTGCACCAGATGCCTGGAGTCGCCCCGACATCCCGCTGCATGCGCTAGCCATGCTGAAGAACAAACGCGACGGCATCACTCCTGAAGATGACGGCAAACGCGGCCCGGTGAAGTTCATCGAAGACCTGCGCGCCCGCGGCAATCTGGTGGCTTACGTGGGTGATGTGGTCGGTACGGGTTCCAGCCGCAAGTCTGCAACCAACTCCGTGCTGTGGTTCACCGGCGAAGACATTCCTTTTGTGCCGAACAAGCGCTTTGGTGGTGTTTGCCTGGGCAACAAGATTGCCCCCATCTTCTACAACACGATGGAAGATGCCGGCGCATTGCCCATCGAGTTGGATGTGAATTCCATGAATATGGGCGATGTGGTTGAGCTGCGTCCTTACGAAGGCAAGGCCTTCAAAGACGGCAAGGAAATCGCATCCTTCCAGGTCAAGAGTGACGTGCTGTTTGACGAAGTGCGTGCTGGTGGCCGTATCCCATTGATCATCGGTCGTGGCCTGACCACCAAGGCCCGTGAAGCTCTGGGTCTCGCGCCTTCTACACTGTTCCGCTTGCCGCAGAACCCCGTCGACACCAAGAAGGGTTTCAGCCTGGCACAAAAAATGGTGGGTCGTGCCTGTGGTCTGCCTGAAGGTCAGGGCGTGCGCCCCGGTACCTATTGCGAACCCAAGATGACATCGGTAGGTTCGCAAGACACCACCGGCCCCATGACCCGTGACGAGCTCAAAGACCTGGCTTGCCTTGGATTTAGCGCTGACTTGGTGATGCAATCTTTCTGCCACACAGCCGCTTATCCCAAGCCTGTGGATGTGAAGATGCACCACGAACTGCCTGACTTCATCAGCACGCGTGGCGGTGTGGCACTGCGTCCCGGTGACGGCGTGATCCACAGCTGGCTCAACCGCTTGTTGTTGCCTGACACCGTGGGCACGGGTGGCGATAGCCACACGCGTTTCCCTATCGGTATCAGCTTCCCAGCAGGCTCCGGTCTGGTGGCTTTTGCCGCCGCCACCGGTGTGATGCCTTTGGACATGCCAGAGTCTGTCTTGGTGCGTTTCAAGGGCAAGATGCAAAACGGCATCACCCTGCGTGACTTGGTGAACGCCATTCCGCTGTACGCCATCAAGGCTGGTTTGCTGACCGTTGAGAAGAAGGGCAAGAAGAACATCTTCTCCGGCCGTATCCTCGAAATTGAAGGCCTGCCAGACCTGAAGGTAGAGCAAGCGTTTGAACTGTCCGACGCATCGGCTGAACGTTCTGCTGCAGGTTGCACCGTGCACTTGAATAAAGAGCCCATCCAGGAATACGTCACCAGCAACATCACCATGATGAAGTGGATGATTGCCAATGGCTACTCGGACGCACGTACTTTGGCGCGCCGCATTGCTGCTCAGGAAGCCTGGTTGAAGGATCCCCAACTGCTCAAGGGCGACGCCGACGCAGACTACGCTGCTGTCATCGAAATCGACCTTGCCGACATTCATGAGCCAATCCTGGCATGCCCCAACGATCCGGATGATGTCAAGACATTGGCGGAAGTGGCCGGCACCAAGATTGATGAAGTGTTCATTGGCTCTTGCATGACCAACATTGGCCACTTCCGTGCTGCATCCAAGCTGATGGAAGGCAAGCGCGACATCCCGGTCAAGCTGTGGATCGCACCTCCCACCAAGATGGATGCCAAGCAGCTCAGCGATGAAGGCCATTACGGCATTCTGGGTGGTGCCGGTGCACGTATGGAAATGCCGGGTTGCAGCCTTTGCATGGGCAATCAGGCGCAGGTGAAGGAAGGGGCTGTCGTGTTCTCCACTTCCACCCGTAACTTCCCGAATCGTCTGGGCAAAAACAGCTTCGTGTACCTGGGTTCTGCCGAGTTGGCTGCCATCTGCTCCAAGCTGGGTCGCATCCCGACCAAGGAAGAGTATCTGGCCGATATGGGTGTACTGACCGCAGCCAGTGACAAGGTGTACCAGTACCTGAACTTTGACAAGATCGCTGACTACGTCGACTCCGCTGCCACGGTGAAGGATGGCGTTGCCGCCTAAAAAGTTCCCTGTTTAGCGAGATGAATAAGCCCCGTGGTGAACGCTGCGGGGCTTTTTTCGTCTGGATTGGCGGCGTCAAACGGGTGACGTTCATAGCAGGCGGTTAAACTTCGTCTCGTCGCATAAGTGTCATATTTTTGACGCATAACATCAATAGGAGTCCGTCATGCTGTTCAGCAAGCTTTTGCCCCGCGAGGGCAATTTTTTTGAAATGTTCAACCAGCATGCTGATCGAATTGTTGAAGCAGCGCAGGCCTTTTCCAAGCTTGTTGCGAATTATGGCGACTTGGATTTACGAGCCAAGTACAACCAGGAAGTGGATAACGCTGAGCGCGCTGCTGACCGCGTAACGCATGATTGCAATAAGGCGATTCACATAACCTTCATCACACCGATCGACCGTGAACAAATCCACTCGCTGATCAACACCATGGACGACGTGGCGGATCTGATTCAGGATTCGGCCGAAACCATGGCGCTCTATGACGTGCGTCACATGACGGATGAAATTGTTCGCCTGACAGACTTGAGTGTGAAGTGCTGCGAGCGAGTGCGCGATGCCGTCAAGTTGCTGGGCAATATTGCCGAGCCGGCAACTGCCGAAGCTGCACTCAAAACCTGCGAAGAAATCGACAGACTGGAGTCGGATGCCGATCGTGTAATGCGCACTGCGATGAGCAAATTATTCCGCGAGGAGCCTGATGTGCGTGAGGTGATCAAGCTGAAAGCAATTTACGAATTACTCGAGACGATTACCGACAAGTGTGAAGACGTCGCCAATGTGATCGAGGGCATCATCCTCGAGAACTCCTGATTCTCGGACGGAATTCAGGACATGGAACATGTACAAGCAGCCCTCTGGGTAGTGATGTTGCTGGTGGCGCTGGCCTTTGTTTTTGACTTCATGAATGGATTTCATGACGCGGCAAATTCCATCGCAACGGTGGTGTCCACCGGCGTTTTGAAGCCTGGGCAGGCGATTTTGTTCGCCGCTTTTTTCAATTTTGTGGCCATTTTTATCTTTCACCTGAGCGTAGCTGCCACGGTGGGTAAAGGCATTGTGCAACCCGGCGTGGTGGACACCCATGTCGTATTTGGCGCCTTGGTCGGTGCCATTTGCTGGAATGTG
>CAIQYP010000451.1 GCA_903876045.1 uncultured beta proteobacterium | reverse complement strand
GGGTCTTCCTTGTCCCACAAGGCCAGGCCATAGGGCTCGAAGACCTTGAAGTACAGCCAACTAAAGACGCGCAACACGGCGATACGCGGGCGGTGGAACTCGCCAATGTAGAGCTTGCCGCCTGTCTTGAGCACACGGGCAGCTTCATTGAGGGCCCGGGCCTTGAGAGGGTGGGGCAATTCGTGCAGCAGGAAAAACAGCACGTTTACGTCTACCGATGCATCGGGCTGCTGCATGGCGGTGGCGTCGTCTGAGATGTAGCGAATCTTGCTTTCAAAAGGCTGTAGCTTGCCCTGGGCGTTGAGTAGTTCGTTGTGCACGATGTCGCTGATCAGCACCTCGCTGGTGCCAGACTGCACGGCCGCTTCCACCACACGGGGAATAACGTTGCCAAAGGCGCAAGAGGTAATCAGCATCTTTTTGCCGGCCAGGTTCATGCGCTGCAGGTCGGTCACCATGCGCGACACCAGACGGTGGTACTGGAATAAAAGGATGGCAGAAATCACCGGCTGATAGTCGACAAACTTGATCAGGCGCATGTTCGAGTAAATCGGGTACACATGCGAAGTGGCGCTCTGATTGGATGACAGACTGCGCAGAATCAGCGCCCCGCGCGTCAGCACGAAAAAGAACAGCGCCGTGAGAAAAAGAAATACGGCGAGTGTGACAAACGCGGTGAGTACAAAAGTCTTCATGTTGAATGGGCTTGTAGCCCTCTTGTTTTTGATTCAAGCAATTTTTCTAGGCAAACCATTTTAGGTGGAAGGTGTGCGGGGCTACCGATATGTAGCCAGATGAATATTGGTTTCTGTACTGCGGATGCCGCTGATGAGCCGGATGCGTTCCAGAATTTCAGACAGTTCCGTCATGCTGCGCGCCTCGATAGAGGCCAGCAGATCCCAGCGCCCATTGGTGTCATGCAGCTCGGACACGCCGGGCTCGCCCAGCAGGCTGCTGATCACCAGCCGGGTCTGGTTGCCCTCCACCATCACCCCCATCCAGGCGCGAATACGTTCAGTCTCCACGTCCGGGCGCAGGCGCACGGTGTAACCGTGGATAACGCCGGTGTCTTCCAGCTTGCGCAAGTGGTTGGTGACGGTGCCGCGCGAGACTTTGAGCTTGTGGGCTAAGTCCGCCACGTTCATGCGGGCGTTCTGACGCAACAGTGCGATCAATTCCTTGTCGGTTTCATCCATGGCATTTCCTATTTGTGCATTTCGTCACCTAATGCTGCCATTTTGTCAAAATATTGGCGTTTTATCTACAAACTTGTCTATTTTCATTAGCACAGCCAGGCGCGACACTTCTTTCAATACCAATACGAGGAGTGACACCATGAACTTTCTGACCCGACCCAGCGCCCACATCCAAACCGCTTTCCTGAGCCCGCAGCATGTCGCTGAAATCGTGCAGACGCGCGGCCTGGCACAGGTGTTTGCCGGCATGGTGGAGGCGATACGCTCCGACTTCCTGCGCTGGAGCGAGTTTGACAAGACCGCCCGCGTGGCCAGCCACTCGGCCAATGGCGTGATCGAGTTGATGCCGATTGCAGATGCCAAGACCTACACCTTCAAATATGTGAATGGTCACCCTAGCAACACCTTGCGCGGTCTGTCCACCGTGATGGCCTTTGGCGTGCTGGCCGATGTGGACACCGGCACTCCACTGCTGGTGAGCGAGTTGACGCTGACTACTGCGCTGCGTACCGCCGCCACTTCGGTCATGGCGGCCCAGTCCCTGGCCCGTCCGAATAGCCGGGTGATGGCACTGATCGGCAACGGCTCGCAAAGCGAATTCCAGGCGCTGGCCTTCCATTACCTGATGGGCATTGAAGAACTGCGCCTGTATGACGTGGACGCCAGTGCCACCGAAAAGCTGATGCGTAACCTGGCCGGCACCAGCCTGCGTTTGGTGAAATGCAGCAGCGCTGCCGATGCCGCTCGCGGTGCCGACATCATCACCACAGTCACTGCCGACAAGACCCAAGCGACCATCATCACGCCCGACATGGTCGTGCCGGGCATGCACATCAACGGTGTCGGTGGCGACTGCCCCGGCAAGACCGAATTGCATGCCGACGTGCTGCGCATGGGCCCGGTGTTTGTGGAATACGCGCCTCAGTCCCGCGTGGAAGGCGATGTGCAACAGATGCCCGCCGACTTCCCCGTCACAGAACTCTGGCAAGTGCTGAACGGCAGCGCCACAGGTCGCACCTCTGACGATCAGGTGACAGTGTTTGACTCGGTGGGCTTTGCCCTGGAAGATTTTTCTGCCCTGCGCTTCATGCGCGAGCAGTCCATTGCGCTGGGCATTGGCGAACCACTGCCACTGATTCCGGCATTAGCCGACCCGAAGAACCTGTTCTCGGCGCTGGGCGCACCCGTGCCTGCCTTGGCGGTTCAGCCGTCGATGGCGCCAGCTCTGGCATAGACAAAGCGGCACCAAGCGTGGCCTACTTGGGCGCATGAATCGTCAGGTTTTTGATTTTTTATTGCTGCCCGAGTTCTCCTTTATCGGCTTTGCCGCTCTGGTAGAACCGCTGCGCATTGCCAACCGTTTCAAGTCCGGCGCCTACCAGTGGCGCATGGTCTCGGTGGATGGCCTACCGGTGACGGCCAGCAACGGCATAGACCTTCATCCACAAGCCCGGCTGGCAGACGCCAGCGACGCCAGTGTGGTGTTTGCTATTGCCAGCTTTAACCCGCTGCAGCACTTCACTCCAGTTATTGGCCGCCTGCTGCAAAAGCGCGTGCAACAGGGCACCAGCCTGGGCGCTATCGATACGGGTTGCTTTGTGCTGGCCGAGGCAGGCCTGCTCAAGGGCGAGCGTGTCACGCTGCATTGGGAAACGGTGCCGGCCTTTCAAGAGCGCTATCCGCTAATCAACGTGCAGGGCGAGTTGCGCTTCACCTTGTCGCCCACATTGATGACGTCTGCCGGCGCCATGGCCAGCGTGGACTTGATGCTGGAAGTTATCAGCCGCGACCACGGCAATGCGCTGGCGCTGCTAGTGTCCGAACAATTGGTTAGCGGCTGGGTGCGCGACCGCGCCGACCACCAGCGCCTGCAAATCTCGGCGCGCTACAAAGTGCACAACGCCAAGGTGGTGCAAGTGATTGAGCGCATGGAGCAGCAACTTGAAACGCCGCTATCCAGCGACACCCTGGCCGCACAAATTGGAGTCACCCGGCGCCAACTGGAGCGCCTGTTTCAGGACCATCTGGACGTGAGCCCGCTGCAGTTTTACTTGCGCTTGCGTCTGGAGCGCGCCCGGCACTTGCTGCGCCAGACCAGCATGGGTGTGATCGAGATTGGCCTGGCCTGCGGCTTTGCCTCTGCCTCAGCGTTTTCACGCGCCTACCGTCGGCAATACGCGATTGCGCCCAGTGCAGACCGCAAAGAAAAGCCGCACATTTGAAGCAGGACTAGACCTATCTCAACGCAATCATGCGGCATATGTTGAATTGAGCTAAATCAAAAAAAGGAAAGACAGAAAAGACATGGAGTAAATATCACCCAAATGGGGGATATTTATGTTTCATCACCCATTGCAACGATGCTTTTCTGGCGGTTTCAGGCTACTCGTTCGATGAGCTTATAGGCCAGAACCACAACATCGTGCGCCACCCTGATATGCCCGGTGATGCCTACAAAGACCTGTGGCAAACCATCTCAGCAAGCCGCTGAGCTTTGCCGCCAAATGAACATTGAGCGGGAGTCAGGTCACCCTTCGTTTTATCTACAGGGTGGGCAGGTGCGCTACCCCGGTCTGCGCGGTGTTTTCGGGCAATTGCAGCGCCTGTCACTCACGGCTCGTTTGACACTGGCCTTGGTGCTTCTGAATGCGCTGGGCCTGCTGCCCCAACTGCGGGCCTTTCAGGGCACGACAGGTCTGACAATTCAAATGGGCATTTTGGTGAGCGTCTCCGGGCTGGTCGTGCTTTGGTTTCATCACCGTATAGCTTCGGCTATTGACGATGCTAAGCGGTTTGCCGATGCCATGGCGGGCTGCAACCTTACGACCACGGTAGCGGGCAACTATCCACCGCCGCTTGATGGCTTGTTTCGAAGCATGCGGCAAATTCAGATCAATTTGCAGGCAGTTGTGGGCGACGTGCGCAGTAGCATCGAAGGCTTTACCCATGCCGCATCCGAGATTGCTGCTGGAGGCATCGACCTCTCGGCCCGCACCGAGTCACAGGCCAGCAGTCTGCAACAAACTGCGGCCTCCATGGAGCAAATCTCCAGCAATGGTCAACACACAGCGCAAACTGCCAACCAGGTGTTTATGCAAAGCAAAGATAGCAACGTCCTTGCCACTCAGGGTGGTGAGTCCGTGCACAAGGCCGCGGATTTGCGGTAGTAGCTACGGAAGTGCGCTCGCTTGCCGGGCGCAGTGCTTCGGCATCGAAGCAAATTCGCCAACTGATAGCCCGTTCCTCGGAGCACATTGCCATTGGTACAAATCAAATGAGCAGTGCTGCCAGCGCCATCGACGCGGTGGTCAAGTCGGTGCAGATGACCAGCCAACTTATTGAGGTAATCAGCGAATCGACCCACAAGCATTCCAAAGGGATTGCGCAAGTTGACCAAGCGGTGACGCATCTGCATTCGGTCACCCAGCAAAATGCGGCACTGGTGGAGGAGTCCTCTGCGGCTTCTGACAGCCTAAGCGATAGCGCCATCGCCCTGTCACGCTCGGTGCAGATGTTCCACTTGCCTTAAGCGGTATTTACGAGTGACCGGTCCGAAGCAGGCAGATCACAAATCTCTATTTCGGTTGGGCAGCGTCACCTCTGCCCCGCCGTCAGTAGCAGTTCGTTAGGGCCGACCCAGCCATTAGCCGTCTTGAAAACACCTAGCCGATCTTCCATCTCGGCCCAGGCGGCAGCTGCGGCGTCTGGTGCGAGCCGACCCAGGATCTGCTGAATCGGGCTGGCAGAAGAGCGGATAAAGTTGAGGTAATGGTTCGCCGTGGGCATGCGAAAGGGTGCATCCAGCGCAGTGGTTGCGACGTTCTGAAAGCCTGCTGCACGGAACAGTTCGTCAGCCAAGCCGGGCTTACCCAGGCTTAACAAACCACCCGGCTGAAAGGGATCGCGCGCTGGCAAGCCCGCATACCTTAAGGCCGTGGACATCAGGATGCCAATACATGGGTTGCGCTCTGGCCGCGAGAACACCATGGCGCAAATGCGTCCGCCCGGACGCAGCGCCCGGTGCATGCCATGCAGTCCTTGCAGTGGATCGGGAAAGAACATGAGTCCCAACCGGCAGACCACGGCGTCGAAACTGGCGGGCTCCACCTGCAGATCCTCCCCGTCAACGACTTGGGTTTGAACGTTGTTAAAACCGGCCTGCCGGGCATTCTTCTGGGCCAGCGCCAAAATGCCCGGAGACAAGTCAGTGGCGAGTACGCGACCTTGTGGGCCTATGCGCTGTGCAATGTCCAGCGTTTGGTCACCCGCCCCGGCGGCCACATCTAGCACCGATGCGCCAGGAACGATGCCGGCCATGTCCAGCATGGCGTCGCTTGCCTGGCGCAGCCAGGCACGGATTTCCGATGTGTGATCGTTCCAGCCATCTGCCGAACGGTCCCATTGTTCGCGAACGGCGGTCTTGAATGCTTGTGTGTCCTGGGCGGTAATTGCGGTAGAAACAGTTGTCATGACGGGCTCCTCGTAAATATTGGTCGTTCCAAAACAGCAGTGCCAGTCTAGGGGGCGTGCCTATGCGCCACAAGCCGCAGCTCTGCATAATGGGGTCGCACAAATGCATAGCCCCACTTCCAATTGCCCGCCCATGTACGACTGGAATGACCTGAAGTACCTGCTGGCGGTGGCGCGCCACCAAAGCACCACCGCGGCCAGTCGCGCGTTGGGGGTCAACCAGTCGACCGTACAGCGTCGGCTAGCCGAGCTGGAGAAAT
>CAIQYP010000450.1 GCA_903876045.1 uncultured beta proteobacterium | reverse complement strand
TCAACGCGGGTGAAGCCACCAATGTCATTCCCGACAGTTGCGAGCTGCAGGGCACGGTGCGCACCTTCAGCATTCCGGTGCTGGACTTGATTGAGCAGCGCATGCGCGTGGTGGCTGACCACACGGCTGCTGCCTTCGGGCTGACCTGCGAATTTGAATTTGTGCGCAACTACCCGCCCACCATCAACTCGGCGGCGGAGGCCGACTTTGCGCGTGGCGTGATGGCTGAGCTGGTGGGTGCGGAGCGTGTGCTGGCGCAAGAGCCGACCATGGGCGCTGAAGACTTCTCCTATATGTTGCTGGAAAAGCCCGGTTGCTATGTGTTCCTCGGCAATGGCGATGGCACGCATCGCGACATGGGCCACGGCGGCGGGCCTTGCATGCTGCACAACCCGAGTTACGACTTCAACGACGCATTGATTCCCCTGGGCGCGAGCTATTGGGTGCGGTTAGCAGAGGCTTGGCTTAAGGGTTAGAACGTTTCCCATTCATCGTCGCCACCAGCCGGGGCTGCCTTTGCCAAAACTGTTAGTTTCGGCGCTGCAGCGGGTTTCTCCGCAGGCGCTTTCGCTGGTGTGGGCTTTGGTTTGGCCGATCGCGCCGCAACGTTACGACGCTCACCCCCTTTGAATGGCTTGCCAGCCGGAGCGGCCGAGCGGACGGTTGCTTTAACCATGCGGTCGTCGGCTCCAAGCTTGAATACCGCAACCACCTGCACCAGGTCACCGGCTTGAGAGTTCAAGTTGCTGGCCGCTGCGGCCATCTGCTCTACCAAGGCCGAGTTTTGTTGGGTAGTCTGGTCCATCTGTGAGACTGCTTCGCCGACCTGTGCTACGCCTGCGGACTGTTCATTGCTGGCAGAACTGATTTCACCCACCAAGTCACTGACCTTCCGTATCGAACCCACCACCTCAGTCATGGTTGCACCAGCCTCATCAACCAGCTTGGTTCCCTGTTCTACGCGCTCGACGCTGGCGTTGATGAGGCCCTTAATCTCCTTGGCAGCATCGGCACTACGACCGGCCAGAGAGCGCACTTCACTGGCGACCACGGCGAAGCCCCGTCCCTGCTCACCGGCACGAGCGGCCTCCACTGCTGCATTCAACGCGAGGATGTTGGTTTGGAAGGCGATGCCGTCAATCACACTGATGATTTCGGAAATTTTCCTGGAGGAGTCGTTGATTTCCTTCATGGTGGTCACGACACGTCCCACGACCTCACCTCCACGAATCGCCACCGCGGAAGCGTTGGAGGCCAATTGATTTGCCTGACGCGCGTTATCCGCATTTTGATTGACCTGCGAACTGAGTTCATCCATAGAAGCGGCGGTCTCTTCCAACGCACTGGCCTGGCTTTCCGTACGCGATGACAGATCGTGGTTGCCCTGGGCGATTTCAGCGCTTGTATTGGCAACACCTTCGGCACTTTGGCGCACGTCCGCCACGATCTTGCCTAAGTTCCGTCGCATGGAATCAATCTCGTACAGCAAACTTGTCTGATCGTTGCTCCCTAATTCAATGGTTGCCCCAAGATCGCCCTGCGCAATGCGACGGGTCATGCTGGTGGCGTAACTCGGTTCACCACCCAACTGTTTGAGCAACTCGCGGGTCACAATAACCGCGAAGGCCATGCCGATCACCACGGTTGCTGCAAGCAACACGATGGTCCAGTTTCGGGCGTGGATGTTTACCGTATCTACATTGTCGGCGGTACTTTTTCCGCGCTCGAAATTAAATGCAGTTACTTTGTCGAGTGCGGCAATGGCGTCATCGGATGCGGATTTTCCGGCGCCCTCAGAAATTTCCTTTGCATCATTCTGTTTCTTTGCGCGCCCCAAGCCGATAACCTTTTGGTTAATTGCCAGGTATTCGGTCCATGCCTTGCCGTAGGCCGAAAATAGCTGCTGTGTTTGAGCATCCAAACCGAGAGCATTGAACTCGGTTGAATGCTTACCCACTTCATCCCGCGCCGTCTTCATCTTCTCTTCGTATTCATCCATATAGCCAGCGTCTGCAGCTTGGGTGTGCCTAACCTCCAGGTCCCTCAATTCCAGAATGGCCGTTCGCATGGCTGTGGTGTGACCGATGCCAGGCAATACCAAGTCGGTCATTTCATGGGAGACGCTGTTGATTTTCTTTAGCTGAATCAGCGCGAAACCGCCGAGCACGGCGGTCAACACAAGCACTGTCGCGAAACTGGTAATAAGCTGTGTGCCAATCTTCAGTGACACCATCCAGCGGGAAACACGTGAAAATGCATTCATACGCAGCCCCCCTCAGGTCAGATTACTTTTTGTAGCCGATGTAGCTCACGCCAATCACTTTTCCATCTGCATCTTTGATCGGGTTGTAGCACGCATCGAATGGTGTGCCCAATACGTCTACGGGCCCGCAGAACGAGTTGCCCTTGCTGACTGCTTCATAGGCTTTCGCGCGTGCAAGCGGTGTACCAACGCCGCGCTTTCCTTCGGGTGTCAGGACATTGGTGCTGACACGAATAAATTCATCACCCTGTTTGACGAACACGGTGGCCGTAGCACCGGTGTTTTTCTTTATTTCGTCAACCACATCGTAGTTATTGTTGATCTTGCGGGTTCCAAAAAATATTCCGGGAACCGTCTGTTCTCCAGCCTTATCGGTGCCTTCAAGGTGTGGCGCACCAATCTTTGCAAGGCGAGCGTCCAGTGCAGCAATGGTTTCTTGCGGAGTAGCAGCCAGTACGCTAACTGAGGTTAAGCAGCACAGGGCCAAAAAAGAGGCAACGGCGATTTTCATGGTCACTCCATTCGCTAAAAAGGATTAGCGACCCTACGACATATAGGGGCGCAATCAAGTTTAAGCGCTAGTTAGCCATTACATTTTTGATCTATAACAATCAGGCAGGACTACGATGAAAACCGTCTTTCCGCGATGTATAGCAGTCCGTCAAAAATCAGGTTGTCCACCAACTCAAATGGCCGCGTCATGGTGGGGGCCATCTTCCAGGCAGCACCGCCGGTCATGATGCATCTGGGTTCGACGCCGCAGTGTTGCCGCATGTGCTGCACCATGCATTCCACCGCACCGGCAATGGCGTAAGTGCCGCCGCTGGTGAGTGCGTCGCTGGTGTTGGTGGGGAAGGGCTTGACCTCACCGGTGGGCACATGCAGGCCAGCCGTGCCCGACTCCAGGGCACGCAGCATGATGCCGTGGCCCGGCAGGATCAGCCCACCCAAAAACATGCCGCTGGCGTCCACAGCTTCCACCGTCACGGCAGTACCCACCATGACCAGCACCATGGGTTGCGCTGCTCCCTTGGCGAGCATGTGCTGGTAGGCACCGATCATGGCGACCCAGCGGTCGGCTCCCAGACGGGCCGGGTGGTCGTAACCGTTTCGCAAGCCAGCTTCGGCCTCGCTGGCCACCACCCATTGCGGTGCCGCGTCCCAGGGCTCCATTTGCTCTTCTACCCGACGGCGGATCACATCGCTGGCCACGGCACAGCCCAACACATGCTTGGGGGCTTTGAGGTGGCTCCAGGCGCCCTCTGCCAGCTTTTCGATGTTTTCCAGAAATTCGGCGCCTTGCTCCAAGGGCTGGGCACCGCAGCGGGGAAAGTCATATAGCGCCCATTTCAGGCGCGTGTTGCCAATGTCCAGTGCAAGAAACGTCATGCGGGGCCGATCAGCCTTGGCGCCAGGGCAGGCCGTTGAGACGCCAACCGCCCTTGTTACCCCGTTGGGCCATGCCGTCCGGGTCACCCTCAAAACCTTCCAGAATGTTGTAGGCCTGCAGGCCCAGTTCAGAGGCCCGCTTGGCTGCGGCAATCGAACGCACCCCGCTGCGGCACAGCAAAAGAATTTTTTTTCCGCTGGCGGCCGCCTGCAGTTCGGTATCGAAGTTCGGGTTCATGGCCATGCCGGGCCATTGCTTCCATGCCACGGCGACAGCACCGGGAACAAAGCCAACCCATTCGCGCTCGGCATCGGTACGCACATCCACCAGTACCGCTTCGCCGGCCTGCCACCAGGCAAAGGCCAGGGAAGCGGAAATGTCCCCGGCATAGCCTTCGGCCGCCTTGGGTGCGGCCATCGCTACGCCGTCAGCGTCGTGGCGCAGTCCTGAGGTGAGGTTGGCGGGAACCGCCTCGTCGATGCGTTTGGGTTTGGGCAGATTGAGTGCGTCCATGATGGCCGTAAATTCTTGCAGTGATTTGCCTGCGACCCGGGCGTTATGCGCCTTCTCTTGGCCGATGCTGGAGTGGGTGCGTCCCTGGTAATCGTGGCCGGGCCAGACCGTGGTGGCGTCGGGCAGGGCAAACAATATCTTTGTGAGACTGTTGTACATGTCAGTCGCGCTGCCGGACTGGAAGTCAGTCCGGCCGCAGCCGTTGATGAGTAGTGTGTCGCCGCTAAACAAGTGGTCGCGCCACAGGAAGCTCATGCTGCCGCTGGTGTGGCCAGGGGTGTGCAAGGTTTTGAGGGTCTCGCCACCAAAACTCAGCGTATCGCCGTGGCTCAGTTGCATCGCGGCGGTGTGTATGCCACAGCCCGCCGGGGCGGCCGTTCTGGCACCCGCATGCTCAGCCAACAGCCCGGCGCTGGTGATGTGGTCGGCGTGGGCATGGGTTTCAACGGTCCATTGCAGCTTCAGACCATGCTGCTTGAGGGTTGCCAGGTCACGCTCTATTTGGTCATCGACCGGGTCAATGATGAGTGCATCACGGGAAATGGGATCGAACAGCACATAGGTGTACGTGCTGGAGGCGGGGTCAAAAAGCTGTATGGGTTGCATGGCTTATCCGGTTCGCAGTGTAGCCATTTGTAACAACCAAAATCGACGCCGCAAAAAATATCGACCTGCGGTTTACCCTAGGGCCGCCCGACCATTGGCCGGGCGGGATTGCTAGCCTATGCGTGCCAAAAGGGTTTCCATATCTTTGATCATCAGATCCAGATCGGTCTTTTGCGCCTCATCGGGTTGGATGCGGACGTTGAGTTCCTGCTCCAGAAAGCACACCGTCATGCGCAGATAGGTGCTATCCAGCGCCTTACGCACGGCGGAGAACTGCTGCCCGATTTTCAAACAGTTCTCGCCTTCTTCCACCATACGCTGAATGCCGCGTAACTGGCCTTCAGCTCTACGCAGGCGGTTAAGTACGTCGGTTCTGGCAGTTTCATCTTTTAAAACGCTCATGGCGCATCGCTCCGAGGGGGTGTAGCTAAATGTTGCCATTGTCCCAGTCCTTCCCCGTTTTTTGCGTGGCAGGGTTTGATTCAGACGATTTTATTTTTGGCAGGCCAGATTGGATTCCGGCACACCCAGCTTCTTCAACATCCAACCCATGGGGCAGACAGTGGTGATGCCGAACTGGAACAGATTGGCGCCTACAAAGGCGGTAAATGCCAACCACCAGTGCGACACAAAAAGCGGGCTGGCATCAATGCCCAAGGCCAGCGAGATCAGGATGAAGCTGCCGGCAAAGAGATGGATATAGCGGTCTACGGTCATGGTTTTCCTTGGAATAAATTAGTGGTGGGTGTGGGGATGGGGAATCTTGTCGGCCAGGCGCACGATGCCCAACGCTTTGAGCACGTACTTTTCATAGACCGGCTCGGAGGTTCCCTTTTTGATCTTGCG
>CAIQYP010000449.1 GCA_903876045.1 uncultured beta proteobacterium | reverse complement strand
GTGCGTTTTGAATACACCACCCAAGCGCGTGGCAATGTCAGCGTTAAGGCCGACCACGATGCTGCGCAATTGGTTTTCCGGGTTGCCAATGCCAATGGCTTCGGCATCACCACCAGCACGCTCCCGGCATCAAGCATCAATAGCGACTTGATGGACGAACTGGCCAAACTGATCGTGGCCCAACCGAGTACTTTTGCATGAGCGATCAAACTGAGGAGCGCGATGCGCTGGTTTTGGAAGATACACGTCGTTGGGTGCAGCGCGCCGTGATTGGACTGAATCTTTGCCCATTTGCCAAATCGGTTGAAGTGAAAAAGCAGGTGCGATATGTCGTCAGCCATGCCGCAAGAGCCAAGCCCTTACTTGTTGATCTGAAGCGCGAACTGCTTGCCTTGGCGGCCGCTGACCCAGGCGTTTTAGATACTACTTTGCTGGTCGCGCCAGATGGTTTTGTCGATTTTCTTGAATTTAATGACATGCTCGATCGTGCCGACAAGTTGCTGGTGGCTCTGGATTTGGATGGCGTTTTGCAGATCGCCAGTCTGCACCCGCAATATCAATTTGCCGACGCGGAGCCAGGCGACATTACCAATTTCACCAACCGTGCGCCGTACCCCACCTTGCACTTGCTGCGCGAAGAAAGTGTGGACCGCGCAGTAGCGGCTTTTCCCAACGCCGAGGCTATTTTTGAGACCAATATGCAAACCATGCAAGATTTAGGGCCCGACGGATGGGCAGCTTTGGGTGTGGATGCCTCAATCGATAAGGGCAGGGCATGAGCCGTACATCGCGCACCAGCGTCGAACACTCGGCCTCGACAAAGCCCTCAGGTTACGAATCACTGGCGGAGGAACTGAGGCAAGGGCAGTCGATTGAGCTATTGAAGGAACTGCACATCCTCACGCGCGAGGGCAAACTCAACCAGGATTCGCGTCGCAAACTCAAGCAGGTCTATCACCTGTTTCAGTTCATTGAAAAGTTGCTGGATGAATTGTTGGGCCACGCCGGTGCGGATTTCTCGTTGGCGGATCATGGTGCAGGCAAGTCCTACCTGGGTTTCATTCTTTACGACTTGTACTTTAAAGAGCGCTCCGCCGGGCATATTTACGGTATTGAAACGCGGGCTGAACTGGTTGAAAAATCAACTGCGTTGGCGGCCAAGCTGGGGTTCGATCGCATGCGCTTTCTGAACCTGAGCGTGGCCGAGTCGGCCCAAAGTGCGCTTTTGCCTGATAGGGTGGATGTGGTCACGGCCCTGCATGCCTGCGATACCGCGACCGATGACGCCATTGCCTTTGGTTTGCAAAAAAAGGCGCGTGCCTTCGTGCTGGTGCCGTGTTGCCAGGCGGAGGTGGCGCGCCATCTGAACCAGAGTAAGGCGCTCTCCATGTCGCGCACGCCGCTGGCTGAACTCTGGCGCCATCCACTGCATACGCGTGAAATGGGTAGCCAGGTTACCAATGTCTTGCGCTGCTTGTATCTGGAAGCCTGCGGCTATCAGGTAACGGTCACAGAACTTGTCGGGTGGGAACACAGCATGAAGAACGAACTGATATTGGCCCGCTACACAGGGCAGCACAAACGCAGTTCGGCGCAGCGGCTAATAGCCATATTGCAGGAGTTTGGTATCGCATCCCTGCTTGACACCCGCTTTACACACTTGAAAGACAATCCTGTCGACAACGAACTTCCGGCTTGAGCCGTTGTGTGTACGCTGCCTATTAATTTGATTTGGAGATAAAAATGAGAAAAGCGATTCATCTGATCCTGGTTGTGTCCATTGCTGCGGTATTGGGTGCCTGTGCTAGCAGTAGTCCGGACGTAATCAAGCGGGGTGATACCCAGCGCATGGCGCAGGTCGAAGATGCTGTGATTCTGTCAATTCGCACGGTAGTGGTTGATGGCAGTCAGTCAGGTGTCGGTGCTACCGTAGGCGGGGTAGTGGGTGCCATTGGCGGCTATGGTGGCAGCGGTGTGCAACGCGAGGCTCAGGTTTTGGGCGTGCTGGCCGGTGTGGCCGGTGCTGCCGCCGGTAACGTGATTGAGCGTTTTGCGACCAAAGAAGAAGCCTTTGAAATTCTGGTGCAACTTAAAGGTGGCGAACGCCGTGCAATCGTCCAGGCCAAGGGCACTGAGAAGCTGGAAGCCGGTGACGCTGTCATCATCGTGACCACAGGCGGCAAAGTGCGGGTCACCAAAGCGCCTAAGTAAGCGTTCATTTCTTGTGCCCGTGAAGCAACTTCGCGGCCAAGCTTGACATGGCACGCCTCGCGCGTTTGAGCTTCCCGGGACTGCCCCATCACGTAATTCAACGTGGTCATAACGGGCAGCCCATCTTTTTGCGTTCTGCTGACTACCAGCGCATGCTGGATTTGTTGCTGGAATATTCACGCAAATACGAGGTCGCTGTGCACGCCTATGTGTTGTTGCCTGACCATTTTCATTTATTGATAACCCCCCAGACTGAAGACGGTCTACCGCAGATGCTTCAGGCCATGGGACGGCGCTATGTGCGCTATTTCAATACTGAACAAAGCCGGACAGGCACTCTATGGAACGGTCGCTATCGTTCCACCGTGTTGCAGCCCGAGCTTTTTGTGCTTCCCTGCATGGTGGCCATGGATCTCAATCCGGTGCGTGCCAGTCTGGTCACCAGTGCTTCCGACTATGCGTGGTCTAGCCACGGTCATTACATTGGGCGCCAAGTTGACCGCATGCTTGCGCCCCATGCACAGTTTTGGGGCTTGGGAAACACACCATTTGCGCGCGAAGTGGCGTATGCAGACCTGATTCATGCGGGTGTCAGTGCATCTCAACACGGTGCCTTGACGGACGCAACGCTGAAAGGCTGGGCTTTGGGCAGCCCGGAGTTTTTGCAGGAGTTGCAAAAGAAGACTTCTCGCCGCCTCACCAAGGGGCAGGCGGGCAGGCCGGTGCGGGATAAAGACCCTTCTTAGTCCGTAAGTGTCGGTGAGAGCAGTTGAACCTTGAATTTCGATTCATATTGATATGTCCCCGATTAATTATCCAAAAATTCCACTCTAAATTAATAAGAGTCTGACCCTATTTAATTTTCTTGGCACCTTTGTTGCATTGCAGTAAGCTCCACGTCCACTGTCATTTTCAGGAGCGCGCCATGACTACGGCTGCAGAGATCAAGCACTTATCCGACCACGGTCTATATTCCTCAAGCCAAGAGCACGACGCCTGTGGCGTTGGCTTTGTGGCCCATATTCGTGGTGAGAAAAGCCATTCCATAGTCAAGAACGCACTCAAGATTCTTGAAAACCTGGATCACCGGGGTGCTGTCGGCGCTGACGCGCTGATGGGCGATGGCGCGGGCATCCTGATTCAGTTGCCCGACGCCCTGTACCGGGAAGAAATGTGGGCCCTGGGTATAACCCTGCCAGCGCCCGGTGAATACGGCGTGGGCATGATCTTTTTGCCCAAGGAGCACGCTTCCCGCCTGGCCTGTGAGCAGGAGATGGAGCGAGCCATTAAGGCTGAGGGCCAAGTTTTGTTGGGTTGGCGCGACGTTCCGGTGAACCGCGACATGCCTATGTCGCCCACCGTCCGCGAGAAAGAACCCGTCCTGCGCCAGGTTTTCATTGGCCGCGGCAATGATGTAATCGTGCAGGACGCCTTGGAGCGCAAGCTGTATGTCATCCGCAAGACCGCCAGCGCCAACATTCAGGCCTTGAAGCTCAAGCACAGCAAAGAGTACTACGTTCCCAGCATGTCAAGCCGCACCGTGGTTTACAAGGGCCTGCTGCTTGCCGATCAAGTTGGCGTTTACTACAAAGACTTGGAAGACAAACGCTGCGTGTCGGCCCTGGGTCTGGTGCACCAACGTTTCTCCACCAACACCTTTCCTGAGTGGCCGTTGGCTCACCCGTACCGTTATGTGGCGCACAACGGTGAAATCAACACCGTCAAGGGCAACTACAACTGGATGAAGGCGCGCGAAGGCGTGATGTCTTCGCCGGTGCTGGGTCCGGACCTGCAAAAGCTGTACCCCATCAGCTTCGCGGGACAAAGCGACACCGCCACTTTCGATAATTGTCTCGAACTGTTGACCATGGCCGGCTATCCGATCAGCCAGGCCGTGATGATGATGATCCCCGAGCCCTGGGAGCAGCACGCCACCATGGATCCACGTCGCCGTGCGTTCTATGAATACCATGCCGCCATGCTAGAGCCTTGGGACGGCCCGGCCTCCATCGTGTTCACCGATGGTCGCCAGATTGGTGCGACGCTCGACCGCAATGGCCTGCGCCCTTCGCGTTACTGCATCACTGACGACGACTTGGTGATCATGGGTTCTGAATCAGGTGTGTTGCCAGTGCCGGAGAACAAAATCGTGCGCAAGTGGCGACTTCAGCCAGGCAAGATGTTCCTGATCGACCTGGAACAAGGCCGCATGATTGACGATGAAGAGCTCAAAGCCAACCTCGCAAACAGCAAGCCCTACAAGCAGTGGATTGAAAATCTGCGGATTAAGCTGGACGATGTGTGCTTTATCGAGCGTCGTTCGGCCAAAGCCCTATCCGATGTGGTGGCTGGTATTGAGCCCAAACGGGTGACTGATCAGGTGTCACTGCTGGATCGCCAGCAAGCCTTTGGCTTCACACAGGAAGACCTGAAGTTTCTGATTGCCCCCATGGCGACTGCCGGGGAAGAGGCCATCGGCTCCATGGGAAATGACAGCCCGCTGGCCGTCCTTTCCGACAAGAACAAGCCGCTCTACAACTACTTCAAGCAGTTGTTTGCCCAGGTGACGAACCCGCCGATTGATCCGATTCGCGAAGCGATCGTCATGTCGCTGGTGTCATTTGTCGGCCCCAAGCCGAACCTGCTGGACATCAACCAGGTCAATCCGCCCATGCGACTGGAGGTGTCCCAGCCAGTGCTGAACTTTGAGGACATGGCCAAGTTGCGTGACATTGAGACCCATACCCAGGGCAAATTCCGCAGTTACACGCTGGACATCACCTATCCCTTGGCTTGGGGGCATGAGGGCGTGGAAGCCAAACTGGCCTCGCTTTGCGCTGAAGCGGTGGACGCGATCAAGGGCGGCAAAAATATCCTGATCATCAGTGATCGCAATATCAACGCCACTCAGGTTGCGATTCCCGCCTTATTGGCTCTGTCTGCTATACATCAGCACCTGGTGATTGCCGGCCTTCGCACTACTGCCGGCTTGGTGGTGGAGACTGGAACAGCGCGCGAAGTCCATCACTTCGCCGTGCTGGCAGGCTATGGTGCGGAGGCCGTACACCCCTATCTGGCAATGGAAACACTAGCGAATATCCACAAGGATTTGCCGGGTGACCTGAGTGCTGACAAGGCCATCTACAACTACGTCAAGGCGGTAGGCAAGGGCCTGTCCAAGATCATGTCCAAGATGGGTGTTAGCACCTATATGAGCTACTGCGGCGCCCAACTTTTTGAAGCGATCGGACTGTCGAGTGCAACCGTGACCAAGTACTTCACGGGCACGCCCAGCCGCGTCGAAGGAATCGGCGTTTTCGATATCGCCGAGGAAGCCATTCGCATGCACAACGCCGCATTCGGCGACAGCCCGGTACTGGCTAATGCGCTGGAAACCGGTGGTGAATACGCTTGGCGCGTGCGCGGTGAAGAACATATGTGGACGCCCGACGCCATTGCCAAACTGCAACACAGCACTCGCTCCAACAACTGGAACACGTACAAGGAATACGCCCAACTCATCAACGACCAGAGCAAGCGCCACTTGACGCTGCGCGGCCTGTTTGAGTTCAAGCTTGATCCGGCCAAGGCCATTCCAGTTGACGAAGTCGAGTCTGCGAAGGAAATCGTCAAGCGTTTCGCCACCGGCGCAATGTCGCTAGGTTCCATTTCCACTGAAGCCCATGCCACATTGGCGGTGGCTATGAACCGTATTGGCGGCAAGAGCAATACGGGTGAAGGTGGCGAAGATTCGGCGCGCTACCGCAATGAACTCAAGGGCATTCCGATCAAGCTCGGCGACACCTTGAAGAGCGTGATTGGTGCGGAAAACGTGGAAGTGGATCTACCGCTGCAGGCCGGCGACTCTTTGCGCTCACGCATCAAGCAGGTCGCGTCGGGACGCTTTGGTGTGACGGCTGAATACCTGTCCAGCGCCGACCAGATTCAGATCAAGATGGCCCAGGGTGCCAAGCCGGGCGAGGGCGGTCAACTGCCCGGTGGCAAGGTGTCCGAATACATCGGCAAGTTGCGTCACTCGGTTCCCGGCGTGGGCTTGATTTCTCCGCCGCCGCACCATGACATCTATTCGATTGAAGATTTGGCGCAACTGATTCACGACTTGAAGAACGTGGCACCGCATTCCGGTATTAGCGTCAAGCTGGTTTCCGAAATCGGCGTCGGCACCATCGCTGCCGGCGTGGCCAAGTGCAAGGCCGACCATGTGGTGATCGCCGGGCACGACGGTGGCACCGGAGCTTCACCCTGGTCGTCCATCAAGCATTGCGGCAGCCCTTGGGAAATTGGCCTGGCCGAAACCCAACAGACGCTGGTACTCAACCGTTTGCGCAGCCGAATCCGCGTGCAGGCCGACGGCCAGATGAAGACCGGTCGCGACGTAGTCATCGGGGCCCTGCTGGGCGCCGATGAATTTGGCTTTGCGACCGCGCCGCTGGTGGTGGAAGGCTGCATCATGATGCGCAAGTGCCACCTCAATACCTGCCCGGTGGGCGTGGCTACGCAAGACCCGGTGCTGCGTGCCAAGTTCTCTGGCAAGCCCGAACATGTGGTGAACTATTTCTTCTTCATCGCAGAAGAAGTGCGCCAGATCATGGCCCAACTCGGAATGCGCACGTTTGATGAACTGATCGGCCGTTCCGACTTACTCGACACCCGCAAGGGCATCGAACATTGGAAAGCAAGCGGCCTTGATTTCGGTCGCTTGTTTGCCCAACCGCAAGTTGGCCCCGAAGTGCCGCGCTTTCAAACCATGTCGCAAGACCACGGTTTGGAAAAGGCGCTGGACAACGTGCTGATCGCCAAAAGCCGTGCGGCAATCGACAAGGGTGAACGTGTGCAGTTCATGGAAGTGGCGCGCAACGTCAATCGCTCAGTCGGCGCCATGCTGTCCGGCGCGGTGACCAAGTTACACCCCGAAGGCCTGCCGGATGACAGCATCCGCATACAGCTTGAAGGTACTGGCGGTCAGTCCTTTGGTGCGTTCCTGTGCAAGGGCATCACCCTGTACCTGATCGGTGACGCCAACGATTACACCGGCAAGGGCTTGTCGGGCGGTCGCATCGTGGTTCGTCCCAGCATTGACTTCCGCGGTGAAGCTATCAAGAACACCATCGTGGGCAACACCGTGATGTATGGCGCCACCACTGGTGAAGCATTCTTCAGTGGCGTGGCGGGTGAACGCTTTGCTGTGCGCCTGTCGGGTGCCACAGCCGTAGTCGAAGGCACCGGTGACCATGGTTGCGAGTACATGACTGGCGGAACTGTTGCCGTGTTGGGCAAGACTGGACGCAACTTTGCCGCGGGCATGAGCGGTGGTGTGGCTTATGTCTTTGATGAGGATGGTCAGTTTGCCAGCCGCTGCAACACCGCCATGGTCAGCCTGGAAAAGGTGCTGACGATTGCGGAGCAAGAGGCGTTGGTCGATAAGGCGGTCTGGCACCGTGGCGAAAGCGACGAAGCTCAGCTCAGAAAACTATTGGAAGATCACAACCGCTGGACGGGTAGCAAGCGTGCGCGGGATCTGCTGGACACCTGGGAGACTTCGCGCCTGAAGTTCGTCAAGGTATTACCCATCGAGTACAAGCGCGCTTTGGGCGAGATCCATGCCCGCAGAGCCGCGGTAATTGCAACGCAGGCGGCATCCGCTGCTGCAAAGCAAGTCGCCGTAGCAGCCAAATAAGGCAGCAAGCAAAGTTCAAAAGCTAATGGCCCGGTGCGTGTGCTTCGGGCCGCCAAGGAGTGAATATGGGAAAGATCACGGGATTCATGGAGTTTGAGCGCATCGAAGAGGGCTACAAGCCGGTCGCCGAGCGCCTCAAGAATTACAAGGAATTTGTCATCGGTCTGGACGATGCCCAGGCCAACAAGCAGGCCGCACGCTGTATGGATTGCGGCACGCCGTTTTGTAACAACGGTTGCCCGGTCAACAACATCATTCCAGATTTCAACGATCTGGTTTATCGCAACGACTGGAAGTCCGCCATCGAAGTGCTACACAGCACCAACAACTTCCCCGAGTTCACTGGCCGCATCTGCCCCGCACCTTGCGAGGCAGCCTGCACGCTGAATGTGAATGAGGAAGCGGTGGGCATCAAGTCGATTGAGCACGCCATCATCGATCGCGCGTGGCACGAAGGCTGGGTAGTGGCACAGCCAGCCAAGACGAAGACCGGTAAAAAAGTTGCGGTAGTCGGCTCCGGCCCCGCAGGCTTGGCCGCTTCTCAGCAACTGGCGCGCGCCGGGCATGACGTGACTCTTTTCGAAAAGAACGACCGCGTCGGTGGCCTGCTGCGTTACGGCATCCCTGACTTCAAAATGGAAAAGTCGCACATCGACCGCCGTGCCGAGCAACTCAAGGCCGAAGGCGTGACGATTCGCACCGGCGTGCTGGTAGGTGAGATGCCCAAGGGCTCCAAGGTCACTAACTGGGCCAAGGAAAGCATTTCTGCCGAACAACTCAACAAGGACTTTGACGCAGTGCTACTGACCGGTGGCTCAGAGCAGTCGCGTGACCTGCCGGTGCCGGGACGTGAGTTGGATGGTATCCATTTCGCGATGGAATTTCTGCCGCAACAGAACAAAGTCAATGCCGGTGACAAGCTCAAGGGTCAACTGCGTGCTGATGGCAAACACGTCATCGTTATTGGCGGTGGCGACACCGGTTCTGACTGCGTGGGCACCAGCAATCGCCATGGCGCGGTCAGTGTGACCCAGTTTGAAGTCATGCCCCAACCACCAGCCGTGGAAAACCGCCCCATGACCTGGCCTTATTGGCCACTGAAGCTGCGCACCAGTTCCAGTCATGACGAAGGCTGCGAGCGCGTTTTTGCCATTTCTACCAAGGAGTTCATCGGTGAAAAGGGCAAGGTCACCGGTTTGAAGACCGTGCAGGTTGAATGGAAAGATGGAAAAATGGTTGAAGTCGCCGGTTCCGAAAAAATCCTCAAAGCGGATCTGGTGCTGCTGGCCATGGGCTTTGTTAATCCCGTGGCCACCGTGCTGGAGGCATTTGGTGTTGACAAGGACGCCCGTGGCAACGCCAAGGCCTCGACCGAAACGGCTGGCTGCTATGCCACCAATGTGCCCAAAGTGTTTGCTGCGGGTGACATGCGCCGTGGTCAGAGTCTGGTGGTGTGGGCGATTCGTGAAGGCCGTCAAGCCGCACGCTCAGTCGACGAGTACCTGATGGGCAGCAGCGTTCTACCCCGATAGGCGTTTTCCCTTATGATGCAGAAGCCAGATTTATGCTGGCTTTTGTTTTTTTATGGCCACACCTTCGTCTACTTCCCTCGTTGAATTTCAGAACGTCCGCTTCGGCTATGGCGAGCGCCTGATCCTGGATGACGTTTCCTTCACCATTCCGCGTGGCAAGGTGACGGCACTCATGGGCGCGTCGGGCGGCGGCAAGACGACGGTCATGCGCCTGATTGGTGGGCAGTACAAGGCCCAGCAGGGCAGGGTGATTTTGCACGGCTTAAAAGATTCAGGCGAGGCTCTGGACGTGGGCAGCATGGATCGCGATGCCCTGTACTTGGCGCGTAGGCGCATGGGTATGCTGTTTCAGTTCGGGGCACTGTTCACTGATTTGAGCGTGTTTGATAACGTGGCTTTCCCCTTGCGCGAGCACACCAGCCTGACCGAAGATTTGATCCGTGACGTGGTGCTGATGAAGCTCAATGCCGTCGGCCTGCGCGGTGCGCGCGACCTCATGCCGTCCGAAGTGTCTGGCGGCATGGCACGCCGTGTCGCCCTGGCCCGCGCCATAGCGCTGGACCCGGAGTTGGTGATGTATGACGAGCCCTTTGCCGGTCTGGATCCGATTTCTCTGGGAACCGCCGCACGGCTGATCCGCCAGCTCAATGACGCCATGGGCTTGACCAGCATCGTGGTATCTCATGATCTGGAAGAGACTTTTCACATTGCCGACCAGGTCATCATCATTGCCAACGGCAAAATAGCCGCTCAAGGGACGCCTGATGAAGTGCGCCATAGCGCAAACCCGTTGGTGCACCAGTTTGTTAACGCCTTGCCCGAGGGGCCGGTGCAATTCCACTATCCAGCTGAGAGCGTGGACGCAGATTTTTCTCAAGGGGCAGCCCTATGAGTTGGTACAAGCCGTCCGAACTGGGTTATTCGGTGCGCAGCAAACTGGCCAATATGGGTTTTGGCGCGCGCCTTTTTCTGCGTTTGTTGGCATCAATCGGAGGCACGCTCAAGCGCCCCGCTTTATTGCGTGACCAGATCCATTTCATGGGCAACTACTCGTTGGCCATCATCGCGGTGTCTGGTGTATTTGTGGGCTTTGTCATGGGCTTGCAGTATTACTACGGGCTGCAGCGGTTCGGTGCGGCGGATTCGGTGGGTGTGCTCATCAGTCTTAGCCTGGTGCGCGAATTCGGTCCCGTGATTTCTGCCTTGTTATTTGCAGGTCGCGCTGGCACTTCGCTAACCGCAGAAATCGGCCTTATGAAAGCTGGAGAACAACTTAGTGCCATGGAAATGATGGCGGTGGATCCGGTACAGCGTATTCTGGCGCCGCGTTTTTGGGGCGCGGTGATCGCCATGCCTCTGTTGGCTGCAGTCTTTAGTGCCGTCGGAGTGATTGGTGGCTGGGCGGTGTGCGTGCCGATGATTGGTATTGACGCAGGGGCTTTCTGGAGCCAAATGCAGAGTGGGGTCGATGTCTGGAAAGATGTGGGCAACGGCACCATCAAGAGCGTCGTGTTCGGTTTTGCGGTCAGCTTTATTGCACTACTGCAGGGCTATGAGGCTCAGCCCACACCCGAAGGCGTGGCGCACGCAACAACACGCACGGTGGTGATGGCATCGCTCACCGTACTCGGTTTGGACTTTGTTCTGACCGCAATGATGTTCAGTATTTAGGAGGATAAAAAACATGCAACGCTCCAACACGGATGTATGGGTGGGCCTGTTTGTGCTGCTGGGCGGCGCAGCGCTGGTGTTTCTGGCCCTGCAGGCGGCCAATTTGCTGACCATCAGCTTTGACAAGGGCTACCAGGTTACGGCCAAGTTCGACAATATTGGCGGCCTAAAACCCAAAGCGGCCGTAAAAAGCAGTGGCGTAGTGGTTGGGCATGTGGATGCCATCGGCTTTGATGACAAGACTTTTCAGGCGAAGGTGACCTTGTCCATGGACAAGCGTTACACCTTTCCCAAGGACAGTTCGCTCAAGATTTTGACCAGTGGTCTGCTGGGCGAGCAATACGTTGGTATCGAAGCCGGTGCCGATAGTGCCAACCTCGCGGCAGGTGATGCCATCAGCACCACGCAGTCTGCGGTGGTGTTGGAAAACCTCATAAGTCAGTTCCTCTATAGCAAGGCGGCGGACGGCCCCAGTGCTGACAAGGCGAAGCCGTGAGACCGTCAAAATTTGGCGTGATTACCCGGCGCATCGTCGGATTGACTTTCTTGCTGGTATTGCAAGGCTGTGCAACGGTTGCACAGCCCAATGTCCGCGATCCACTGGAATCCTTCAATCGCACCGTCTTTGGCTTCAATGAGGTGGTAGACAAAGCCGTCATAAAGCCGGTAGCGACCGGTTATCGCGCCATAACGCCGAATTGGTTGCGCAAAGGTGTAGGCAACTTTTTTAGTAACCTGGAAGATGTCTGGTCCGCTGTGAATAATGGCCTGCAGGGGCGCGGACAGGAGTTCAGCGACAGCGTGGGTCGGGTAATGGTCAATAGCACCATCGGGCTGCTTGGGGTTCTGGATGTCGCCAGTGATTTGAATATTGAGCGTCATACGGCAGATTTCGGTTTGACACTGGGACGCTGGGGTGTGCCAGCAGGCCCTTACGTGGTTCTGCCACTTTTTGGGCCACGTACGCTTCGTGAAGTTGCTGGCATGCCCATTGATGCCCGTGGCATGCCGGTGTACAACATTGGCGATCAGGAAACCCGCACCTTATTGCCGATTGTGGATGTGGTCGACCTGCGGGCCAAATACCTCAACGCCGGCGACGTATTGGAAGGGGCTGCGCTGGATGCCTATTCTTTCCGCCGCGACGCCTACTTCCAACGTCAACGCAATATTCAGTACGACGGTAATCCGCCCGAAGAAGACAGCGAACCTTGATACAAGCTTTACCGCATCGCAACGCAGGCAAACGACGCCGAGTTCATAATGCACAGCATCTTTTTCTCCAATAGGTGACCATGAAACGAGAATTTTTACGTAAGGTGCTGATAGGTTTTTCCCTGTTGGCTGGCTTGGGCCTTGGCTTGCAAGCGCGCGCTGAAGAAGAAGCACCCGATGTAATGATCAAACGCCTGTCTGTGGAGGTCTTGGACACCATCAAGGCCGACAAATCCATGCGCGCGGGTGATCTGACCAAGATTGTGGCGCTGGTCGATGCCAAGATACTGCCCAACCTGGATTTTCAGCGCATGACTGCTTCTGCAGTGGGTCCCGCATGGCGCCAGGCCACGCCCGAGCAGCAAAAACGCCTGCAGGACGAGTTCAAGATTCTGTTGGTCCGCACTTATGCTGGCGCGCTCGGGCAGGTCAGCGACCAAGTGATAGCCATGAAGCCTTTGCGGGCCAGCCCCGAGGACAAGGAAGTCATCGTTCGTTCCGAGGTCAAGGGTAGTGGCGATCCGATTCAACTCGACTATCGCCTGGTGAAAACGCCTGGTCAGGGAACTGGCTGGAAGATTTACAACATCAACGTATTGGGTGTCTGGTTGGTGGAAAACTATAAAAGCCAGTTTTCAGCTGAAATCAATGCCAAAGGACTTGACGGCTTGATTACCACACTGGTAGAACGCAACAAAGCCAACTCCAAGAAGTCTTGATATGCTCGTTTTACCTTCCATACTTACCCAAACTCAAGCCAGTGACTGCTTGGAAAAGCTGACGCAGGATGTGCAGCGCGAGGCGGAGAATCAAGTTGTGGTGGATGCTGCACCTTTAAATAGTTTCGACTCATCCGCACTCGCCGTGTTGCTGGCGGTGCGTCGGGAATGTGCCAGGGCCGGCAAATTATTTGCCGTTAAAGGTTTGCCGGACCGGCTCCGTGATTTGGCAGCCTTGTACGGTATTGAGGGACTGCTCACCGCAGCCTGAACTGGGCCCAGACCCTCTTCGGGTCTAACCTTGCCATCACGGGTAAAATAGCTGGCTTCCATGACCGCTATTTCATTCCAATCCGTCTCCAAAGCTTATCCATCGCCCAAGTCTTCCAAGAACAGCGAATCAGGTAGCACCTTTCTGGCCCTTGACGGCGTCAGTCTCGATATACAAGAGGGCGAATTCTTTGGATTGCTGGGTCCAAATGGCGCGGGCAAAACCACCATGATTAGCGTGCTGGCGGGTCTCACCCGTGCCACCAGCGGACGCGTGAGCGTGCTGGGTCATGATGTGCAAACCGACTTTGCCGCAGCGCGACGCAGCCTCGGCGTAGTGCCGCAGGAGTTGGTGTTCGATCCGTTTTTCAATGTGCGCGAATTGCTGCACATTCAGTCCGGCTACTTTGGAGTCAAGAATAACGGCGCCTGGATTGATGAACTGCTGGAAAGACTGGGCTTGGCCGATAAGGCCAACGCCAATATGCGCCAACTTTCCGGTGGCATGAAACGCCGCGTGTTGGTAGCGCAGGCTTTGGTGCACAAGCCGCCGGTCATCGTGCTGGACGAACCGACTGCCGGTGTAGATGTTGAGTTGCGCCAGACGCTTTGGCAGTTCATCGCCAAACTCAATCGCGAAGGCCACACCGTCTTGCTGACCACTCATTATCTGGAAGAAGCCGAAGCCCTGTGCGGACGTATTGCCATGCTCAAGACGGGTCGTATCGTGGCGCTGGACAAAACTTCTGACCTGCTCAAGGCTGCCTCCAGCAACGTGTTGCGCTTTAAGCTCGATGAAGAACTGCCCAAGGCGTTAGCGGATAAGGCGCGCATCACCGGGCGCATAGTGCAATTCCCTGCGAATGATGCGCTGGAGATAGAGCGATACCTTGCCGCCGTGCGCGAGGCCGGGTTGGTGGCACACGATATTGAAATTCGCAAGGCCGATCTGGAAGATGTTTTCCTTGATGTGATGGCGCAGAACAAAGGTTCTGTGCACGCTACCGGGGTATCAGCATGACCGGCTGGCAAACCCTTCTATATAAGGAATCGTTGCGCTTCTGGAAGGTTGCGTTTCAGACGATTGCGGGTCCGGTTTTAACCGCGATGCTGTATTTGTTGATCTTTGGCCATGCGCTAGAGAATCACGTCAAGGTGTACGACAAGATTGGCTACACCGCCTTTCTGGTTCCGGGTCTGGCCATGATGAGCCTGCTGCAAAACGCATTTGCCAACAGTTCGTCTTCGCTCATCATGAGCAAGGTCATGGGCAATTTGGTGTTTCTGTTGCTCACGCCGCTCTCCTATGTGCACTGGTTTGTGGCCTATGTGGGGGCTTCGGTGTTGCGTGGCCTGGTTGTGGGCCTGGGCGTATTTGCCGTGTCGGCCTTTTTTACGCCCCTCAGTTTTGAAGCGCCGCTGTGGATTCTTTTATTCGCCTTAATGGGCGCAGCACTCATGGGAACTCTGGGTCTGATTGCTGGCCTGTGGGCTGAGAAATTTGACCAACTTGCAGCGTTCCAGAATTTTGTAATCATGCCTATGACTTTCTTAAGCGGCGTGTTCTATTCCATCCACTCTTTGCCGCCTTTTTGGCAAGGTGTCAGTAGCTTTAATCCGTTTTTCTACATGATTGACGGTTTTCGCTACGGCTTTTTTGGTGTCAGCGATGTCTCTCCTTGGTTGAGCTTTGCGGTGGTGGGGTCAACCCTGCTGCTGGTCAGTTTGATTGCCTTGCAACTGCTGCGCACCGGTTACAAAATTCGTAGCTAAATTTCCACGACCAATCCTTGGGCTTGCCCGTACCTCACATGACAGCAGAAGAACTCAAATCCCTGATTACCGCCGGACTCCCGTGCGAGCAATGTTCGATGGAGGGCGATGGCCGCCATTGGTATGCCACCATCGTGTCCAGCGCTTTCGAAGGCAAGCGCGCCATCCAGCGCCATCAGCAGGTCTACGCCACGCTAGGCAACCGCATGAAGACCGACGAAGTCCACGCGCTCTCCATGAAAACCTTTACTCCGGCCGAATGGGCCAAGCAAGCCTGATGGATAAATTACTGATTCGCGGTGGTCGCCCATTAAATGGCGAGGTGCTTATTTCGGGCGCCAAAAATGCTGCGCTGCCCGAACTATGCGCCGCATTGCTGACTGCCGACACCCTGACGCTGCATAACGTGCCGCGCCTGCAGGACGTGTCCACGATGCTCAAACTGATCCGCAACATGGGTGTCACCGCCGATGTGCAGGCCGATGGCTCGGTGGTGCTAAATGCCGGTGCTTTGAACAACCCTGAAGCTCCCTACGAGTTGGTTAAAACCATGCGCGCCTCGGTGCTGGCATTGGGCCCCCTGCTGGCGCGTTTTGGCCACGCCAAGGTGTCTCTGCCCGGCGGTTGCGCCATTGGCTCACGACCGGTCGACCAGCACCTCAAGGGCCTGACTGCAATGGGAGCCGTGATCGATGTGGAGCACGGCTATATGGTTGCCAAGTTGGCGAATGGCCGCACGCGCCTCCGGGGTGCGCGCATCGCGACCGACATGGTCACCGTGACCGGTACCGAAAATTTCTTAATGGCCGCCGCGCTGGCCGAGGGTGAAACATTGCTGGAGAACGCCGCGCAGGAGCCGGAGATTCCCGATTTGGCTGAGTTGCTGATCAGCATGGGTGCGAAGATTGAAGGCCATGGCACCAGTCGTATTCGTATCCAGGGTGTCGAATCCTTGCACGGCAGTAGCCATCAAGTTGTGGCTGATCGCATCGAGACCGGCACCTTTTTGTGTGCTGTCGCCGCCACCGGCGGTGATGTGTTTTTAAAGCATGGCCGCGCCGAGCATCTGGATGCCGTCATCGATAAACTGCGCGACGCCGGTGCCACCGTTACCGCACTGGAGGATGGTATCCGCGTGCAGTCGCAAGGTCGACTGAAAGCGCAGAGCTTCCGCACCACCGAGTACCCCGGTTTTCCCACAGACATGCAGGCGCAATTTATGGCGCTCAACGCTATATCGCACGGCGTGGCAAAGGTGACCGAGACGATTTTTGAAAACCGTTTCATGCACGTTAATGAGATGGTGCGCCTGGGCGCGCACATCCAGATCGACGGCAAGGTGGCGGTTGTTGAGGGCGTACAAAAGTTATCCGGCGCCACCGTCATGGCCACTGACTTGCGCGCCTCTGCCAGTTTGGTGATTGCCGGTTTGGTGGCGGAGGGGGAGACCCTGGTTGACCGCATCTACCACTTGGACCGCGGCTACGACCAGATGGAAGCGAAGTTGCGCGCCATTGGCGCCGACATTGAGCGCACCAAATAACGGACTCCCGAAATGCAATCCCAAATGATTACTCTCGCGCTATCGAAGGGTCGCATCTTCGAAGAAACAGTGCCTTTGCTCAAGGCGGCCGGCATTGAAGTGCTGGACGACCCGGAAAAATCTCGCAAGCTGATTCTGGACACCAACCAGCCCAACGTGCGCGTGTTGGTAGTGCGTGCCACCGACGTGCCCACCTATGTGCAGTATGGCGGTGCCGATATGGGCATTACGGGCAAAGACACTTTGCTGGAGCATGGTAGTCAGGGCTTGTACCAACCGCTGGACTTGCAGATCGCCAAGTGTCGCATCAGCGTCGCGGTGCGCGCAGACTTTGACTACGCCTCGGCCGTCAAGCAAGGTTCGCGCCTCAAGGTGGCGACAAAATACGTGGCGATTGCCCGCGAGTTTTTTGCCTCCAAGGGCGTGCACGTGGACCTGATCAAGCTCTACGGCAGCATGGAATTGGCACCACTGGTGGGCCTGGCCGATGCCATTGTTGATCTGGTGTCCACCGGCAACACGCTCAAGGCGAATCACCTGGTGGAGGTGGAGCGCATCATGGACATCAGTTCACGCTTGGTAGTAAATCAGGCCGCGCTCAAGCTCAAGCAGGAGCCCATCCGCGCCATCATTCATGCTTTTGCTGGCGCTATCGGCAAGTAATTTCACTTTTTCGCGGACCCCTCAACGCCATGACATTGCAAGCAACACCTGTCCGCCTCTCGACTGCCGATTTGGATTTTGAGGCGCGCCTCACGACCCTGCGGCATTGGTCGGCAGATGCCGATGCGGCCATCGAGCAGCGCGTTGCAGACATCTTGGCGGATGTAAAAAAACGCGGTGACGCTGCCCTGCTGGAGTACACCGCGCGTTTTGACGGCTTACACGCCACCAGTGCGACCGAACTGGAACTCTCGCAAGCCGATTTCAAGGCGGCATTTGACAGCCTACCGGAGGCGCAACGCCTTGCTCTGCAGGACGCTGAGCGCCGCGTGCGCAGCTACCATGAGGCACAGAAAAAGGCCTGCGGCGAGAGCTGGAGCTATCGCGATGAAGATGGCAGCTTGCTCGGTCAGAAGGTCACGCCACTAGACCGCGTCGGCATTTATGTGCCGGGCGGCAAGGCGTCTTACCCGTCAAGCCTGATCATGAATGCGGTGCCTGCCCACGTGGCTGGGGTTGCGGAAATCATTATGGTAGTGCCCACGCCGGTGCGTGGCAGTGTGGCCACGGGTGGAACCGGTGAGCTTGTGGGCAATGCAGGTTCGTCCAAGGGCGAGCGCAACGAGTTAGTGCTGGCTGCCGCCTATGTGGCCGGCGTGACGCGTGCATTCACTATCGGCGGAGCGCAAGCCGTGGCCGCGTTGGCCTACGGCACCGCCACCATTCCTGCCGTAGACAAGATCACAGGCCCCGGCAACGCCTATGTGGCCGCCGCCAAGCGCCGCGTGTTTGGCACGGTTGGCATCGACATGATTGCTGGACCCAGCGAAATCCTGGTACTAGCCGACGGCAGCGCACCGCCCGAGTGGGTGGCGATGGACCTGTTCAGCCAGGCCGAGCACGATGAATTGGCGCAAAGTATTCTGCTGTGCCCGGACGCCGCGTATCTGGATGCGGTGCAGCGAGAGATTGACCGCCTACTGCCAGAGATGCCGCGTGCCGCCATCATCGCCAAAAGTCTGAATGACCGTGGCGCGCTAATCCTGACGCGAAGCATGGAAGAAGCCTGTGCCATCAGCAACCGCATTGCACCTGAGCACTTGGAAGTTTCGAGCAGCGAGCCGAATCGCTGGGAGCCTTTGCTTAAGCATGCCGGCGCCATTTTTTTGGGTGCCTACACCAGTGAGTCACTGGGCGATTACTGTGCCGGCCCCAACCATGTGCTGCCCACTGCGGGCACGGCGCGCTTCTCCAGTCCGCTGGGTGTGTATGACTTTCAGAAGCGCAGCAGCTTGATCGAGGTCAGTGAAGCTGGAGCTCAAGTGCTTGGGCCGATTGCTGCGGAATTGGCCTATGGCGAAGGCCTGCAAGCGCATGCTCGGGCGGCCCAAATGCGCCTGAAGTAGCCTTTTGCAACTGAATTGTTCCTGCACCCACTGGGCTCCTCGTCGTACTGCCATGCCAATACGTAAATTATTTTCAGTGCAGTCTTCTCTTGGCTGGCGTTTCGCCCTACTGTTCTTTAGTCTGGCATTTTGGGCCCAGAGTTCGTCTGCCATGACCATCCGCGAACTGCGCGCATTGGAAAAATCAGATGCCAAGCAGGGCGCCAATTACAAACGCTACTACTTGGTTGGCTCAATGGAAGCCACGCTGGCAGCACACGATGCAGGCATACGCGCCGGTGCGGCACCTTCCATTTGCCTCAATGGTCGACGTCTGGAGCCCGCCATGGCAGAAGGCCTGTACAACACCGAATTGAAACGCAACAGCGATTTGTATGAGGCGGATATGCCAGTCCAAATGGTCATGGGCAACGCGCTGGCAACGGTCTATCCTTGCTGATATTGCAACGAACTGCATGGCGCAAGACTTCAAAACAATTTCCAACCTGATAAAGCGCCGCATCCGCGAAGACGTGCGTTCTATGCACGCCTATGCGATTCAGGATTCCCACGGGTTGGTCAAGCTCGACGCCATGGAGAATCCGCATCGACTACCCTCTGATTTGCAGGCTGAGTTAGGTCGCCGCCTGGGCGCTGTCGCCCTGAATCGCTACCCGGATGCGCGGGTCGATGACTTGCGCCGCGCCTTAGCCGACTACGTGCAGATGCCAGTCGGTTACGACCTGATGCTGGGGAATGGTTCGGATGAATTGATTGCGCTGTTGGCCATGGCCTGCGACGTGGCTTGCGATGCCAGCACCGGTTTCAAGCCGGTGATACTAGCCCCAGAGCCCGGCTTTGTGATGTACGCCGTCAGCGCTCGTCTACAGGGGCTGGACTTTGTTGGCGTGCCTTTGGCGCAGGATTTTGAGCTTGATCCAGTTGCCATGTTGGAGGCCATTGCCAAGTTGCAACCCGCAATCGTCTACCTGGCCTATCCCAACAACCCGACGGCCAATCTGTGGGATGCAGACGCGATGAAGACAATCGTCGCGGCGGCGAGGGAGGCGGGTAGTCTCGTGGTTATTGATGAAGCGTATCAACCGTTCTCCAGCCGTACCTTTTTGGATGTGATCGCAGCTAACCCCGGTGAACACACCCACGTGCTGCTGATGCGCACGCTTAGCAAGTTCGGTCTGGCCGGCGTTCGCATTGGCTACCTGATGGGATGCACCGAACTTATTGCGCAGATCAACAAGGTGCGTCCACCGTACAACATTAGCGTGCTCAATACGGAATGCGCTCTTTTTGCCCTGGAACATGCGGCTGTATTTGCCGCTCAAGCCGCTGACATCGTGATTCAACGTGCTCGCTTGCAGCAGGCCTTTACCGGAATTAAAGGCATCAAGGCCTACCCCAGCGATGCCAATATGATCCTGGTTCGTTTCGACGGAGCGCAAAACCGTGCGCAAACAGTTTTTGAGTCTCTTAAAGCCCGCGGCGTTCTGGTGAAGAACGTTTCTAAAATGCATCCATTGCTGTCCAATTGTTTGCGCATCACCGTTGGCACTGCCGACGAAAATATGCTGCTATTGGCAGCCCTACAGGAAACTCTATGAGCAACTATCCATTGACCGAAGTTCCGGCCCAACCGACGCCCCCCCGTATTGCCGAGGTGTCTCGCAATACGGCCGAGACCCGTATTCGTGTCACAGTCAATCTGGACGGCACAGGCAAAAGTCGGTTGTCCACTGGCATCGGTTTTTTCGACCACATGCTGGACCAGATCGCCCGACACGGTTTGATCGATCTCGACATTGAGGCTGACGGTGACCTGCACATCGATGGCCACCACACCGTGGAAGATGTGGGCATCACCCTGGGACAAGCAGTGCACCAGGCAGTGGGTGATAAAAAGGGCATCCGTCGCTACGGTCACGCCTACGTGCCGTTGGATGAAGCCTTGTCTCGCGTGGTGGTGGACTTTTCCGGTCGCCCCGGGTTGGTGATGGATGTGCCCTTCAAGAGCGGAATGATTGGCGCCTTTGACACCCAACTGACCCACGAGTTTTTTCAGGGTTTTGTGAATCACGCCTTTGTCACCCTGCATATCGACAACCTCAAGGGCGATAACGCCCACCACCAGGCCGAGACCGTTTTCAAGGCCTTTGCCCGCGCGTTGCGCTCCGCGCTGGAGATCGACCCCCGCACGGTAGGCACAATTCCCTCCACAAAGGGCTCGCTCTGATATGAAGAAGGTCGCGGTGGTGGATTACGGCATGGGCAATCTGCGCTCGGTCACCCAGGCGGTTATGCATGTTGCAGCCGATGCCGGTGTCGAAGTGGTCTGGGCGCGCACAGCGCAAGAGGTGATGGACGCCGACCGGGTGGTGCTGCCAGGGCAGGGTGGTATGCGCGACTGCATGCAGGACCTGCACGCCTGCGGCATGTTCGATGCCGTCATGCACGCGGCAGCCAATAAGCCTCTCATGGGCGTGTGTGTCGGAATGCAAATGTTGCTGGACCACAGCCAGGAACTTGACACGCCGTGCCTAGGTCTAATTCCTGGCCATGTGGTCAAGTTCGAATTGGCCGGGCAGTTTCAACCCGATGGAAGCCGTTACAAAGTGCCGCAAATGGGTTGGAACCAAGTTTGGCAAAACCCCCATGGGGTTCAACGCCATCCGGTCTGGGGTGACGTGCCAGATGGCAGTTACTTCTACTTTGTACACAGTTACTACGCAAAACCGTCTGATATAAGCCACAGCGTGGGTGAAACCGACTATGGGCAACGCTTTTCTTCAGCGATTGCGCGCGATAATATTTTCGCAACCCAATTCCACCCCGAAAAAAGTGCAGAGCACGGCTTGTCCCTCTATCGCAATTTCCTTCACTGGAATCCTTGATTCTTTCTTTCGGCTAAACCCGCCATCATGCTGCTCATCCCTGCGATTGACCTGAAAGACGGTCACTG
>CAIQYP010000448.1 GCA_903876045.1 uncultured beta proteobacterium | reverse complement strand
CGAAGTCGGCTATGTGGGCAAGGACGTGGATTCCATCATTCGTGATCTGGCAGATATCGCTGTCAAGCAAACGCGTGAGGCTGAAAAGGTCAAGGTGCGTCAACGGGCGGAAGATGCCGCAGAAGAACGCATCCTCGACATCCTGATCCCCATGCCACGCAATGATTTCGGCTTTGCTTCCGGTGAAGCTGCTCCGGAAAGCACGGCGCGCCAGACTTTTCGCAAAAAATTGCGCGAAGGCCTGTTGGCAGAGCGCGAGATAGAGATCGATTTGGCAGCCCCTACTCCTCAGCTGGAAGTGATGGGCCCGGCCGGCATGGAGGAGATGACCGAGCAACTGCGTGGCATGTTTGGCCAAATGGGGCAAAACAAGCGCCAGACGCGCAAGCTCAAAATCGGTGAAGCGCACAAACTGCTCGTCGATGAGGAGGCAGCCAAGCTGGTCAACGAAGACGAGATCAAAAGCCAGGCCATCCACATGCTGGAGCAAAACGGCATTGTGTTCATTGATGAGATTGACAAGGTCACATCACGCAGCGAAGGCAGTGGCGCTGAAGTGTCGCGCCAGGGCGTGCAACGCGATTTGCTGCCGCTGGTGGAAGGCACCACCGTGTCGACCAAATACGGCATGGTCAAAACCGATCACATTCTCTTTGTGGCCTCTGGCGCTTTTCACTTGAGCAAGCCCAGCGACTTGATTCCGGAACTCCAGGGTCGTTTTCCGATCCGGGTTGAGTTGCAGTCTCTCTCGGTGCAGGACTTCGAAGCCATCCTGACCCAAACCTACGCCTCCCTCACACGGCAATACCAAGCCCTGCTGGCTACCGAAGGCGTCTCGCTGGATTTCACGCCTGAGGGCATAACCCGCCTGGCAAAAATTGCGTTTGACGTCAATGAACGTACGGAGAACATCGGCGCACGTCGCCTTTCAACCGTGATGGAGCGATTGCTGGACGACGTCAGCTTTGACGCGGCCTCTTTGGCCGGTCAAACGATAGTGATTGATGCGGCTTATGTGGACAAGCGGCTCTCGGAACTCAGCCAGAACGAAGATCTGTCCCGTTACATTCTGTAAAGACGGCTGGCAAAGGGGTGGATGCTTGCTTCAAGCATCACTTTCAGACCCCCTGCTAAGTGCTTAATTTACAAGGGTTTTTGGCTTGCGGCGACCTACAGTTTCGACGCTAAGTCCTTGATTTCATTGGAAATTTTTGTTGCAAGCCTGCTTGCAAGACGTCCTTTTGCTGATACAGTGCAAAAAAGTGGAATTAAGTGGTAATTAATGCCCTTAATCAGCCACTCTCCCACCGGTTTAGCAAAAAGGGCGTGTTGTCGTGTTTCAAGGTGCTTCTTCTCTCAGTCTGGATGCAAAAGGTAGGCTCTCCGTGCCGACCCGGCACCGTGACGTCCTGAGCGCGACTGCCGCCGGTCAACTGACTATTACCAAGCATCCGCACGGTTGTTTGATGGTGTTTCCCCGTCCTGAGTGGGAAAAATTTCGCGAACGCATTGCCGCCTTACCCATGTCGGCACAGTGGTGGAAACGTATTTTTCTGGGCAATGCCATGGATGTGGAGATGGACGGCACCGGACGTGTGTTGGTATCGCCCGAACTGCGCGCCGCTGCGGGCATTAGCCGCGACACCATGCTGCTCGGCATGGGTAACCACTTCGAGCTTTGGGACAAGGCCCTGTACGACGCCGAAGAGGCCAAGGCAATGCAGGGCAATATGCCCGATGTGTTCAAGGACTTTTCGTTCTAGGGCAGCCAGTGGAAACCACATGGAACCATGCCACCGTTATGTTGAACGAAGCGGTAGACGCATTGTTCACAAACGGCGACACAACCTACCCCGATGCAGCAGATGGCACCTATGTCGATGCCACTTTTGGGCGCGGCGGCCATTCGCGTCTGATCTTGTCGCATCTCTCACCCCAAGGGCGGTTGATCGCCTTCGATAAGGATCCACAAGCCGTGGCTGAGTCGGCATCCATCGCGGACACACGTTTTTCTATCCGCCATCAGGGCTTTGCGAATTTGGGCGAGCTTGCCACGGGCAGCGTGGCCGGTTTGCTCATGGATCTCGGAGTGAGTTCGCCCCAGATCGACAACCCGGCACGCGGATTTAGTTTTCGGAACGAGGGGCCACTGGATATGCGCATGGATACCACGCGCGGCGAGAGTGTGTCTCAGTGGCTGGCAACAGCAGAGGTCAATCAAATCACGGAGGTGATACGTGAATATGGTGAAGAACGGTTTGCTGGGCCAATTGCAAAGGCGATTGTTGCTCGCCGACAGGAACGGGGGCCAATTTCAACCACCCTCGAGCTGGCCCAACTCGTGGCTGAGCAGGTCAAAACCCGCGAGCCGGGCAAGGACCCTGCAACGCGCACATTTCAGGCTT
>CAIQYP010000447.1 GCA_903876045.1 uncultured beta proteobacterium | reverse complement strand
CCACAGCCTGAGCGATTCGGAAATTTACGGACTGATCTTCGAGCCGGGCTTTTCTACCGCCGAGAAGGTGACCAACCTGTCGGGTCGGGGTGTGGGGCTCGACGTGGTCAAGCGCAACATCACGGCGCTGCGCGGGCAGGTGGAGATCAACAGCAAAGAGGGTGTGGGCACGGCGGTGACGGTGCGCTTGCCGCTGACCCTGGCCATCATTGATGGCTTCCTGGTGGAGGTGGGCAAATCGGTGTTTGCCATTCCGCTGGACACGATCGAAGAGTGCGTGGCCTATTCAGCCGAGCCGGGCCACAACTACACCAACCTGCGCGGCGAGGTGCTGCCCTTTGTGCGCTTGCGCGAGCTATTCACCGTCAAGGCAGCCCCCACACGGCGCGAGAACATCGTGGTGCTCAAGCACATGGGCAAGAAGGTGGGCCTGGTGGTGGACACGCTACTGGGCGAATTCCAGACGGTGATCAAACCGTTGGACGAAGTGTTTAACCAGGTCAAGTGCATTAGCGGCTCCACCATTCTGGGCAGTGGCGAGGTGGCGCTGATTCTGGATGTGCCGCAGTTGGTGTCACAAGCCACGGCACGCGAAGCGGACGTGAAGGCAAGCGCAACGGCCAAAGTCAGATCGGCCATAGCGGAGTAATGGGTTTCAACCGTCTTAGGTAAATGTTTTTGAGGAGATAGTCATGTTTAGTAATATGAAAATTGGAATGCGGCTAGCCATCGGCTTTGCCGCCACACTGATACTCTTGATCGTCATAGCGGTCATCGGCGTCAACCGCATCGGGGCACTCAATGGGGAGGTCAACGATCTGGCCAAAGACAAGTTCCCCAAGAGTGTGATGGCCGCTGATATCAATGAATCGGTCGCTGTCATATCGCGCCAGCTTCGCAATGCCTATCTGTTTTCCGACGTTGAGCGGCAAAGGTCACTGGACAGTATTGCTGAAGAGCGCAAGAAAATCACAGCGACTTTGGACAAGTTGGACAAGGTAGTGACCAGCGAAAAGGGCAAGGAGGCTCTTAGCAAGATCAAAACGTCCCGTGCCGCCTATGTAGGCTCGCAAGAGAAGGCAATTGAAATGATCAAGGCAAACGCCAAGCAGGCGGACTTTGTTGCACTCCTGTCGGGTGAATTACGCAAGACGCAGGACGAATATAACAAGGCCGTGATTGATTTCAGCAACCTGCAAAACGAGTTGGTTGAAAAAGCTGGAGCAGCAGCCGAAGAAGAGGCAGTAAGCGCTACACGCTTACTGATTATTTTGGGCGTGATAGCAGTGGTGCTCACTGTGATTGCCGGCTGGGTAATTACCCGCAGCATTACCTTACCGACAGCAAAACTTGTAGAGAGTGCCGGAAAGATGGCCAAGGGTGACTTTGCCTTTGCACTGGATATCAATAGCCGGGACGAAATTGGCGATCTGGCCAATGCCATAAAGACCATGCAGAGCGCAGTGCAGGCCATGATGGCCGACGCTGTTCTGCTATCCAAAGCAGCTGTGGAGGGCAAACTCTCTACCCGCGCTGATGCGAACAAGCACCAGGGTGACTTCGCCAAGATCGTCAGCGGGGTTAACGACACGCTGGATGCGGTAATCGGACCTTTGAACGTCACCGCCAAATATGTGGACGACATCTCCAAGGGCATCATCCCCCCCATCATCACCGACAACTACAACGGCGACTTCAACGTGATCAAGGGCAACCTGAACGCGGTGGTCAAGATGATGAGCGACCTGCTGGCGCAGACCGACATCATCATCCAGGGCGCTGCCAACGGCGAACTAGAGAAGCGCGCCAATGCCGACATGTTCGTCGGTGGCTGGAACAAGCTGGTGGTGGGTGTGAACGAAACCGTAACCAACATCGTCAACCCGCTCAACGTCACAGCCGACTATGTCGAAAAGATTTCGAAGGGTGTCATTCCCCCGATGATCACCACTGCCCTGATGGCCACTTCAAATTCCTCCACCTTTGGCCAGTCAAATTCCTCCAGGCAGGACAGGCAAATTATCAGTCTTTTTGCCCGCCCGGTGCCGGGCTCCTTTGTTTGTGATTTCCT
>CAIQYP010000446.1 GCA_903876045.1 uncultured beta proteobacterium | reverse complement strand
GATGATGATCACACTGGCCATGCTGCTTGCGCACAGAAATGTCCAGGCGATAAAGGTGATTAGTAGTGAACGTGCGGTCATAGTTGTTTTTATTTAGATGGCACAAAAAATAGAACTATCCGTGTGATAGTTGCCGAAACAAATTCACTGATATATCAAGGTATAAACCACCGAAGAACTGAACCCACCCGCTGTCACGGGCAATGCGTTGGCGTAGTAGGCAATAAGGTAGTTTTGCGTAGCGCTCTGGCTCGAAATTGCAGTCGGCGTGGTATTTTGCGAATCATATGAAGCCGAAAGGTTTACAGCGCCACCAGTTGCATTTTGAATTTGCCCGTCCACCGACGCACCACCGGCCGTTTGATTGATCAAGCGGCCTTCCGCATTGATCGTCGAACCATATTCAAAATAGGTATTTACTTTGCTCGCCGGGCCTGTGCAATTCGTTAAGGCAATGGAAAAACGGGTTCCGCCGGCTGTGCTTCCAATTCCCGTAAACGCTGACGTGGCCAAGGTGGGCAATGTAACAGCGAAGCTTGGAAATCCGGCATTTATGGTGCAGGTCTCGAGCAAAACTTCGCCAGTGACTGTTACTGTGCCATCCGCAGAAATTGCAGGCGCTACGCTAACTATCAGTGAAAAAAGCATCAGGGCAAGACGCCATCTAGCAATCATATAGATGCTTCATTTTGTTTTGGATATCGGGCAATTTGATAACCATAAAAATCGCAGAGAAGATGAAAACGCTCCTCTGCGACCTGGGTTACAAATTAGAGGTAGGACATCGAATACGTCACGGTACTATTTACCGTTCCTGCTGTTGCCGCACCCGTTGCGTAGTAACGAACTGCATAGTAGCCAGTTCCACCAGGGCCAACGATTGGAGTTGCAGCAACATGTTGAGCCCCTGGAACTCCGGCAAGGTCTATTACCAGGCCACCTTTATTAAGCAATTCCAGTTGAACAAAAGTTGCCCCTCCGGTGCTATTCAAGCGACCTGTGAGTGGATCGATATTTGCGCCCGATTCGAAGTACGGAGTAAAGCTTACTCCTGCGGTGCAGTTGCCTACGGTAATTGAAAATGGAGTATCACCTGCAGTCTTGCCAGATGCATTCAGCAATGACGTTGCCAGTGTTGGCAAGGTGATTCCAAGGTTCCCACCTGAGGGCGCTGTAACGGTGCAGGTCGTCGCCTTGAGTAAACCGTCAAAGGTGATCACCCCATCAGACGCCTGCGCAGCCATAGGAGCACACAAAACCGCAGAAATCGCCACACCTAAGATATGAAGTTTTTTCATAATATCTTCTTTCAATTTTTCTTACATAAATAGAACGACCCGGTTTGAAAGTGACTCCAAACTGGTTCGACCGGATATCCCTGTATGTATTTTTGGATGCGCAACAGCTTCAAGAGCTATGGCACATAGACGGACCCACTTCGGGTTGAAGTTGTTCGGGCATCCCTGCGGGAGATGTTCAGCCGTTTGCGCCAAACGATTCCCTGCCCCTTACCCTCGTGCAATGTCTGGGCCCTTGCACGGTGTCAATTCTGTAGACCCGGCGCAGGCGAGGTTTGCGAATTCGCAAGTTTTTAGTCGATTGAGTGGATGGTAAGGCATCTATTTCACTCCACAGACTATTTTTCTATAAAAAAATAGTTTATTTGTCTAACTACTGACAAATTCGAGAGCCGAAATTTTCACTTCCAGCATTTCTTCGAGATAAGCTACGTCCAATCTTTTGGATGATAGGTATTTCAGCGTGCTTTGGCTCGGTGCACTGAGCCCGAGCGCGCTGTATGCAACACGCTCCGCAACGGCCTATTGAACTTCTTCAGCCCCCAGCACCACCGTCACCATCTTGCCCGGCTGCACGGCGCGCGCGAAGGCCGCACGAATATCTTCCACGCTCAGCTTTTGCACCTTAAGTTGATTTGGGAAAGATTAGAAAGTAGAGCGGTGCTACTTCAAAAAACGCCCTTCAAGCACTTCAGTACAGAAACTCGCCGGGGAGACGATGCGCGTGCGACCAGCGCTGCCCCGCTGCAGAAGACCTGCGCGACGATCTCCGGTAACCAGATAGTCGGCCTCGCCAGCCAATGCCATGGAAAGCAGGAACACATCATTCGGATCGTTCAGATCCAAGCCGTCCGGCGGCGGGGGCAAAGCGCCCAGAACAATGGCACGTTGCATGTTATTCACCATAGTGCCGATGCGGTGGGCTGGCAAGATGGTCTTGAGTTTGGGGTAGCGGCTCACACGCCGCAGCTCGTCAAGCTGAGCGGTAGAGGTAACCAGTTCGAATCTGGCGGCGCGCCATGCGCGATAAATGATATCGGGCGGACCGAATGGCGAGATCAATGCACCAAGCAGCACGTTGGTGTCCAGAATGACCCGCATTAATGCTCACGCGCCCATTGCACCGCCTCGTCGATCAGGTCCGTCAATTCGGACTCGCCCATGCTGGTCGAAGCAGCCTTGGCTTGTTCTACGGCCTTTTCCAGCAGGTAGGAGCGCACTGCCTCTTCGATGAAGCGTGACAAGTCGCCCTTGCGACCACCTCCTTGCGCAGCGATGAACATGCGTACGGATTGATCTGTGTCCGGCGACACAGCGATGTTCCAGCGAACTGAATCCATGATTTTTCCAGTGTTTGGGTGTATAGGTGTTTATACACCGAATACCATAGGTCATGCTTCTTAGCAGCAGGTACAGTAAAAAGCACTACGCGCGAGCCAGATTATGTATACACTGTATATACAGTGTATTAAGGGGAACTACTATGCTTACACGCGTGTTCAAGAGCGGCAACTCGCTGGCTGTTCGCATCCCAAAAGAACTTGGGTTTGTCGATGCAGCGCAGGATGTTGAGGTCGAGCGCGTTGGCAACACATTGGTCTTGCGTTTGGTAGCGCATGAAACCCTGGCCGACATCGGGAAAATTTTTGGGATGTTCAGCCCGGGGTTCATGGCCGATGGGCGCGAGTTTCATGAAGAGCAGGAGCGTGATTGGGATGCGATTCCTACGCCCTCCGCCACTAGCGCGCAAGGCTGAGCATGCGCTACATGCTAGACACCAATATTTGTATTTACCTCATCAAAAACCATCCGCCGCAGGTGCTCAGAAGGTTGGAAGTTCTCAATCAGGGTGATGCGGTCATGTCTGTGGTCACGTACGCGGAATTGCGTGCGGGCCTGGAAATTCAAACCCTGAACCGGGAGCAGGATGAACAAGCCCTTTCACTGTTGATTAACCGGATCCCCGTGTTGCCATTCACAGAATCTGACGCCAAGAGCTTTGGTGTGCTGAGAGCGGCAGTCCGCGACCGCAATCGCAATGCGATGGATCGGCTTATCGCAGCGCATGCCGTCAACTCAGGCGTTACCCTGGTTACCAACAATGAAGCAGATTTCAAGGATTACCCAGGGCTTATGGTTGAGAACTGGGCACTCAGTTCCTGAAGGCCCAGGCAAGGCTGGGCGAGTAGGCTACTTCGCCTCTTCAGCCCCCAACACCACCGTCACCATCTTCTCCGGCTGCACGGCTCGCGCAAAGGCGGCACGAACATCTTCTACGGTGAGCCTGTTCACCTGCGCAGTCCAGGTCTCCAGATAGTCCAGCGGCAAGTCGTTCCAGGCAATGTTGGCCACGTTGTCCAGCAGTTTGCGGTTGCTGTCCAGCCGCAGGGCGAAGCCGCCTATCAGGTTGTCCTTGGCGGCCTGCAGTTCTTTCCCGGTGGGGCCGTCTTTCACAAAATTAGCGAGCACCTCGCGCACCAGAGCCAGCGCCTGTTGTGCCTGGTCCGGGCGCGTTTGCAAACCAATGGTGAAGGCACCCGCGTGCAGGCCCGGTGCGAAGTAGCTGTACACACTGTAGGTCAGGCCACGCTTTTCTCGCACTTCTTCGGTCAGGCGCGCGGTGAAGCCGCCGCCACCCAGAATGTGGTTGCCCACGGTCAACGCGAAGAAGTCGGGCGAATTGCGTTTGATGCCGGGTTGCCCGAGCAGCACATGGGCCTGTGCCGACGCAAAAGCAATGCGCTCCTCATGCGCAGCAGTGAGCGCAGCCACTTCAGCCACCGGAGGCAAGGCATCGCAACCGCTAGTAGGCAAATAGGCCAGCAACTGGGTCACCAGCGCATCGGCCTGCACCCGGTTGAGTGCGCCCACGATGTTGACCTTGGCGCTGCAGGAGCGCAGCGCTTGCGCATGCAGGGCACGCATGTCGGCAGCACTGATGCGGACCAAGGTTTCTTCGGTGCTTTCTGCTCCATACGGGTGGTCGCCATACACGGCGCGGGCAAAGGCCCGTCCGGCCAAAGTAGCGGGTCGGGTATTGGCCTCTTTGAGGCTGGCAATCAGCTTGGGCCGGTCACGCAGCCAGAGCGCCTCCGGGTAGGTCGGGTCCCCCAACTGGCGCGCGGCCAGGGCCGTGGCCTTCTCCAGCAAATCCGGGTAGGTGAGCGAGCGCAGCGCAAAGCTCAGGCGGTCGGCACCGGCACTGCCGCCAAAGCTGGCACCCAGATCGGCCCAGGCATCGCTCAGGCCGTTTTCGTCCAACGCGGGCGCCGCGCCTCGCGCCTTCACGCCGTAGGCCGTGCTGGAAGCCATCAAATTGGCCAGGCCGGGTTTGTCTTTCGGGTCACGCCTGGCACCGGCATCAAAATCGATTTGCACATCCACCATGGGAATGGCCGGGCTTTCCACCAGATACACCTGGGCGCCCGAGGGCTGCGTCCAATGGGTAATCGGAATAGCGGCGTGGCTAGCTAATGCAAAGCACAGCAGCGCGGCACCGGACAAGCGGAAGCGTGCGGATTTCAGAAGTGTCGTGGGCAAGAAAGTCATGGAGCGCATGGAAATCATGAAGGTGTTCACCGGATTAGTGCCGAAGGCCCGCGATGGCGGGGCGGGGTCTGCGGACTTTGTCCAGCGGTTGCGGCAACAGCGTGGCCACCGTCAGCGCATCGTCACCAAAGTATTTGGCGGCCACGGCCTGCACCTGCGCGCCAGTGACTTTGCGCAGCCGGGCGATCAACTTTTCATCGGCGTCTGTGGGGAAGCCAATGGCCCAGTTGGTACCCAGGATGCGCCCCTGGTTGAACACGCTATCGAGTTTGTAAATCTCGCTGGCAATCCACTGGTTCTTGACGCGCTGCAACTCGGCCTCCTGCACGCCTTCCTTGGCAACCAGCGCCACCTGGGCACGCAACGCCGCTTCCACCTGCGCAGCCGTTTTGCCAGCCGACGGCACACCATACAAAAAGCACATCTCCGGCCCGCGCGCACCCAGACCGCAACTGGCGCTGGCACTGTCTGCCACATGGTCGTCGTTCTGCGTCAGCGCGCGGTCGAGGCGCGCATTGTCGTAGCCGCTCAGCACCGCAGCCAGCATGGTGAGCGCCAATGCGTCATTGCTGTCAGCATCGGCTTCGCCATCCATTGCGGCCGGCGCAAAGCTGGGGATTTTGAAGGCCAGGGTCACGCTGGCCTGCTCGGCCGGCGCTTTGAAGTCCAGGCGGCGCAGGCCACCCTGCTCGGGCTCCATGCGCGGCTTGCGCTCGGGTAATGCGTGGCCGGCAATGCCGCCGTAATACTTTTGCGCCAGGGCATAAACCGCGTCCGGGTCCACATCACCCGCCACCACCACGGCGGCATTGGTGGGTGTGTACCAGCGCTTAAAAAAGGCGCGTGCGTCGTCTGGCGTCAAGGCTTCGAGGTCGCTCATCCAGCCCACAATCGGGCGGCGGTAGGGCGAGGCCGTAAACGCCACCGCGTTCATGGCTTCGCTCAAGCGCGCATGGGGGTTGTCTTCGGTGCGCAGGCGGCGCTCTTCCTTCACCACCTCAAGCTCCTTGCGGAAATCTTCATCGCTCCACTGGTTGTGGGCAAAGCGGTCGGCTTCCAATTGCATCACCTGCTCCAGCCGGTTGGCCGGAATCTGCTGAAAGAAGCCGGTGTAGTCCTTGCTGGTAAAGGCGTTTTCGCGCCCACCGAGGGCCGCCACCTGGCGCGAAAAGTCACCCGCTTTGACCGTGGGCGTGCCCTTGAACATCATGTGCTCCAGCACATGGGCCACGCCGCTGGTGCCGTCCACTTCGTCCATAGAGCCCACGCGCACCCAAAGCATGTGCACCGCAGTGGGGGCGCGGTGGTCGGGCCGAACAATCAGCTTCATGCCGTTGGGCAGGCTGTATTCCCGCACGTTGGCAGCGTCTTGTGAGGCGGCACTGGCAGGCACGCAAGCCAAGGCCAGCAGCACCGCGCAACAGGTTTGAAGGCGCAAGCGCCAAGTGTTTAGGTGTTTCATAGAATGGTGTCATTCTAAGAACGGCATTCATGTTCAGCTTTTTCAAGAAAAAATCCCCTCCCATCGCTCCGGTTGCGCCCGCAACGGCGGAGCACACGCCTGCGCCTCTGGCACCGGCAAGCCCCGTTGAGCCTTCGGGCGGTTCGCTCACGCCACCGGCCACTGCGCTCGCCCCCTCGGGCGGGTCAATGATCGGTAGCGCGCTGGCGGCGCCGATTACAGTGGCAGATGTACCGACCACGCAGCCGCCCGAGCGCCAGAAATGGCTGGCCAAGCTCAAGGCGGGTCTGGGCAAGACGGCCGCCAGCCTGTCGGGCGTGTTCGGTGGTGCCAAGATCGACGAGGCGCTGTACGAGGACCTGGAAAGCGCGCTGCTGATGGCCGATGCCGGCGTCTCGGCCACCCAGTTCCTGACCGACACGCTGCGCAAACGGGCCAAGGCGGCGGGTGTGACGCACCCGGTGGCGCTGAAGAACCTGCTGATTGCCATATTGGCTGAACTGCTGCAGCCCCTGCAAAAGCCCCTGGTGATTGGCCAGCACACGCCCACGGTGGTGATGGTGGCCGGGGTCAATGGCGCCGGCAAAACTACCTCGATTGGCAAGCTGACCCGCCACCTGGCCGAAGAAGGTGCCAGCGTGCTGCTGGCGGCGGCCGACACCTTCCGTGCTGCCGCACGCGAGCAGCTCAGCATCTGGGCTGACCGCAACACGGTGGAGATCATCAGCCAGGCCGGTGCCGACCCGGCGGCTGTGAGCTTTGACGCGGTGGCCGCTGGCAAGGCACGCGGCAAGGATGTGGTGCTGATCGACACCGCCGGGCGTCTGCCCACCCAGTTGCACCTGATGGAAGAACTGAAAAAAATCAAGCGCGTGATCCAGAAGGCCGACCCCACAGCGCCCCACGAGGTGCTGTTGGTGATAGACGGAAACACGGGGCAAAACGCGGTCTCGCAAGTGAAGTCGTTTGACGATGCACTGGGCCTGACCGGCCTGATCGTCACCAAGCTGGACGGTACTGCCAAGGGCGGCGTGCTGGCGGCGATTGCGCGCGAACGGCCCATCCCCGTGTACTTCATTGGCGTGGGTGAGCAACTCAACGAGTTGGAAACTTTTAACGCGCGTGAATTCGCGCAAGCCCTGCTGGCCTGATCGGCCCGGGCCCAGCCGGTAGTGGCCAATTGCCCGCCCCTTTTTCGACCTTTGCCTTGCTGACACCTTGACGACCACCACCTTGCCCCCCTTCACAACCCGCCGCCGCGCCCTGGCCCTGTTGAGCGGCGGCCTGGCCTTGTCCGCCAGCAAGCATGCGCTGGCCGCAGAGACAACCTGGGACGCGATCACCAAAGAGGCGCGCGGCCAGACCGTGTACTTCAACGCCTGGGCTGGCAGTGAGGCCATCAACGCCTACATCCGTTGGGCCGGGCAACAAGTGCTGGAGCGCTTTGGCGTGCGCGTGGAGCACGTCAAGATCAGCGATGCGGCCGATGTGGTCAAGCGCGTGCGCAGCGAAAAGGCCGCTGGCAAACAGGCGGGCACGGTCGATCTGGTCTGGATCAATGGCGAAAACTTTTTGACCATGAAGCGCGAGGGCCTGCTCTATGGCCCCATCACCGGCAAGCTGCCCAACTTTGCGTTGGTCGATGTGCAAGGCAAGCCGACCACCCGGCTCGACTTTGCCGAACCTGTCGAAGGCATGGAAGCACCCTGGGGCATGGCCCAACTCACCTTCATGGTGGACAGCAAACAGGTGACCAAGCCCCCGCAAAGCATGCAGGAATTGCTGGCCTTTGCCAAAGCCAACCCGGGCCGCGTGACCTATCCGCGCCCGCCGGATTTTCATGGCACCACCTTGCTCAAGCAATTTTTGCTGGACCTCAACCCCGCTCGCGATGCGTTTTACAAGCCCGTCACAACGGAAGCATTTGCCAAGGCCACTGCACCCTTGTGGAACTATCTGGATGCGCTGCATCCGCACCTGTGGCGAGCCGGCAAACAGTTTGCCAACAATGCCGCCGCGGTGCGCCAGATGCTGGCCGATGGCGAGTTGCGCTGGGCGCTGACCTTCAACCCCAACGACGCCGCCAACGAGATTGCGGCCGGGCGCTTGCCCGATAGCGTGGTCAGCTACCAGTTCAACAGCGGCACGATTGGCAATACCCACTTTGTCGCCATCCCGGTGAACGCCAGCGCCAAGCAAGGTGCGCTGGTGTTTGCCAACTTTTTGCTCGGGGCCGAAGCGCAGGCGCGCAAGGCTGACATCAACATCTGGGGCGACCCCACCGTGCTGGCGCTACGCACCATGAGCTCCAAAGAGCAAACCCTGTTTGCCGGCAGAAGCGCACCCGGTCAGGTGCACAATGCATCCCCCGTCATCCCCGAACCGCACGGCTCGTGGGTGGACCCGCTTGAAAAGGAATGGCTCAAGCGCTACGGTGTGTAAAGCACCCGCCCGCCCTTGCGCCCGCTAAAGAATAATTTTGGGTATCCGGATTTTGATTTTGGAGAACAATCGTGAAGCCATCTATTGCCTTGCAAACAAACCGTGCCGCAATTCGCACTGTGGTTGAGCGTCATCGTGCCTGCAATGCGCGTGTTTTCGGTTCGGTGCTCCATGGTGATGACCATGAGGGCAGTGATTTGGACATCTTGATTGACCCAACCCCAAACACCACGCTGATGGATATAGCCAGGATTCAAGTTGAGCTAGAAAAGCTCTTGGGAGTGTCCGTGGATGTGCTGACACCCAAGGCTTTACCGGACAAGTTCCGTAACTCCGTGTTGGCCGAGGCGGTTCCCGTATGAACAAAGCATTGCGAGTGCCTGATTACTTGGGCCATATTCTTGCAGCCATAGAGCGCATCGAGCGCCACACTACTGATGTTGACGAACTTGGTTTTTTGAATAGTGAGTTAATTCAGGATGCGGTGATTCGCAACATCGAGATCATTGGTGAAGTCGCTAACAACATACAACGCGTTGACGCTGCATTTGCCGCAGCAAATGGCGAAATTCCATGGCTGGTCATGTATGCCATGCGCAATCGCCTATCGCACGGCTACGACCAAGTAGATTTTGGAATGGTGTGGAGAACCATTTGCAACGACTTGCCCGACCTCTACAAGTTGGTGAAGGCCGCATCATTAAAGGTGACGACTCCAAGGGTATGAAGCGAAACCTTCGCTTTATGGCACCGACGTTCCCACGCCTCCGCTAAAGAAAAATTTATGCAAACCAAAATGCTGCCCCGCTTTGAAATGGAATCGGCCCCCTCCCCCACCGCTGCGGTGATCCTGCTGCACGGCCTCGGTGCTAACGGCCACGACTTTGCCGGTCTGGTGCCCGAGTTGGACTTGACGGGCTGCCAGGCCATCCGCTTTGTGTTCCCCCACGCCCCCTCCATCCCGGTGACGGCGAATGCCGGCTACACCATGCCGGCCTGGTACGACATTGCCGGCACCGACCTGATCAGCGACCAGGATGCAGCCGGCATCCAGCACTCTGAGCTGCAGATTCTGGCCCTGATTGCCCATGAAATGCAGCGCGGCATTGCGTCTGAAAACATAGTGCTGGCCGGCTTCAGCCAGGGCGCGGCCATGACCTTGCACACCGCCTTGCGCCTGCCCTTTGCGCTGGCCGGCATCATGGCCCTGTCGGGCTATCTTCCGCTGGCTGATCGTCTGCACATTGAGCGGTCGCACGCCAATACCGTCACCCCCATCTTCATGGCGCATGGCGCGCAGGACACCGTCGTGATCCCGCGCCGCGGCGAAGAAGCGCGCGACGCGCTGCTGGCGCTGGGTTACCCGGTGCAATGGCACAGCTATGAAACCGAACACAACGTCACCTCCGAAGAAGTTGAAGACATGGCCGCCTTTTTGCGCCAGGTACTTCCGGCACACGCGTGAGCAATATTGTTCTCGGCATCGACTTTGGTACCTCGAATTCGGCTGCTGCGCTGATCGATGCGAACGGTGCCATGCGAGTGGTGCCACTGGACGGTAGCCGGGCCGAAATGCCCACGGCCGTGTTCTTCAACCAGGAAACGCATAGCGTGCTGTATGGCAGCGAGGCCATGCAGGCCTATTTGAGCGGCACCGAAGGCCGCCTGTTGCGCTCACTCAAAAGCCTGCTGGGCAGCAGCTTGATGGATGAATACACGGCCGTGGGCGACCGCAGCCTGCGCTACTTTGATATCGTGGTGCTGTTCTTCAAGGAGCTCAAACGTCGCAGCGAGGCGCATGCTGGCCAACCCCTCACGCACGCCATGCTGGGCCGCCCGGTGCACTTCGTAGACGACAACCCGGAGCGCGACGCACTGGCGCAAGAGACCCTGGGCCGCGCCGCGATAGAGGCCGGTTTTACCCACATTGCCTGCCAGCTAGAACCGATTGCCGCCGCGCTCGACTACGAGCAGCGCGTGGCAAAAGAAACCGTGGCCCTGGTGGTGGACATTGGCGGCGGCACCTCCGACTTCACGGTGATTCGCCTGAACCCGGCGCGCAGCGCGCAGGCGGACCGCACTGCCGACATTCTGGCCACCACCGGCGTGCACATCGGCGGCACCGACTTTGACCGCTTGCTCGATCTCTCCACCGTCATGCCGCTGCTGGGTTACCGCCATATCGGCACCGGCAACCGGCCGGTGCCCAACAGCGTCTTTTTTGACTTAAGCACCTGGCACCTGATCCACCAGGCCTATACCCGCAAGGCCATGCACTTTGCAAAAGAACTGTGGACCGACTTCACCGACCAGACCTTGCATAAGCGCCTGATGACGGCACTGGATGGCCAATACGGACACCGCATGTTGGCCGAGGTGGAAGCGGCCAAGATCGCCTGCTCCGTAACCGGAAAAGATACCGCCGTACACCTGGAGTTTCTGGCTTCTGCGCTGGCGCCCCATGTCACCGCCAAAGGTATGGAACAAGCGCTGCAAGATTCCATTGCCCAGGTGGTGCGCTGCGCCCAGGACTGCGTGGTGCGCTCCGGCCAATCAACCGTGGACGTGGTGTATCTGACCGGCGGCTCCTCGGCGTTGCAGCCTTTGGTTGCGGCCCTGCAAGCGGCTATGGCGCAAGCCACTTTGGTCTCGGGCAATCTGTTTGGTGGCGTGGCGGCGGGCCTGGCTTACGCGGGCTCGGCCTTGCAGGTCTGAAACACCATGCGGGCTTTCAATAGCTCCACCCATTTGATAGCCGTGGCGCTGCTGTGCCTGGTGTTTGTGCCATTGGCCTGGAGTCTGGGCTATGCCGTGCTGACAGGTGTGGACAGCGCAGCCTGGCTGGCACTCTGGCACGACAGCCAGACAACACAAGCCTTGGGTATGAGTTTGTGGACGGGGCTTGCCAGTGCCGGGCTGGCCACGGCTACATCAGCCTGGCTGTTGTCGCTCAGCGCCACGCCTGTCCAGCAGCAGCGTCTGACGCACAAGCTGGGCTTCATGCTGGCGGTTCCGCATGCGGCCTTTGCCATGGGCCTGGTGTTGCTGATTGCACCCTCGGGTTGGCTGCTGCGCTTGCTCTCGCCCTGGGCCACAGGCCTGAGCGCACCACCGCCTTGGGCCACCACGCAAGACCCCATGGGCCTGGGCCTGATCGCCGTGTTGGCGCTAAAGGAAACCCCGTTCTTGCTCTGGGCCGCGTTAACGCAGCTGCAACGCTCGGAGGTAGCGCAGCGCCTGACGCGCGAAATGCAATTAGCCACCACTTTTGGCTACGCCGCGCAAGCCGCCTGGTGGCGTGTCGTCTGGCCTCAGTTGCTGGCACGTATGGGTGCACCGCTACTGGCGGTGCTGGCTTATGGACTGACGGTGGTGGACGTGGCGCTGGTCATTGGCCCGGCCTCACCGCCGACGCTTGCGGTACTGAGTTGGCAATGGCTACAGGACGCCAATACGCTGCAAAACGCGCAAGGCGCTGCTGCCGCGTGGGCCCTGGCGCTGGCTGTCATCGTCTGCACAAGCGTAGCCTGGGCGCTGCTGAATGCGCCACTCTGGCGGCACTGGCGCACGCGCGGCGCGCCACTGCTGGAGCCAACCGGCTTAGCCTTGTCCCCGCTGCAAGCCGTGCACGCCAACGGGTCCACCCTACGCGCCTGGGTCGCCAACCAAACCAGCGCCGTTGGACGCGGTGCGCCCTTGGCTCTGAGTGCCATCTACCTCGCTGTTCTGGCCGCCCTGCTGTTGGGCAGCTTCATCGGCAGCTGGCCGTTCCCCGACCTGCTGCCCGCGCGCTGGAACACCGTTGCCTGGCGCACGGTGGCGGACAGCCTGCCCACGGTTTGGAGCACGCTCTGGCTGGCATTGCTCAGCGCCACCTGTGCCTTGCTATGGGTGGTGGCATGGCTGGAATTGGCACCCGCGCAGTGGCAGCGGCGCATACAGAGCCTGGCCTATGCACCCTTGGTGTTGCCGGGGCTGCTGTGGGTGATTGGCCTGCACCGCCTGGCCCTGCACTGGGGGTTGGACGCCACGGCCACCGGTGTCTGGTCGGCACACACGCTGGCTTGCCTGCCCTATGTGCTGCTCAGCACCGTAGGCGCCTATGGCGGTTTTGATAGGCGCTACGCCCAATTGACAGCATCTCTGGGGCAGGCGCGTTGGCATTTTTTGCTGCGTGTGAAATGGCCCATGCTGCGCGCGCCACTAGCCTGGGGCTTCGCCGTGGGTTTTGCGGTGAGCGTGGCGCAATACCTGCCCACTTTGTATGTGGGTGCGGGGCGCTTCAGCACGGTCACCACCGAAGCCGTAACCCTGGCCGCTGGCGGGCAGCGCAGTTTGATGGCGGCCTTTGCCTGGCTGCAATGGTTGTTGCCCGTTTTCATGTTTACCGTAGCCGCTTGGATGGGACGCAAACGCCAATTCACGCACAACGCGCAGCCCTTGGGCACAATCGCACCATGAACGATGCCAGCCACGCCAACATGCCCTCGCCAGCCCCCGCGACGTGGCAAACGCTGGCACACGCGCCACTGCCCGGCGCGCTGCTGGGCCATGAGGACGATGTGCAGGATGGCCAAGCGTTGATGCGCGAAATCTTTGCCAATGCACACAGCGCACAGCAGCAACCTTTCAAAATTTTGTTACTGCGCAGCGGCACTGCAATCAAGGCCTACGCCAACCGCTGCGCCCACTTTGGTGTGCCGCTGGCCGCCAAGCAAGAGCAACTGATATTTCAGCCCCACACCAGCATCACATGCAATGTGCATTACGCACGCTACCGCTGGAGCGATGGCGTTTGCGACAGGGGTGAATGTTCGGGTGAAGCGCTGATAACCATTCCGGTGCAAGTGGATGCACAAGGCTATATCCGCATTGCAGACGCAGCATGAGTCTGCACATAGAAGTTCACACGCTCAGCAGTCCAAGTGGCGTGCTGTTACGCAACCTGACACTCGACATTGCTAAGGGCCAGGTGCACACGCTGATGGGCGACAGCGGCAGCGGCAAATCGAGCCTGCTGGCCGCCATCTGCGGCACGCTTGATTCGCCTATGCGCTTTGAGGGCGGCGTGGTGCTTAACGGCGTGTCGCTAGACCCGTTGCCCACGCAAGCGCGGCGCGTCGGCATTTTGTTTCAGGACGATCTGCTTTTTCCGCACATGACGGTGCGCGAGAACCTGCTGTTTGCCGTGCCCCGGGGCGAGACCGTTGCACGCGAGGCACTGGTCACACAGGCACTGCGCGATGTGGAGATGACTGACTACCTGCACACCGACCCCGCCACACTCTCGGGCGGCCAGCGCGCCCGCGTTGCACTGGCCCGCGCAATGCTGGCGCAGCCGCAGGCGCTGCTCTTGGATGAACCTTTTTCGCGCCTTGATGCAGCGCTGCGACAGCGGATGCGCGCGCTGGTGTTTGGCATGGTGAGCGCGCGCGGCATACCAGCACTGCTGGTGACGCATGATGCTGAAGACGTGGCGGATGCGGCCTTGTTGACGCGCATCGCCAAGCTGTCATTCACATAGAGGCCGGGACTCTTCGAATAGACGCAAGATCGCCGGGTAGATCTGCGACGGGTCAATGGGTTTGGTAAAAAAGTCGTCCTTCCCAGATTGCATACAGCGCCTCTTGTCCTCATGAAAAGCGTTGGCTGTCCGGGCAACATCGAGCCCAATATCCTGCAGGGGAATGCTTCCGATTTCACGATTGGAATCGCCATCTTCGGCCAACAGCACGCGCCGACCGGCATACTCTTCTTTCAGTGCTAAGGCGGCATTCTGAGCCAGTGTTTCACTTGCAGCCACTTCGATTGCTGTGGCTTTCATAAGCTTTACGGTGAACCAGAACGTAGTGCCCCCATGTTTCCTGGTCGTGCTGCTGTCGGCCTGCACAAAGGGATTGAATATCTTGGAGGTGGTCGCAGCGGTCGTCCCGATTCCCGAGTCCTGTACTTCAATACGCAAAATTGCACTGCCCAAAGAATTTTTGACGATGGACGCACGCAAACCAATGGACCCGTTGTTGGTGAACTTGACAGCATTGGCAACGCAATTCAAAAGTGCCTGGCGTATGCGAGTCGAATCGCCCAAAAGTCTTGAGGGCATCTCACGGGCAACGACATGCAGTTGAAGACCTTTTGCATCCAATTTGTCCTGCACCACGCAAGCTACATCAGCAATCAACTCAGCAATTTGAACCGGGCATTGTTCAAGAATGAGGCCGTTGCGATCCAAACTGACCGAGTTGGTCGGGATCGAATCCAGAATAGCCCGTTCAAACCTTGCTATTTTTTTCTTTGTTGGCATTTGATTTGACTCTTCACATTCGTATCGAGCCGTAGCTTGACGACTTGCTGGTGTACTTGGCTTAGGCCTCACTAGTCCAAGAAAATCACACACCGCAGAGCCAGGAAGTGCTATCCCAACACCCACTGGACATACGCTGAAATGTGCGATTCAGTGTACATCACAAACAGCTTTAAGGTACAGAAAATGAAGCGTTTGGCAATCCTGGAATGGCTCCTTACCGACTGGACCCTCCCAGCGCCATGGTGGCGTATGACCTGATTTTGCAGTTACGCTCGCACGATAAAATCTTTGCACAAAAGTGAGACACGCCAACGATTGGAGACACGATGAACTTTCTTCTAGCCCTTTCCAGACGGATTGACAAAATCAGCGAATGGATCGGCCGCTGGGTCGCTTGGCTGGTGTTGTTTGCCGTGCTGATAAGTGCCGCTAACGCGACCATGCGAAAAGCCTTCAACATGAGTTCCAACGGCTTTTTGGAAATCCAGTGGTACCTGTTTTCAGCCGTTTTCTTGCTGGCATCGGGCTACACCTTGCTGCGCCAGGAGCACGTGAAGATCGACGTAATTTCCGGGCGCTTCTCCAAGCGCACTCAGATCTGGATCGACATCATCGGCATTTGCGTGTTTTTGCTGCCCTTTACTTTCATGATCATCAAGTTAGCCATGCCACTGGTTATCAATGCCTACAACACCCAGGAAGTGTCGTCGAACGCCGGCGGTTTGATCCGGTGGCCGGTGTTTGCGCTCCTGCCGATGGGCATGCTTTTGCTGGCGATGCAAGCCGTCTCCGAACTGATTAAAAGGATCGCGTTTTTGCAAGGCCTGATTCCCGACCCCAGCAGAAAGCAGGGTTCCAAGACGCCCGAACAGGAACTGGCCGAGTTCCTGCAGCAAAAAGAAGTGGCCGCCCGCGAAGCCGCGCAATTGGGAGCGCGAAAATGATTGAGTTCCTGACCACCAACATCGCGCCCATCATGTTTGTGTCGTTGATCATCTTTCTGATGTTCGGCTATGCGGTGACTTTTTCTTTGGCAGCCTGCGGGCTGTTTTATGGCTTTGTGGCCGTTGAACTCGGGATGATCCAGCCGGCCTTTTTGCAAAGCCTGCCACTGCGCATGTTCGGCATCATGCAAAACGACACGCTACTTGCCATTCCGTTTTTTACCTTCATGGGTTTGATCCTGGAGCGCTCGGGCATGGCAGAAGACCTGCTCGACACCATCGGACAACTGTTTGGCCCGATTCGCGGAGGCCTGGCCTATGCGGTAATTTTCGTGGGCGCGATGCTTGCCGCAACCACCGGCGTGGTGGCGGCGTCCGTCATTTCCATGGGACTGATCTCGCTGCCTATCATGCTGCGCTACGGCTACGACCGGCGCGTGGCCAGTGGCGTAATTGCCGCCTCAGGCACGCTGGCGCAAATTATTCCACCGTCCCTGGTGCTGATCGTTCTGGCTGACCAATTGGGCAAGAGCGTGGGCGATCTATACAAAGGCGCTTTCATCCCTGGCTTTGTGCTGACCGGGCTCTATGTAGGCTACATCCTGGTCCTGAGCTTTGTGCGTCCGCAGTGGGTTCCTGCCCTGCCCCCGGAAGCACGCACTATCCGTGAGAAAGATGGTAGCTCCGGCCTGCCTTCATTGCTGGCGTTGGTAATTTTTTCCTGCGCTGTGGCGATCTTTTTTGCCAAGTCCCGACCAGACAATGTGCCTTTGGATGAGTTGATCGTGACATCCATGTGTGTCGGCGTCGGCATAGCCTTCATCGCGGCGGTGGCCAACCGTGTCACGCGCTTGGGTTTGCTCTCCAATATGGCTGAGCGGGTCACCTTTGTGATGATTCCTCCTTTGGGGCTGATCTTCCTGGTACTGGGCACGATTTTTCTGGGAATTGCTACGCCAACCGAAGGCGGCGCCATGGGCGCGGTCGGGGCTTTGGCGATGGCGCTGGCTCGAAGGCGCATTGACCTCAAGCTGATCCGTCAGGCCATGGATTCGACCATGAAGCTGTCGTGCTTTGTGTTGTTCATTCTGATTGGCGCCACGGTATTTAGCCTGGCCTTTCAGGGTGTTGACGGGCCCAAATGGGTGGAGCACCTGCTGTCGAGCCTGCCAGGCGGGCAACTAAGCTTTTTGATCGTGGTGAACATTTTGGTGTTCGTGCTGGCCTTCTTCCTGGACTTTTTTGAGTTGGCCTTCATCATCATCCCGCTGATCGGGCCTGTGGCTGACAAACTGGGCATTGACCTGGTGTGGTTTGGCGTACTGCTGGCGGTCAATATGCAAACTTCGTTCATGCACCCACCGTTTGGCTTTGCCTTGTTTTATCTGCGCAGCGTGGCGCCGCACGAGGACTACACCGACAAAGTGACCAGGAAGCCAATGAAGCGCGTCACCATTGAACAAATTTACTGGGGCGCAGTACCGTTTGTCATCATTCAAATATTGATGGTGGGCTTGATCATTACCTTTCCAGGGCTGGTCTCCAGCGGTTTAACCAAAGAGCCAACCTTCGACGCAGACACCGTGCTTAAGCAGATGCAAACGGACTCCGTGAAAAGGTCGGACGAAAAGGCTGCCGCCAAAAAGGCCAATGTAGGCACTACAGAAGAAAAGGAAGACCCCATGAAGCGGATGCTTGAATCCATGAAAGACGACCAAGCCAAGAAGCCCTGACGCAGCGCCGACCGCCAAGCCGGGCGGCGGTTACATCGCTGGTTCGACGCAGCACAAAAAAACCCGCCTGAGCGGGTTTTTTCCGGTCTCTAAACAGACTCAGAGTTTCTGCGCCTGCATGAAGTCGTCCATAGACGCTTCGGCCAGGCTGAACCACAGGTTGGTCTCTTTACGGAACGCTGCGTAATCGGTGTAAATCTTCTTCCATGCCGGGTTGGTGTCGTTCAGTTCGGCGTACACCTCCATAGCGACCTTGAATGATGCGCTTAACACTTCTTTAGGGAACGCGTGCAATTTGACGCCTTGGCCCAGCAGGGTCTTGAGCGCGGGCATATTGCGTGCGTCGTACTTGGCCTGCATATCCGTGTGCGCAAAGGCTGCCGCGCACTCGACGATCGCCTTGTATTCTGACGACAGTCCTTCATAGGCTTTTTGGTTGACGTACAAAGACAACTGTGGGCCCACCTCCCAAAAACCGGGGTAGTAGTAATGTGGCGCCACTTTGTTAAAGCCAAGTTTTAGATCGTCATAGGGACCAACCCACTCGGCTGCATCAATCGTGCCTTTTTCAAGCGCTTGGTAAATCTCGCCGCCGGGAATGTTCTGTGGCACCACGCCCAGGCGCTCCAGCACCCGGCCGGCAAAACCACCGCAACGGAACTTCAAACCCTTGAGGTCGGCCACCGAATTGACTTCCTTGCGGAACCAGCCACCCATTTGCACGCCGGTATTGCCCATCGGAAAGTTGATGATGCCCACTTTACCGAAATGCTCGCGCAGTAGTTTCAAACCATTGCCTTCGTACATCCAGGCTGTCATCTGCCGGCTATTAAGGCCAAAGGGAATGGCGCAATCGAGCGCATAAGTAGGGTCTTTGCCGAAGAAATAGTAAGAGGCGGTATTGGCCATTTCAATCGTGCCGTTGGACACGCCATCCAGCACGCCAAACGCTGGCATCAGTTCCCCTGCAGCATGGGTGCTAATGGTGAATTTGCCGCCGCTTAGTTCACTTACTTTTTTCGCAAACACTTCGCATGTGCCATACAAAGTGTCCAATGATTTCGGAAAGCTCGAAGCAATACGCCAGCGCAACGTCGATTGGGCGTGAACCGAGGGTGCCATGCCTGCAGCCAGAACACCGGCCAAGCCCGCATTCTTAATGATTGAACGACGATCCATCAGAATACTCCTTTAAGTAAGAAAATTTCCCTCCAGATCATAGTGTCTGGGTGGTGCCCGCTAACGGTCCAGCGTGCCGATTGTAGGAACCGCCAGCGTCAGCGCGCGCGGGGGTTTTCCCTTGAAATATGGCACAGATCCAAAACCAGATAGTTAGCGGTGCATGATCTCTATCGGACTGAATCAGCGGTTTCACGCGCGTTACCATGTGCCTTGCCATGCGCCATCCCTCAACATCATGCTAGACCGCTTCGCCACCAAACTGCTGCGCCCGCCGGTGCATGCAGCGGCACGGGTGCTGGCGCGCGCGGGTGCCAGCGCCAATGGCATCACTTTGTTCGGCTTTGCCATCGGCGTGGGCGCAGCACTTGCTATTGCGCTGGGCGCTTATGCAAGCGGTGCAACGCTAATCCTGTTGTCGCGCCTGTGTGACGCACTAGATGGTGCGGTGGCTCGGCAGACACAGGCAACTGATGCCGGTGGCTTTCTGGACATCGCGCTGGACTTTCTGTTTTACGCCAGCATCCCGTTGGCTTTCGCCATTGCCAGCCCCGCAGACCGTGCCCTACCTGCGGCCGCGTTGCTGGCCGCGTTTATGGGCACGAGTTCGAGCTTTTTGGCCTTTGCCTCGCTAGCGGCCAAACGCGGCATGTCCAACGCAGCACTGCCGGACAAGTCGATTTACTTTTTGGGCGGCCTGACCGAGGCCACCGAGACCCTGGCCGTGTTCCTGGCCATGTGCCTGTGGCCGCATTACTTTGCGCCAATAAGCTATGGCTTTGCGCTGCTGTGTAGCATCACCACCGCCAGCCGGATCTGGTGGGGCTGGAGGGCCTTTCAATGAGCACCGCGCGCTGGCTGATAGTGCTGATTCTGGCCCTTGGGATGGCGCTGTTTGTCGCGTTGGATTTGGGGCACTTTTTAACGCTGCATTACTTGCAGCAACGCCATCAGGAGTTTTTGGACCTGTATGCGCTGCATCCGTGGGAACTGCGCGGCGCCTATTTTGCTTTGTATCTCGGCATGGCCGCACTGTCCCTTCCCGGTGTGGCACTGCTCACACTGGCTGGCGGTGCCGTGTTTGGTTTCGGTTGGGGCTTGGTTCTGGTTTCGTTTGCTTCGAGCTTGGGCGCGGCCCTGTCTTTTTGGACGGCGCGTCTGCTGTTGCGCGATTGGGTAGAGGCGCGTTTTGCCGCCCAACTGGGCGAGATCAACGCTGGCGTGCAGCGCGCTGGCTGGCTGTATCTGTTAAGCCTGCGCCTGATTCCGGTGGTGCCGTTTTTTCTGATCAACCTGACCATGGGGCTCACCTCGCTGCGCACTTGGACTTTCTACTGGGTCAGCCAATTGGGCATGCTGGTGGGCACCGCGGTGTATGTGAATGCCGGCATCCAACTGGGCAATTTGCATAGCCTATCGGATGTCGCAAGCCCTGCCCTGTTGGGCTCGTTTGCGCTGCTGGGCTTGTTTCCTCTGGTGGTGCGCCGCATCTGGCGTCACATGGAGCGTCGTCAGGTCTATAGGCGTTGGCGCGGCGAAAAACCCAAAAAGTTTGACCGCAATCTGGTGGTCATTGGAGCCGGCGCCGGTGGCTTGGTGTCGGCCTATATTGCCGCCGCGGTCAAAGCGAAGGTCACGCTGGTGGAAGCCCACAAAATGGGGGGCGATTGCCTTAACTACGGCTGCGTGCCAAGCAAGGCTTTGCTTCGTACTGCCAAACTGGCGCAGCAGATGCGCAACGCGGCTGCCTATGGCCTGACCGCTACCCGGCCGACCTTTGATTTCACACTGCTGATGCAGCGCATCGAGCAGGTGATTGCCAACATTGCGCCGCACGATAGCGTCGAGCGCTACACCGCGCTGGGCGTGGATGTGGTGCAAGGCCACGCCAAAATAGTCAACCCGTGGACGGTGGAGATTGCGCTCAACGAGGGGGGCACACAGCGCCTTAGCACCCGCGCCATCGTGATTGCCGCCGGTGCACAGCCGGTGGTGCCTGCGCTGCCAGGTTTGACGGAAGTTGGCTATCTGACCAGTGACACGCTGTGGGCGCATCTGGCCACGCTAGACACCTTGCCCAAACGTTGGGTGGTACTGGGTGGCGGGCCGATTGGCTGCGAACTGGCGCAAGCCTTTGCGCGACTGGGCGCAGAGGTAACCCAAGTCGAGATGGCACCCCGGTTGCTGATGCGCGAGGATGATGAGGTGTCCCGCTTCGCCCGGGCCGCCCTGGAAGCGGATGGTGTGCAGGTGCTCACCGGGCATCAGGCACTGCGCTGCGAGTTGCAGGGCGAACCAAAAATCAAAGTACTGGTACTGCTGCACCAAGGCCTGGAAGTGCGCATGCCGTTCGACCAACTCCTGTGCGCCGTGGGCCGTGCAGCGCGGCTGACAGGCTATGGTCTGGAGGAGATGGGCATCGCCACCGACAAGACCGTGCAGACCGATAGCACGCTACAAACTCTTTACCCCAACATTTTTGCCGCCGGTGATGTGGCCGGCCCCTACCAGTTCACCCATGTGGCAGCCCACCAAGCCTGGTATGCCACGGTGAACGCGCTGTTTGGTGACTTCAAATGTTTCCGGGTGAACTACAAAGCCATTCCACAGGCCACGTTTATCGATCCCGAAATCGCCCGCGTCGGCCTTAACGAGCGCGAGGCGCAGTCCCAGGGTATCGCCTGCGAAGTGACACGCTTTGACCTGGGCGAGCTTGACCGCGCCATTGCTGACAGTGCCGCACGCGGCTTCGTAAAAGTGCTCACCGTTCCCGGCAAAGATCGCATTCTGGGCGTTACGATTGTGGGTGCACAGGCGGCAGAGTTGTTGGCCGAATATGTGCTGGCTATGCAGCACGGCCTGGGCTTGGGCAAAATTCTAGGCACCGTGCACAGCTACCCCACCATGGCCGAGGCCAACAAATACGCGGCAGGCAACTGGCGGCGCGCGCACCAACCTGCGGCCTTGCTGCGCTGGGTACAAAAATTTCATGATTGGAGAAGAGGATGAGCCGCGCCGGGCCGCCCCAAGGGGCGAAGGCCCCCTCGGGGGGCAGCGAACCACGCGCAGCGGGGAGCGTGGGGGCAAGTATGAGCCCAGCACGCCAGCTAGTGCTCCTGGGCGCGGGACATGCCCATGTGCATGTGCTGTCGCAAATGGCCCAGTCGCCATGGGCTGGTGCACAGGTGACGCTGATTGCACCTTACGACCGCCAGCTGTATTCCGGCATGGTGCCCGGCTTTGTAGCGGGCCACTACACGCTGGAAGACTGCGTAATTCCGCTGGAGCCACTGATTCGCCGCAGCGGCATTCGCTGGCTTCAGCGCAGCGTGCGCGCGATGGACACGACCACACAAACCGTGACGCTTGACGATGGCAGCGTGCTGCGCTACGACTGGCTTTCCATCAACACCGGCCCGGTGCAAGACCGTGCGCTGATCGAGCAGACCATGCCGGGCGCGCGTGAACATGCGCTGTTTATCCGCCCGATCGAAACCTTTGGTGCGCTCTGGCCGAAGGTAGTCGAGATGGCTGAATCCAAACCTTTGCGCATCGCCGTGATCGGCGCCGGGGCAGCGGGTATCGAATTGGCCATGGCGGTACGCAAGCGCCTGCCCCAATCAGCCATCTCCTTGTTATGCGGTGAAACACCGTTAGGTGCAGGCTATGACGAACGCGTGCAGGCCCGCATCAAGGCCGCGCTCATTCGCCGCAAGATCACCCTGCTGCCGGACAACGCGGCCGGCATTCGCCCGGGCGAAGTGGTACTGGCCAGCGGTGCCACGCTGGCTTGCGACGTACCCATCATCGCCACCGGCGCGCAGGCTCCGGCCTGGTTACTGTCCAGTGGCCTGGTGCTGGACCTGCAGGGCTTTGTCGCGGTAGACGCCTGCCAGCGCTCCACCAGCCACGCACAGGTATTTGCCGCAGGCGATGTCAGCACGCGCATGGACCGCCCCATGGCACGCAGTGGCGTCTATGCGGTTCGCGCCGGGCCGGTGCTGGCCCTGAATCTTGCGGCCGCACTCGCGGGCCAACCACTGACCGAACACCAGCCACCCGAAAAAACTTTGAACATCATTTCATGCGGCAATCGCTTTGCCATTGCCAGTTGGGGCAAGCACAGCGCAGAGGGCCATTGGGTCTGGTGGTTGAAAAACTGGATTGACCGACGCTTTCTAAAACGATACCGGGAGGCTGCAACATGACCCCTTCGCCTGAAACTCTGGCGGCAGAAGTGCCGCTACGCCGCGTGGACCGATTGCTTACTCACTACGCCCTAAGCCATCAGCACCCCACCAATGAGCGCATCCACTACACCGCCATTCCCTGCATCATGCTGAGTCTGGTGGGCTTGCTGTATGTGGCAAGCCCCATGCTGGCACTGGTTTTTCTAGGAGCCAGCCTGCTGTATTACTGGCGCTTGTCAACCGTGTTTCTGATCACCATGATGGCCGTGACCGTCGTCATGCTGGCCATCATCGCCACACTCAACGCCAAACACATCTTGCTGCCGGTGTGCCTGATGGTATTTGTCGTCGCTTGGATTTTCCAGTTCATAGGCCATCGCATAGAAGGCAAGAAACCATCGTTCTTTGAGGACGTGCAATACCTTTGGGTAGGGCCACTTTTTGTGTTGAGCCGCCTGTTTATCAAACTCGGCGTGCGCTGGTAAAACACGACACCGCTCAAGGCAATTTGCTATCGGCAAAGCGGCTGTCGATGCCGCGCGCTTACATCTTTCGCTCCAACTGCTTGGCAATAGGAGGTATGGGCGGCTATTGAACACTGCCGAACACTGTTGAATACATGCCTTGCCTTGGGTCACAATAGACCATGAACTTGCTGTCACAAATTCTGTTTATCCTGCGGCTTGAAGCGCAGGCCTTCACGCGCTACCCCAAGCTGTTTGCCGCCACGCTGCTGGTGGCATTCATTCCTGCGCTGTACGCATTTATCTACCTCTCCAGCGTGTGGGATCCTGCCTCGAAAATAGGCGCATTGCCCGCGGGCCTGGTCAATCTGGATCAGGGCGTGGAATACCGCGGCCAGGTCTTTAACGCGGGATGGGAAGTGGCCGCATCTCTACGCGACAAAAAGACGTTTGGCTTCAAAGACTTTGCCCAGGAGGCCGAGGCGCGCGAACAAGTGCGCACGGGAGCCTTGGCCTTTGCGCTGGTGATTCCGCGCGACTTCAGCTCGAACGCCATCCCCGGCCATGAGGCGGGCGCAGGCAAACTGGTGGTCTACACCTCCGAGGGCAACAACTTCGAGAGTGCACTGCTAGCCCGCAACTTTGCGCGTGAACTCGGTCATGACGTGAATGAAAGCCTGAACGAGAAGCGCTGGAAACTGGTGCTGCTCAACGCCGCTGGTTCGCAGCGCAGCGTGGACCGTCTGCGCGAAGGCGTGAATCAGTTGCGCACCGGTGCACACGAGCTCAGCAAAGGCATGGTGCCCTTGGTCAGTGGCGCGCGCCAGACCGTGAGCGGATCTCAGCGTATCAACGGCGGCGTCGATCAGCTCAACAGCGGCATGCGCCAACTCAGCAGCGGCCTGAAGACCATGGACGCCAAACGTCCTCGCAACAGCGATCTGGACCGCCTCAAAACCGGCGCCGAGCAACTGGCCGCAGGCCATGCCGAATTGTCCAAAGGCATGACCGAATTGCAAGCGGGCAGCCAGGTGATACGCAGTGGTGTTGGCAGTTTCAGAGACCAGGCGCGCGACAGCATTCTGGTGCCAGCCAAGGTGACAGAAAACCTGGATCAGCTTTATACCGGCGTGACGCAACTGGACTCCGGTTTGCAAGCTGCGGCGGAAGCACAGGGCAAGCTGGAGGATGGCGCGGACAAACTCAGTGCGGGCATGGGTAGCTTGACGACCGGCATGCGCGCCCTGAACCAGGGCCTGCGCACCATGGTGCAAAAGCTGCCTGAAGATAGCTTGCTTGATGAATTGGACCGCGGCACCGATACTTTGGTGAGCGGCACCACCGTGCTTGCCGAAGGTACACAAAATGCGCGGCAAGGCGCCGATCGACTGAGTGCCGGGCTGGACTTGCTGTGGGACTCGCTGCCCGGAGATGTCGACAAACCCGACGGCAGCGCACAAGGCCTGGCCAATTCGGTAAGCCCGGTCGTGGAAGTGGAAGCACCGGTGCCCAACAGTGGCAGCGGCTTTGCACCCAACATCATTCCAGCCGCACTGTGGCTAGGTGCCGGTGTGGCAGCGTTTTTAATTCATGTGCGGGTGCTTCCCAAAGGAACACAAGACTTTTCTGGCCCCGTGAAGTTACTCGGCAAGATGGCCATCCCCCTGCTCATCGTGTTGCTGCAAGCGGCGCTGCTGTATGTCACGGTGGTCTGGGGTCTGCAGATACGGGTGGCGCGAATTGACCTTTTCACCCTGACCCTGGCCCTGTCGTCCGCGACTTTCTTGTGCATCGTGTTCGCGCTCACGCGCCTGATGGGTGACGCTGGCAAAGCCGCCTCCATGATCTTTCTGGCCGTACAGCTCTCCAGTTCGGGCGGCATTCTGCCGGTGGAACTGAGCGGCACCCTGTTCAGCGAAATCAGTCCCTGGCTACCACTGACCTGGGTCGTGCGTGCCATGAAGGTTTGCATGTTTGGTGCCTATGGCAACGAGTGGCAACACCCCTTGGAGGTAATAGCTATCACCTTGCTGATTGCGCTGGCGAGTGCCTGCTGGCTGGGCCGCTGGCGCTATATGCGGCCATCGGCCATGCGCCCCGCGGTAGATTTTTAGCAACAGGCAGGTAAATACTGCCCTTATTGCTGCAACACCTTTGCTGCTTGTGCTTGAATAGGTCTGTAGTCATTTGCCCGGAAACTTTTTTGCATGGAGGCCTTCATGGAATCTCGCAACGCTGTTCCCCCCACTTCCCAGTCTGCTCCGTTTCATTTGCCAGTTGCGCAAATGCGGCCTGTCTTTCAGCCTGAGGATGTAGAGCGCAAACTGGCCAAGCTGCAAGGCGACGAAAGCGGTAATTTGCATGCCACCTACCGGCGCATGCTGGAGCGTGGCCCGCAACGCTTTCAGGTCAAGCCCAGTGGCGTGCCGGATATGGCCGAGCTATACCAGACGCTGCCCAACTTCACCGAGGTGCTTGATGATGTGAAGCGCCACGTCGCCCTGTCGCAAGACTGCCGGGACGGCATCGAGGTCACGCCCATTTTGTTACTTGGCCCGCCCGGCATCGGCAAAACACATTTCGCCAAGAAGCTGTCGGAGCTGTTGGGAACCGGCATGACGCTGGTGCCCATGAGTTCCATGACCGCGGGCTGGCTGCTGTCGGGCTCTTCATCCCAATGGCGCGGCGCCAAACCCGGCAAGGTTTTTGAAGCCTTGGTGGATGGGGAGTACGCCAACCCGGTGATCGTGGTGGACGAAATCGATAAGGCCAGCGGCGACGCGCAATACGACCCGCTAGGCGCGCTTTACAGCCTGCTGGAGCACGACACGGCCAAGGCCTTTACCGACGAGTTTGCTGAAGTGGCCATCGACGCCAGCCAGGTCATCTGGATCACCACCGCGAACGATGAGCGCTCCATACCACAGCCCATCCTGAATCGCATGAATGTGTTTGAGGTGGCGGCACCCTCGCTGGAGGCTGCACGGCAGATTGCACGCAATATGTACCAGAGCATTCGCAGCGAGCATGGTTGGGGCGAACACTTTGCGTCTGAACCGCAAGGCAATGTGCTCGACCAACTGTCCGAACTGCCACCCCGCGACATGCGCCGCGCCCTGATGACCGGCTTCGGCAACGCGCGACTGGAACACCGTGACAGCCTGCGTGTGGCGGACCTGCCCAAGTCCGGCTTGAAGAAGGGGCAGATGGGTTTCTTGCAATAGGCCGGATTGCCGTAGCAGCTTTAGCGCGCCGCGCGGATCGACTGCGTGCCGCTCCACCGTTGATCCGGTGCGAGTTGAACCGGCGTCCCGATATGGGCCGCTTCAACGCACAGAAAGTGCCTGAACCCATCCTTTGGCAGATCAGGCGGGCAGGCCGCTGCAGCGCCGCCGGGGTTCCACACCACCACATCGCAAAAGCCGCTCTGCTCCAGATCTACCTGGCCCAGCGCGGATTGCAGTTGCAACTGCCCGGGCGCGTTGAAGTAAATACGGTCGATGGCCTCGAACGGCTGCAAAGCCGTGTGCGGCTTGATCTGGTTGCCTCCGGCGGCGGTGGAGTCTTCAAAATCGCATGCCTCCAGGCCAGTGAGATGAATGGACTCAATGGCGCCAACGGCCAGGTAGGTGTGCAGCGCGGCCTGGAAGCTAAAGGCATCAGGCCCGTTATTGGTTACCGTAAGTGTCATCAGCAGGCGATCGTCTTGCAGGGACACCTTGAGCGCACAGCCAAACGCATATGGCCAGAGCGCCTTGATGACTTTGTGGCTCTGCAATGCCAGCGTGACGCTGCAAGCCTCTGCGTCTTCTTCAGTGTCTGCTTCGGTGTCTGCTTCGGCATCTTCCACCATCGCCCAGCGGCAGGTGCGGGCAAAGCCGTGGCGCGGCAAAACACCGCGCGTGTTGAACTGGGGGAAGACGATCGGCACCCCACCACGAATAGCCTGACCTGACTCGAAGCGCGTGTTGGGGCTGAGGTAAAGCTGCTCCACACCTTGGCGGGATTTCCAGGACACCACATGGGCTCCATGCAGGGTGATGGTGGCTGTGGCGCCATCCTTGGCACACAGGCGGACCGCTGGCAGTCCGTGGAAAAGGCAGTTTTCTAAAATGGGCATGAACAATTTTAGGCGGCTACGATCAGCGTTTTGTGAACGGCACAATCAACGGGCCAATAGTTATGAACATAAAAAATGCATTAGTCATCGACGATGATGAGACATCACGTAACGTTGCGCAAAGTACCTTGGCTTCACTTGGCGTCGACAACATCTACTTGGCCCACGATGGTAAAGACGCAGCGATCAAATTGAACGCATTGCCGCAACTTGACCTAATCATGTGTGACATCATCATGCCTGAAAGAGACGGCATTGAATTCATCAGTGATCTGGTCAAAGTGGGATATGCCGGCGGTTTGATATTGATGAGCTCAAAGGGGTCTCAGTTCATGGATCTGACCAAGCTTATTGCCAAGAGAAGAAATTTGCATCTCTGGGCCACCTTGAACAAACCATTGGTCGCTGAAGAAGTGGCTTTGGCGCTGGAAAGCGGGCTCACTGGCAAGCGAAGTTGAATCGAAACGTCAAACAGCGGCATGAAGGTGACGCTAAAAATCCGCGGGGTTTTTTGCGTTCCTGGTTTGATGTTGGGCGGTGCATGCGCCGTTTGCTTGGGGTATAACTGCCGATAACCTTGAACTTTTGAGGAGTACACGCCATGTCCATTCCCCACGCGCAATCGGGTCAAGCCATTCAGGTCGCACCTTTTGGGCCAGATCTGGGTCAGCAACGCACGGTCGCGCTGTTCAAGTCCACGCAATTGGAAGTAATGCGTCTGGTATTGCTGGCTGGCAAATCCATGCCCGCGCACAAGCTGTCGGGTGAAATCACCATCCAATGCATTGAGGGCAAGCTGGACATCAGCGTCGCTGGCACCACCACCTTGTTGCAGGCTGGAGAGCTGATGTACCTGGTCGGTGAAGTGCCGCACAGCGTGACCGCGCTGGTGGATGCATCCGCATTGGTCACCATCGTTCTGCACCGAGCCTAAATACCGATCCACCTGCATAGCCACCCCGGCCAACCACCGGAGAAACCCTATGTCCAAACCCCTGGTCTTCACTTTTGTTGGCGCCGACAAGCCCGGTCTGGTTGAAAGACTGTCGCAGACCGTGGCTGCCCACGGCGGCAACTGGCTTGAAAGCCGCATGAGCGAACTGGCCGGTCAGTTCGCCGGCATTGTGAAAGTTGAGGTCAGCACGGACAAGGCAGCAGCACTGCGCACCGCCCTGCTCGGTCTGTGCGAGCCTCAGTTTTCCGTCGTGGTAGCCGAAAGCGTGGGGGAGTCCAGTGCGGGAAATTTCCGACAGCTTCGCCTGACGATTGTGGGCAACGACCGACCCGGCATCATGCGAGAGGTGTCGCACGCGCTGGCGGCCCGCAACATCAGCGTCAGTGAAATGGACACCTCCATCACCAGCGCACCCATGAGCGGCGACCCGCTGTTTGAAGCGACGGCGCGTATTCAAGTTCCGCAGGCGCTGGATCTGGATGAACTTAACGCGCAACTCGACACCATTGCCAATGCGCTAACGGTACATATCGATCTGGAGCAATCGCTGCGCTAAACCGAATGACGAAATTCCTCACCCTGCTCTTTCTTCTGGTTCTGGCTCCGATGGTTTCGGCCTGGGAGCTTTCCGGTATCAAAACAATCAGCGCACTGACCCGCGACCAGCAGATTATTCCCATCGGCACGGTGGAATTCAAGCCGCTGGCCAATGGCAGCAGCGGCTTCACGTTGACCATGGATCACACCCGTTTCACTGATCACTTTTTGTCCATGAAAGAGTTCAAGTGCCTGGAATCAACGGAGGAAGTGGTATGCCACGTGCCCTACCCCTACAAGAATCCGGCCGTCGTTTCCGAGCAAAACTACGCGTGGTTGGAGCACCACCTGTTGTTTCTGTTCAAGCAGCCCAGGGACTTTGGTGCCAAGCTCTGGAACGGTTCGTACTACCGCTTAGAGCGGGATGAGTTGGGTCTGGTAGGCATCCCGCAAGCGGTGGACTTGAACCTGATCAGTGCCCCACCCGAAGACCTGAACACTCCACCATACGGGGCTGCCTTGCGTGATGACATCGCAGTTGGCTCCCACTGGATTTCCCGCTTGCTAATTCGCTAGATGCGCCGTGTGGCCTGGCACGCCACTTGCGGGAAGACGACTACAATTTTTAATCTATAAGAGACAACTCCCTCGGCTATCCCGGTCTGCCATGCATTTCCACCACTATTTCCGTCTGCTCGCCAGCTTCGTGCTGGCCCTAATCTCCCCTTTGTGCCAGGCAACTGAACCCACCGCTGCAACACTGCGCGTTGGAGTGCTCCAGTTTGGAACAGTGAATTGGGAACTCGATGTCATGCAGGCCAACAAACTGGCGCAAAAGCGGGGCCTGACCCTGAAGGTGGTGCCTCTCGCCTCGGGCGACGCGTCCACGGTCGCACTGCAAGGCGGCGCGGTGGATGTGATCGTGTCGGATTGGCTCTGGGTCACACGCCAACGTGCCGAAGGCGATAACTACACCTTCACCCCCTACTCCAATGCGGTGGGCTCGGTCATGGTCCGGGCCGATAGCGGACTGCGCAGCCTGGCCGACCTCAAAGGCAAATCCATCGGCGTCTCCGGTGGACCGTCGGACAAGACCTGGTTGCTGCTGCGCGCCTTTGCCAGCAAAAAATACAGCATGGACCTGGCGGCCGCAACACGCCCGGTCTTTGCCGCACCACCCCTGCTGAATGAGCTGGCGCTGTCCGGCCAGGTCAATGCGGCGCTGAATGTCTGGCACTACGACGCCCGGCTGGAAGCCAATGGCATGCGGCCGCTGATCAAGCTGCCCGAAATTCTGAGCGGCCTGGGTGTGGACAAACCGATTCCCCTGGTCGGCTGGGTTTTTCGCGAAGACTGGGCCAACCAGAATCCACAAATCATGGAGCGCTTTATGGCAGCCTCCATGGAGGCCAAATCCATCATGGCCAAAAATGATGCAGAGTGGGAGCGACTCAAACCCTTGATGCGCGCCGAAGACAACGCCACCTTTCTGGCACTCAGAGCGGGTTACCGCAATGGCATCCCGCATTGCGCCGATGCCGAATACGAGGCCAGTGTGGCAACCGTCTTCAAGATATTGGCCGAGACCGGTGGCGAGAAGTTGGTGGGCAAATCCAAGGTGCTTTCTGACGGCACGTTCTGGAGCGGATTCAAGCTTCCTGCATGTCCGAAGAACTGATCCCGCCGCGCGCTACCCAGTCTGCACTTTGGCCACGGCTCTGGCCGATGCTGGCATTGGCAGTGGTCTGGCAAATAGTGGCCATGCAGATGCATAGCCGGGTGCTTCCTACGCCGTTGGCGGTGGCTGAGGTGTTGTTACGTGAAATCACCTCCGGCGAGTTGCTGTTTCACTTAGGCCAAACGGTCAAGCGGGTAGCCATAAGCTTCTGCCTGGCGATGCTGTTGGGTGTGGGTCTGGGCATTCTGATGGGGCGCTCCCGGCGGGTCGACCGGGTTCTCGACAGCTTTCTGATTTTGGGCCTGAACGTGCCGGCCTTGGTGACCACCATCCTCTGCTACATCTGGTTTGGTCTGAGCGAGACCGCTGCCATCCTGGCCGTGGTGGTCAACAAAATCCCCATGGTGGCGATCAACCTGCGTGAAGGCGCACGCGCTATCGACACCCAACTTTTGGAAGTAGCGCAGGTCTATCGCCTGACCCGCACCGAGTGCTTCTTCAAAGTCTATCTG
>CAIQYP010000445.1 GCA_903876045.1 uncultured beta proteobacterium | reverse complement strand
GGTAGTGAGCAGCCTTGACGCGACCCAAGTTAATGCCCTTCTCGCGCTACTGAAAGACGAGGCACTAGAGGAGTCAGACGCAGATCAAATCCTTGGTTTCTTAAGGTATCACAGCGATAGTATTCTTGATCAATTGCCTGTACTCTTACGCAGGTTTCCAAATTTGATCAAACACATACATTCGGTGTGCTCTACCATCACAGATAAAGAAGGACTCGTCTCAGTCCTCCTGGACTATGCAAAAGGCGAAACCTTCTTCCTTGAATACCAGCTCTTCTGGCTTGCTGCGATTGTTGAAGATTATCTTCTTGGACATGGAGCTTACGGAGAATTACTGATGCAACTATATGAACGGACTTCAGATTTCAGGATTGCACGTGCAAAGATTCTTGAAATACCCGAGCAAGGTTTTGGATTAAAAGAAGTGCGTAACGAATATCTAAAAACAGGTCAATCCGATTGGCTCTCTTGGGCATCGGCGATGGGATCAAGATCTTTGAAGGCAGCTGAACGGAACTATGTTTTAGACTATTTCTCCAAAGCATCGCCATTGAATTTTCTAGTTGCATCGTGTGTAAAGAAACTTTGAGGTCACGCCCCCAAAGCCATCCACATTATGTCAAAAGGGTGAAGCGCGGTTGCAACTTTCCCATAACCTCAACTTCTTCATAGAACATTGCGTATGGTCTTACCCATAGCCCGGAATCTCCATAAAGTGGCCGATAGATAACTAGTGGTTCAAGGGTTTCGCTATGCCTTGCAACACCAATAACTTCATATTGACCACCTTTGTAGTGTTGATAGCGCCCCAGGGTCGGCTCAGGTAATGGACTTAAGTCGGTCAATTTTGATCCCTTCATGTTGGAGTTTAGAGCAACATATCTTAGTTGTGTACATTGTTAGCGGTGGTCTTAAAGCTCTGGATGTTGGCGCCGATTGAATCTTGACTGGTCAATTTTCGGTCGGCGTCAACACTCTGGAATAGGCAACTCTCTCAAACCGATTGCATTCCAGTGTGGGCCGTGTCTACCGTTTTATGGGGGGCACCTCACTTTGTGGAAGTTGGTGGCATTGGGTTGTCTACTGAAACGCTTGCAAATGCCACTTTTTGATCGGTTGACAAGAAATGGACATCTTCGCTTTGGATATCTACGGTTCTGCTGTCAACCAAAATTAAAAGATAATAAAAGAAAAGAATTGCCCTTGTAATGGCGGTACAAACCGGGCGGTGTGGTGATCAGCGGGGGGAGGTTTTCTGCGCTCATGGGACAATACTCGGTTATGCACCCAAAAGCTCTCTTGGATGCCTGCGCCGAACTGGTCAGGCTGACCCTTAAATTCGATCATCCGGCGGACGCTATTGTGGCCCGCTTTTTCCGCGACAACCGCGGTCTGGGGCCACGTGAGCGTGCCACCATGGCCGAAACCGTATACACCGTACTGCGCAAAAAGCAGCTGTTTGACCACCTTGCCCCCTCCGGTAGCGGCCCTAAGGAGCGCCGCCTGGCGATTCTGGGTTTCTATGGTCCCGGAGACTTTCTGCGCAGTGCGCTGACCGACCAGGAAACTCGTTGGATCGACGATTGCGAAAAAGTGGATCCGGCAGATTTGATGGAGCGCCATCGCCACAACTTGCCCGAGTGGCTGGTGCAGCCGCTTAAAGACCAATTGGGCGACGGCTTCTGGCCTTTGGTAGAAAGCCTGAACAAGGGCGCGGGTCTGGATCTTCGCGTCAATGATTTCAAGGCAAAGCGTGCCGATATTCAAAAGGAATTGGCCAAGTTTGGTATCAAGGCCGTACCCACGCCCTATTCGCCATGGGGCCTGCGTATTTCTGGCCGTCCGGCCCTGAACAAGATGGAAGCCTTCACCCGTGGCGATTTCGAGGTGCAGGATGAAGGCTCGCAACTGCTGGCCATGTTGGTGGATGCCAAACGCAGCGAGATGGTGGTGGACTTTTGCGCGGGTGCTGGTGGCAAGACCCTGGCCTTGGGTGCTGCCATGCGCAGCACCGGTCGTTTGTATGCCTTTGATACCTCGGCGCACCGGCTTGATTCCTTCAAACCACGCCAGGCACGCAGTGGCCTGTCGAATGTGCATCCCGCGGCCATTGCCCATGAACGTGACGAGCGCGTTAAGCGCTTGTCCGGCAAGATCGACCGTGTTCTGGTAGACGCACCTTGTTCAGGACTGGGTACGCTGCGGCGCAACCCCGATCTGAAGTGGCGCCAGACCATGCAGACGGTGGAAGAAATGGCGGTCAAGCAGACTTCCATTTTGCAAAGCGCGTCGCGCCTGCTGAAGTCGGGTGGGCGTCTGGTGTATGCCACCTGTAGCGTGCTGCCGCAAGAGAACGAAGCGATCGCGGAAGCGTTCAGTCTTGCAAACCCGGACTTCACGCCCCTGCCTGTTGGCGAGGTTTTGACCGGGCTGAAGGTAACCGACGCGGCAACCTTGTGTAGCGGCGGAGAAGTCGGACAACTCTATTTGCGCTTATGGCCACACAAGCACCAGACCGACGGCTTCTTTGCTGCTGTGTGGCAAAAGAATTAGGGCAGGGAAAACGCGGCTTGTTTGCGCAAGCCCGCGGCCTAGAATGACGCGGTGAGCCGTTGGACCGGGCACGAGCCCGAAGCACAATTTTTATATACATTGGTGAATGCATGTACTTTCCTGACAGTGCTGTGCTGAATGCAGCAATCGAGTGGCT
>CAIQYP010000444.1 GCA_903876045.1 uncultured beta proteobacterium | reverse complement strand
TTGCCCCCACGCTTGCCACTACGCGTGCTGCGCTGCCCCCCAAGGGGGCGCTCACGTGTTGGGGCGGCCCTGCGACGCTCGTCCGCGTTGGCTTCCCCAGCACGGTGCGGGCGGCCTCACGGGTAAGTTCTTCCCGCATGGTGTTGCCCGGGTTGATGAAGGCAGTGCCGGGCACATGCAAGCCCATGGCCTCGAGCAGCATCTGGTTGCTATTCGCAGTGCCGTAAAAGGTGCAGGTACCGGGGCCGTGGTAGGCGGCGGACTCCGCAGCCAGCAATTCTTCGCGGCCCACAAAACCTTGCGCAGCCTTCTCTCGCACTTTGGATTTATCGTTGTTTGACAGGCCCGAGGTCATGGGGCCCGCAGGCACAAACACCGTGGGCAAATGGCCGAAGTGCAAGGCTCCGATCAGCAATCCGGGCACGATCTTGTCGCACACGCCCAACATCAGCGCCGCATCGAACACATCGTGGCTCAGCGCGATGGCGGTGGACATGGCGATGGTGTCACGCGAGAACAGGCTGAGTTCCATGCCTTCGAAGCCCTGCGTCACGCCGTCGCACATGGCCGGGACGCCGCCTGCGACCTGGGCTGTCGCACCGTGCTTGCGGGCTTCTGCCTTGATCACGTCGGGGTAATGCTGCAAAGGCGCATGGGCCGAGAGCAAATCGTTGTAGGCCGTGACGATGCCAATGTTGGGCGCCTTCTCGGCCACCACCCTGAACTTGTCGCTACCGGGCAAGGCTGCAAAGGCGTGCGCCACGTTGGCACAACCCATGCGCTCGGCGCCCGGCTTGCGCTGGATCGCGACCTCAACCTGGGCCAGATAGGCGCTGCGGGTGGGGCCGCTACGTTCGCGAATACGGCGAGTCACCGCTTCTACCGTGGGATGCAGGACTGGGACTGAGCTGGTTGTGGCCATGGTGTTCTCGCGTTATCGAAAAGTATGTAACTAAATTACATCGCGAATGGTAACTTGGAAACACGCCCTTGTGAATATCCTGAGTTACCAGTGGGGTACAGAATGCGGCTGATGCGTCAGCCCAGCAGCAAGCCACGCGCCCGCAGCAGGTCGTCCAAGCTATCGATATCGGTAACGCAGCCGGCATCCAACACGGGCCAGCACAGCGATTCGAACTGGTCTTTAATGGCTGCACCGCCCTGACTGCCACGCAAGGCCGCCAAGGCGTCACCACACACCGGAGCAAAACGCACCGGATGGCCGCGTTGCCCCTCAAACAGAGGAACCACGACCTGCGCCGTGGTTTTAAGTTTTGCCAAATCGATCAGCGTTTGAGGCGCTATCAAGGGCAAGTCTGCAGGCAATATCAGCCAGCCGGCCGCATCGCGGGTTGCGCGCACAGCGGCTGCAATCGTGTCGCCCATACCCGGATGGCCTGCATCTTCCAAATGCCACAGTAAGCCGCTGGCGCGCACAGCGTCCAGCGTGCGTTGCAACACCGTCTTACCGCACAGGTCGGCCTGTAACTTGTGGCCAGTTCCCCCGGATGCGGTAAATCGCTCGCCTCTGCCAGAAGCCAGCACCAGCACGGTTGGAAGCTGCTGCGCCTCGGCAATGGAAAGCACGCTATTCAAGCCTTGGCCCGCAGTTCAGCCAACCGCACAAGATGCGTTGGATGACACCGCTGGCGCGGTAACGCGCGTGTTCTTGGCTTCGATAATTTCAGCCAATATGGACACGGCGATCTCGGCCGGCGTGCGTGCGCCAATGCGCAAGCCCACCGGACCATGCAGGCGATCCAGTTGAGCCATCGTCAGGTCAAAATGCTCGGCCAGTCGCTGTTTGCGGGTCGCCTGATTGCGCCTGGAGCCCAAGGCACCCACATAAAACGCATCGCCAGTCAGCGCCTCCAGCAGCGCCATATCGTCGAGTTTGGGATCGTGCGTGAGGGCCAAGATGGCCGTGTGCGCATCAACCTGCAGTTCGCGCACCACGTCATCGGGCATGCCCAGGACCCTTCGCACATTGGGCAACGGGCGATCAAACAGCGTGTGCGCATATTCCTCGCGCGGATCACACACCAACACCTCAAAGTCCAGTGCCGTCGCCATCACCGCAACAGCCTGTGACAACTGACCAGCCCCAATCAACAGCAGACGCCAGCGCGGGCCAAACAAGGTGGTGAGCGTGAGTCCGTCGAAATGCATGGCCTGGCCGCGCCGCCCGTCCGTCAATACCGATATACCGTTGGACAGTGTCAGCGTTCTGGCAACCAACTGATGCTCGGCGGTGCGTTGTAAAACCGCGTCAATCCAGCCGGTGTCCAGCAGCGGCTCCTGCACCAGGCGCAGGGTGCCGCCACAAGGCAGGCCAAAGCGTGCCGCCTCCTCTTTGCTCACGCCATAGGCAATCATGGACGGCATAGACGATTGCTTGGTCAGAGGCTGGTTCAGGGCGGCCTTGGTGCGGGCGATCAAGTCGTCCTCTACACAGCCGCCTGATACCGAGCCGCTCACCACACCGTCCGCGCGCACGGCCAGCAAAGCACCGGGTGGGCGTGGGGCGCTGCCCCACGTTTCCACCACCGTCACCAATGTAACGGCGAACCCGGCTTGGCGCCAAGTTCGCGCGTCTTCCAATACCCGCAAGTCAAGACTTTCCATAGTGCGATTGTGCTTCGAACAATTCGATTACGCCGCCTTGATGGAGTCTGCTGTCATCGGCAGTTGGCGCAGGCGCTTGCCCGTTAGTGCAGCCAATGCGTTAGCCACGGCCGGAGCCACCAGAGCGGTGGCCGGCTCACCAATTCCTCCGGGCTTCTCGGTGCTTTCGACCAGCACAATGTCAATTTGCGGCGCCTGAAACATGCGTACGATGGGAAACTTGTCGAAGTTGGTCTGCTGCACCCGGCCATCCTTCAGCGTGATTTCCTGTAGAGTTGCCGCGCCCAAACCAAACACGACACTGGACTGGATTTGCGCTTCCACTGTGTCGGGGTTAACCATGAGCCCCAGATCGGCGGCGACTGTTACTTTATGGACCTTGATCGCACCACGCTCCAGGCTGATCTCAGCTACCTGAGCCATATACGTGCCATAGCCTTCCATCAGCGCGATTCCGCGCGAATGGCCGTCTGGCAGCGGCGTGCCCCAACCAGCCTTTTCGGCGGCCAGTTTGAGCACGTTGGCAAAGCGTGGCTTGCCATCCAAAAGGCTCATGCGGTAGGCATAGGGGTCTTGACCGGCCATGTGGGCCAGTTCATCCATAAAACCCTCGTTGGCGAAAGCGTTGAGAGCATGGCTGACCGAGCGCCAGTAGCCCACTCGCAAACCCGAATCATGTTTGACCACATCATGCCGCGAGGCGGGAATGTTGTAACCGGCCACGGCAGCTTCGGTCATCAGAGGATCCTGCACCGGAGCGGGCAGGCCAAAAACCCGGCCGGTGACCGACTGCGAAGTTATGCGGAACGTCATGGCCGTGGGCTTGCCATCGGTGCCCAAAGCGGCAGCCATAGTGTGAATGGCTTGCGGGCGATAGAAGTCATGTGTCATGTCATCTTCACGCGACCAGACCAATTTAACTGGCTTATCCAGTTGCTTGGCGATCTGTGCCGCCTGGATGATGAAGTCGATATCGATGCGCCGGCCAAAGCCGCCGCCCAGAAAGGTGGTCTCAACGGACACATCGTCAACCGCGAGTCCGACCGCCTTGGCGATCTGGCTTTGCGCGGCGTCCTGCCACTGGGTGGAGCCGATCAAGCGCATCTTGCCGTCGGCATAGTGCGCTGTGAAGTTCATCGGTTCAAGCGGCGAATGCGAAAGCAGCTGACTGGCATATTCGGCACGCAGCACCTTGTCCGATGCCGCAATCACGGCCTCAGGGTCGCCCACGGCCTTCAGGGAAATGGCCACTCCGGTTTTGGCCGCTGCGCGCAGTCCATCCAGCATGGCTTTGTCGTTCAGGCTGGCACCGACGCCTTCGTCCCAGACAATGTTCAACTCCCTACGCGCCACATTGGCACGCCACCAACTGTCCGCTACTACCGCTACACCATCCGGGATTTGCACCACGGTAATAAACCCCGGCATCGACTTGGCCTTGGCGCCGTCAAAGCTTTTGACCGTGCCACCAATCACGGGACACTGCTCCAACGCGGCATACACCATACCGGGCAGCTTCACGTCAATGCCGAATTCGGCGCGGCCATTGACCTTATCTGGTGTATCCAGACGCTGGGTACGCTTGCCCACAATGGTGAAATCCTTGGGATCTTTGATCGCCACATTTTCCGGCACCGGCAGCTTGGAAGCAGCCGCTGCCAGTGAGCCATAGCTCGCCTTTTTGCCGTCAGCACCCAACACATGGCCGTCTACAGCAGTCAAGCCGGAACGGTCTACACCCCATTGGTTGGCTGCGGCACTGATCAACATTTCTCGCACCTGTGCGCCGCCTGTGCGCAGCTTTTCCCAGCCGTCGCGCACCGAGGTGGAACCACCGGTAAGTTGTGCGCCACCGATACGCGCATTTCCATAAAGCTTGGCATTGGCCGGTGCAATGCGCACTTTGATCTTGCGAAGGTCGACATGCAACTCTTCGGCAATCAGCATGGGCAAGGAGGTGTACACGCCCTGCCCCATCTCGGAGCGCGCCGAAATCAGGGTAATGGTGTTGTCATCCGCTATGTGGACCCAGGCATTGGGCGTGTGCACCGTACCAGCGGCCTGCAAGGCAGTCGGAATTGCAATGCCCATAAGCAGGCCACTACCGGCCAGTGCGGCGGATTTCTTGAGGAAGGTGCGACGGGATGTAGTCATATTCATGCTCCTCAAGCGTTGCGCATCATCGAAGCCGCATCTTTGATGGCAGCCTTGATACGGGGATAGGTGCCGCAGCGGCAGATGTTTCCGCTCATGGCCACATCAATTTCGCCGTCTGATGGATTCTTGTTCACCGACAGCAGAGCCGCCGCACTCATCAACTGACCAGACTGGCAATAGCCGCACTGCGGCACATCGTGTTTGATCCAGGCCACCTGCAAAGGATGGTTGTTGTCTTTGGAGAGGCCCTCGATGGTGGATACCTTGGCACCCTCCACTGTGGACAGCAGGGTCTGGCAGGCTCGCGCCGGTTTACCATCAATGTGCACCGTGCAGGCACCGCACTGTGCCGCACCGCAGCCGAACTTGGTACCGGTCATGCCCAGTTCATCGCGTATCACCCATAAAAGTGGGGTATCCGGCTCTGCCTGGGCGCGAACCGCCTGGCCATTGACATGAAATGCAGTGCTCATTTGCTGACTCCTCTGTATCCATTTGTGTTTAGGTCCGTACGCTCCCGAACTACCAAGCTGTCGTGACGCGCAGTGTTAGGTTAATCCGCATTTCAAACTTCTTTACACGGGTTTGCCCTAGATCAAAGATGAAAATCTCAAATTGGTATAAGCGCCAGAGCCATTCCAGA
>CAIQYP010000443.1 GCA_903876045.1 uncultured beta proteobacterium | reverse complement strand
CGCCCGAGTCCATTCAGACCAAACTGATACCCCTGGTGCAGCAACTCCAGAAGGAGGCCGGAAATGGCTAAGTGGTTCGCACTCCTGTGCCTTTCCCTGTTCCTGTCGGTCGCTTCGGCCAATGAAGCGGCGCCGGCCGTAGCAGACCCGGTGCTGGAAGCCCGCATGCTCAACATCACGGCTGAGTTGCGCTGCCTGGTTTGCCAAAACCAGACCATTGCCGACTCCCATGCCGATCTTGCGGTGGACTTGCGCCAGCAGGTGCGTGAACTGCTGCAAAAAGGCATGACCGACAAGCAGATTGCTGATTACATGACCGATCGCTATGGCGACTTCGTGCTGTACCGCCCACCTTTCAAAAGCACCACCGTGTTGCTCTGGGTTGGCCCTGGCGTGTTGCTGGTGTTGGGTTTGTTGGCGCTGGTGTTGATGTTGCGCAGGCGCAGCCGCATGCCCGCTGATCGCTTTGACACCGATGAGCCCGAAGTGGATCAAAAGTCACCAGTTTCCTGATACTGACCGAGAATTGAGAACATGAATAACACGATTGAAGCGCTGAAGCAAAAACTGGCACAACTCAAGCAGTTGCACGCCAGCGGAGTATTGCCAGACGAAAAGTTTGAAGAGGGCAAGGGCGCTCTGGAGCGCCAGATTCTGGATTTGGTGTTGACCGGTGCCCCGGCTACTACCGCCACCGGAAAAGCCACTGCTGCAGCATCGGCCGATACCACGGCCGCAGGCACTGCCAAGCCCTCGAGCCTCCTGCTAGCCGGTCTGGCTATTGGTGTGGTGGCCATTGCCGCCGCAGGCTATTTTTTAATCGGCAAACCGGTGCCACAGGGTGAAGCCGAACAGCCGCAGATGGTGTCAGCCGATGGCAAACCAGCACCGCACGCCACAGGTGCTGACCAAATTGCGGCGATGACCGACAAACTGGCCCAACGACTCAAGGACAAGCCGGACGACGTGGAAGGCTGGTCCATGCTGGCGCGCTCTTACAGCGTGCTGGGACGCCACGCCGAAGCACTCAAGGCCTATGAGAAGGCCTCCAACCTGCGCAAGGACGACCCTACCTTGTTGGCCGACTATGCTGATTCATTGGCGGTAAACAACAATAGCAACCTCGAAGGTGAGCCCATGAAACTGGTGGACCGGGCGCTGCACCTGGACCCCAAAAATCTGAAGGCGCTTTACCTGGCAGGAACCTATGCCTTTAACAAGAAGGACTACACCAGCGCCATCACGTTCTGGGAAAAACTGGTTCAGGTCGGCCCACCCGGCAATGTCTTCGCGACCCAGGTTGAGCCCGCCATTGCCGAAGCCCGCAACCTGGCTGGTCTGCCCCCTGCAGCCAAGCCTCTGGATGCGGCACCCAAGGCCGGCGCAGCGACTCCAGCCGCAGCATCCAATGCCACAGTGAGTGGAACGGTGACCCTTTCCGCCGCCTTGGCCAAGCAGGCGCAGCCAGAGGACACCGTGTTCGTGTTTGCCCGCCCGGCTGAGGGCTCACGTATGCCGCTGGCCATCATGCGCAAACAGGTGAAGGATTTGCCAATCAGCTTTACACTGAACGACAGCATGGCCATGTCTCCCGCGACGGCGTTGTCTACGGCTAGCAAAGTAATTGTGGGCGCGCGCGTAAGCAAGAGCGGCAACGCCATGCCGCAGCCGGGTGATCTGGCGGGCCAATCGGCACCGGTCAGCGTCGGTGCCAGTGGCCTGAAGATCGAGATCAAGGAAGCGGTCAAACCCTAGTCTGACCTGTTGCATTGTTTGAGGGTTCCATGAACTATCTTTACCTCTACGCAGCGATCATTCTCACGATCATCGTGCTTTACTCACGGCGGCATGTAAAGAAGGTCGAGACCGATAAGTCTCTGCTGAATGAGTCCATACAAAGCGGCCTGGCAGAGCCGCCATCGCTGCATCCGATTTTTGATCCGATTCGCTGCATCGGTTCCGGTTCCTGCACCACCGTCTGCCCCGAAGGTGCCATCGGCATCGTCAACGGCAAAGGGGTGCTGATCAACGCAGCGCACTGCATTGGCCACGGTGCCTGTTTGGCAGCGTGTCCGTTTGATGCCATCAAGCTGGTGTTCGGTACCGAAAAGCGGGGCATCGACATTCCGCATATCAGCACCGAGTTCGAGACCAACGTGCCCGGCATATTTATTGCCGGTGAATTGGGCGGCATGGGCTTGATCCGCAAGGCGGCTGAGCAGGGACGCCAAGCCATCAATTCGGTGCGCAAGCGCGGCAGCGGCTCAGCCGAATACGATGTGGTGATTGTGGGCTGTGGCCCGGCCGGTTTGTCGGCTGGCTTGTCATCGATACACCATAAGCTCAAGTACAAGTTGATCGAACAGGAAGACTCACTGGGCGGATCCGTCTATCACTACCCGCGCAACAAGATCGCCATGACCGCACCGGTGGTACTGGACATCATCGGCACCGTGAAGTTTGGCGAAGTGCAAAAGGAAAAGCTGCTGGAATTCTGGAACGGTGTGGTCGAAAAGACGGGGTTGAAAATAGGCTTTCGCGAGCGCATGGAATCTATCGAAAAAACCGATGACGGCTTTGTGGTCAAGACCAACAAGGGCGGCTATGTCACCAAAAGTGTGCTGCTGACCATGGGTCGACGCGGCACCCCGCGCAAGCTCGATGTGCCGGGGGAGGAGACACACAAGGTTGTCTATCGATTGATTGACGCCGAGCAATACAAAGGTCAGGCCGTGCTGGTGGTGGGGGGTGGCGACAGTGCACTGGAAGCGGCCATTACCATTTCCGAACAGCCCGGCACCCACGTTATTCTGTCTTACCGCAGCGCTGCTTTCTCCCGCGTCAAGCAGAAGAACCGCACCCTGCTGGAGCAGGGCGAGAAGGCCGGCCGCATCAAGGTGATGCTGAACTCCGGGGTCAAGGAGATTACTGAAAAAGAAGTGATCATTGAAGCCGAAGGACAGAAGCAGACTTTCAAAAACGATGCAGTCATCGTTTGCGCCGGCGGCTTGTTGCCAACACCCTTGCTGCAAAAAATCGGCATTCAGTTCGAGACCAAGTTCGGTACCGAATAAGGCCAACCTCGTGCCAGCAGATTTGCTGGCTCAGGCCGCCAGGGCTTTTTCGATGTCTTTGGTCAGGCTTTCTGGGGTGTCGGTGGGTGCATAGCGCTTGAGTACGGCACCGTCTTTGCCGACCAGAAATTTGGTGAAATTCCACTTAATGGCCTTGCTGCCCAACAGGCCGGGAGCCTCTTTGCTCAGCCACTGGTAAAGCGGGTGGGCGCCACTGCCATTGACCTCTATCTTGGCCATCATGGGGAAAGTGACTCCGTAGTTGAGTTGACAGAAGCCTGCAATCTCGGCATTGCTTCCGCTGTCCTGGGAGCCAAATTGATTGCACGGAAAGCCCAGCACTGCCAATCCTTTATCCCCGTATTGCTGGTGTAACTCCTCCAGCCCGGCGAACTGTGGCGTGAAGCCGCAGGCGCTGGCCGTGTTGACAATCAGCATCACCTTGCCCTGGAAATTATTGAGGGCGACCTTCTTGCCATCAATCTGCAGCGCATCAAAATCGTACACAGTGGACATGGGGTACTCCAGATGTTGAGAGTTGATGGTAGTCGACCACTGATGGTTTAGTTATCAAGGGGTTTTCCCCCATCTGCGGGTTGCGGTTTGCTGCTAATCTGCAGACTAAATGATAATTTGATAAAAAGTGACAACGCATGAGTTCCAACTCCCGCAACGCTACTCCCATCCTTGAGGCTCGTGGTATTTCAAAGTTTTACGGCGCCGTAACGGCCCTGCAGAACATTGACTTTCACATTGCCAAAGGCGAGGTTCTGGGTGTGGTGGGGGACAACGGGGCCGGCAAGTCCACCCTGATGAAAGTGCTTTCGGGGCTGGTCATTCCCAGCGAAGGTACGCTGCTGCTGGAGGGTAAAGAAGTCAAATTCAACAGCCCCAGGGACTCCAGAAAACTCGGCATCGAAATGGTCTACCAGGATCTGGCCCTGGCCGGCAACATGCCGATATATGAAAACATTTTTCTCGGCCGTGAGGTCACGCGCAGTATTGGCGGCTTGAAACTGCTGAACAAGAACCTGCAGCGCAAGATGGCCGAAGAGCATTTGAGCCGGCTAAAGATTCACGTCAAGTCCGTCAACCAGAATGTGGAAGACCTGTCGGGGGGGCAACGCCAGGCTGTGGCCATTGCCAGGGCTACCGCCTTCAATGCCAAGATTGTGATCATGGATGAACCCACCGCGGCACTGGCCATCAAGGAAGTGGGCAAGGTGCTTGATCTGGTGCGCAGCCTGAAGGAGCATGGCGTGTCGGTCATCATCATTTCGCACCGCATGGACGATATTTTTTACTCCTGTGATCGCGTGATGGCGGTTTACCAGGGCACCAACTTCGCGGAATCTGCAGTGCCTGAGACCACCCGCAACGAGGTGATCGGCTGGATCATGGGCACCAAGGGCAACACCGAGCGCCTGGCCCACGACACCGTGGACACGGGCAACGCGCATTAGCCATGAACAACACCAAAGCAAAAATTGCGCACCTGGTCGAACACTACGGCATCCTGCTGGTGGTGGTGCTGATGATGGCCGTGCTGTCGGTCATCACGGACTCGTTCTTTTCGGTCCTCAACCTGACCAATATCCTGAAACAAAATGCCAGCGCTGCGCTGCTGGCCATGGGTATGTTTCTGGTCATCATCACTGCCGGTATCGACCTTTCGGTGGGCTCGATTCTGGCGCTGTCCATGGTGTCGCTGGCGGCCGCCAACAGGCTGGGTCTGCCCTGGTATCTGGTGGTGCTGGTGGCGCCTCTGGTAGGAGGTGCCTGCGGCCTGGTCAACGGCGTCGGCTTGACTGCTTTACGTCTGCCGCACCCCTTCATCATGACCCTGGGCATGCTCAATATTGCACGCGGCGCCACCAACCTGGTGTCCGGTGGCGTTCCCATTTCAGGCATTCCTGCCGACATTCGCTACTTCGGGCAGGCGGAGTGGGATCTGTCTTTCATTCAGGACGGCGCGGGTGTGCCGGTCAGCCTGGTGGTGGTGGCGTTGTGCGGGTTGGGTTTGTGGGTCATGCTCAACTGGACGCCCCTGGGACGGCAGATTTATGCCATTGGCGGCAACCCGCAATCCGCGCGTGTCAGCGGCATCAATGTCGAGCGTGTGCTGGTCATTGTGTACACCATATGCGGTTGCTTTGCCGGCTTGGCCGGACTGCTGTTGGTCGGGCGCACCGGCTCGGCCTTTCCGAATGCCGGGTTGGGGTCGGAACTCGACGCCATTGCAGCCGTGATTATTGGCGGAGCCAGCTTCTTTGGCGGACGCGGAACCGTGATGGGCTGCCTTGCAGGCGTCATCATCATGGGCATTCTGCGCAACGGCCTCAATTTGCTGGATGTCAGCGTGTTCTGGCAACAAATTCTGATCGGGTTGATCATCGTCGGAGCCGTCTATATCGACGTCATCCGGCGCAATGCATCGGTCCGGTCGTAGCGAGTCCACACGAGTCTCCCGTGTGAACTTTCTATATTACGGAGACAAGGAGCATCGAATGAAGAAGATGAATGTATTGGCAGTGGCTTTGGGTCTGGCTTCCATGGCCGGCTTGGCGAGTGCGGCGGATGGCAATATTCTGGTCGACATCAAGGGCCCAGGCTCCGGCAACCCGTTCTGGGCTGCGGTACAAAAGGGCGCTGAGACGGCCGGTGCGGCCAACAAGGTCAAGGTACTGGTGATGAGCCCACCGGCCGAGTCAGATGTGCAGGCGCAGGTGGCACAAGTCGAGGACCAGATTGCCAAAGGCGTGAGCGGCATTGCCCTGGCCCCTACCGATCCCACCGCGCTGGCGTCTGTGGTGGACGCGGCGCTCAAGAAAAAAATCCCGGTGGTGTTCATTGACACCAAGGGCACCAATGCGGGCGTGACCTTTATTGGCACCAACAACGAAGTGGGCGCCAAAATGGCGGCCGATCACATCTGCAAGAACGTTCCCAAGGGTTCTGAAGTGGCTATCCTGCAGGGCATCATCACCCAGAGCACCGGCAAGGCGCGCGCCGATGGCGCCAAGGCCGGTCTGGTGGCTTGCGGCCTGAAGGTGGTGGCAGAGCAGCCCGCCGACTGGGACACTGCCAAGGGGCAGTCGGTGACCGAGAACATCCTCACGGCACACCCGGGCATCAAGGGTATTTTTGCCTCCAACGACAACATGGCCATGGGCGCCCTGGAGGCCTTGAAATCGGCCAAGAAACTCAAGAATGTCTTTGTGGTCGGCTTTGACGGCACACCGGATGCGGCCAAGGCCATTCTGGCCGGTGACTTGGCGGCGTCGGTCGCTCAGGCGCCAGGCAACATGGGCAAGCTCGCCGTGGAAAGCATTCTCAAACTTCAAAAGGGTGAGAAGCTGGCTGCTGTCATCGACACCGGCACGGTACTGGTAACCAAGGCCAACGCGGCAAGTTACAAGTAATTTTTCGTCACGCGCAAAAAGGGTCGGCTGTGCCGGCCCTTTTTTTGCGCAGCCCTCTTCTTTTTTGCCGCAGGTCTTGTATGTCCCCCTCCATTCTTCTGGTCCCCGCTCCGCGTAAGGTCGCGGATATTTTCACCACCGCGCAACTGGAGCGTCTGCGTGCGCTGGGCACATTACACATCTTTGACGATGCGCCGCCCACGCAACTGCAGTTTGAAGCTATCGCCCCCACGCTGGAAATACTGATCGGGCAACTCGACATGCCGCAAGCGCGTCTGGAGCAAGCGCCCAGGCTGCGCGCGATATGCAATGTCGAAGGAAACTTTCTTCCCAATATCGATTACGCCTGTGCAGCCGCGCGCGGCATACGCGTGCTCAACATCAGCCCGGTGTTTGCCGAGCCGGTGGCCGAAGTGGCGCTCGGCATGGCCATCAGTTTGGCGCGCGGCATCAGCCGTTCGGACCGCTATTTCCGCCAGGGCACCGAGCAATACGGCCTTGCAGCCAACACCGAAGCCTATAGCCTGCACCGGCAGAGCGTGGGCTTTATCGGTTTTGGTGACTTGGGTCGGGCCATCCTGCCCTTGTTGGCGCCTTTTCATCCCCAGGTCAAAGCGTTTGACCCCTGGTTACCCAGCGAATTCCTTGAGGCGCAGCAATGCCAGGCGGCCTCGCTGGAAGAGGTGCTCACCAGTTGCCGGGTGATTTTTGTGGTGGCCGGGGTGACCTCGCAAAATCAGGGTTTCCTGGGGCGCGATGCATTCTTGTCCATGCTGCCGGGCGCCTCTCTGGTCTTGGTGAGCCGGGCCGGGGTGGTGGATTTTGACGCCATGCTGGATGTGGCCGAGAGCGGGCATATCCGGGTGGCCACCGATGTATTTCCCGAAGAGCCTTTGCCAGCCACACACCGTGCCCGGCAGGGCGACCATCTGCTGTTGTCGCCACACCAGGCCGGCGCCATGCAGTCGGCGCTGGCCAACATCGGTGTGCTGGTGACGGCGGACGCCGAGCTGATTGCGCGCGGCCTGCCACCTGCGCTTTGCAAGGTGGCCCAGCCGGAAACTGTTGCGCTGTTTCGCAGCAAGCCCGTGGCCAAAAGCTAACGTTTTGCCTCAAGCAAACTTAGCCCCATGGCACCGCCCGTGACAGACACGCTGGCACGCGAAGATTTTCGCGGCTGGCCGGCCTATGTGCTGCGCCGCGGCCCTTTGGTTCTGCGTGTGGTTCCCGCCGTGGGCGGACGCCTCATGGGCATTGAATTTGCCGGCCACGAACTTTGCTTCATCCATCCGGAACTGGAAGGAAAAACCTTTAATGGAGAGGCCCAGGACTGGCCGCGCCTGTGTGGCGAGTGGTCGTTCCCTCTCTGGGGTGGCGGCAAGACCTGGGTGGCTCCCGAATCAGACTGGCCCGACCAGGCACCGCACCGCGACCTCGACAGTGGGGCATGGGAGGTGCTGGCGCAGCACGACTCTGGCGGCCTCTGTGGCATTGCGTTGCAAAGCCGGGTCTGCAGTACCACCGGTCTGCAAATCACGCGCAAGCTCATGCTGGAGCCGCAAGGCTCACAATGGTCGATAGAGCACACGCTGAGCAACCAGGGCCCGAATCCCGTGCGCTGCGGCATCTGGGACGTGCTGATGCTCCAAAGGCCAGCCCGGGTCTCCATTGCGCTCGCGGCCGATGCAGAGAAGGGAGGCCCATTGGTGACTGCACGACCGGGCAATAAATCCGTAGACCAGTTGCTGGAGGCCGGACAGTTGCAATTGACGCCGCTTACTGCGGTCTTGTCGTGTGACCGGGCCGAGGAATTCAAGTGCGGCTTTGAAAGCCACGATGGCCGTGTCAGCGTGGACTTCCAGGCGATGCCTGTCCGCTACGAACGGCATTCCTCCGTAACCGGCACGCAGGCCTATGCGCATGGCAAGGCAGTGGAAATATTCAATGCACCCGGTCTCGCTTATTTTGAGGTGGAAACCCACTCGCCTCTGCAAACCTTGCTTCCCGGTCAAAGCATGCGTTACTGCATACACGAATCGGTGACGGAGATCATTTAGGCGGCGCTTTGCTGGCTGCGGTATCGTGTGGACCTTCTATGGAGAGTTGAATATGCACAAGCGCACGCTCGGGGAATTTCAGGTCGGCAGCATCGGCATGGGTTGCATGAACCTGGACCACGGTTATGCCCCCGCTGTCAGTGAGGAGGTCGGTGAGCGAGTGCTACTCGGGGCTCTTGATGCTGGCTATACCCTGATGGATACCGCCACTTTGTATGGTGCCGGGTTGAACGAAGAACGTGTGGGCCGTGTGCTGCATGCGCATCGGCAAAAAATTGTTTTGTCCAGCAAGTGCGGCATGGAAATTACCCGCGTCGAGGGCAAGCCCGTGCGGGTGGTCGACGGGCGGCCCGAGACACTGATGCGCCAGTGCGAAGACAGCTTGCGCCGCCTGAATACGGAGGTGATTGACCTGTACTACCTGCACCGCTGGGACCGCAAGGTGCCGATTGAAGACAGTGTGGGAGCCATGAGCCGCATGGTTGAAAAAGGACATGTCCGCTGCCTGGGCTTGAGTGAGGTGTCGGCTGACACGCTGCATCGCGCGCATGCGGTGCACCCCATCGCGGCCCTGCAAACGGAGTATTCCCTGTGGACCCGCAATGCAGAGATTGCCGTGCTGGATGCCTGCCAGGCCTTGGGTGTTGCCTTTGTGGCTTTCAGCCCGGTAGGGCGCGGTTTCTTATGCGGACCGGAGTTGGACCAGGCCGCCATGGATGCCAAAGACATCCGGCGCAGCATGCCGCGCTTTGCAGGCGAGCACTTTCTGCACAACCGCGAACTGCTGCACGCCTACCGGCAAATAGCGCAGCAAGCGGCATGCACGCCCGCCCAATTGGCGCTGGCTTGGTTACTGCATAAACAGCCGCACATCATTCCCATACCGGGCACGCAGAGCCTGAGCCATATGCGGGAAAACGCGGCGGCTGATAGCGTGGTGTTGGACCACCCCGTGATGCAGGCAGTGGAGGCGCTGATCAACCAAAACACGATAAGCGGAGAGCGCTATGACGCGCAAGCCAGCAGCGAGGTTGATACCGAGCGCTTTTAAACGACTGCGTTCTGCGCAGGCTACGTAATTTTGAAGACGGTACGGATAGTCTTGGAGCCTGACTTTTCTTCAAAGACCGCCCACTGCTTGATGCCCTTAACCAGCACCTGCTTGCTGATGTCCTTCACGGGTATCCGTGCCTTTAATTTGGCCGTGACCCAGTCCTGCACATGGGGCATGACAGGCCCCTCTTTGCCGGTGGGAACAAGCAGTTCCATGCCTGCTACGGTACCCGAGGAAGTAACAGTAAGTTCGGTAGCTGGCATGGATGGCATGGTGGGTGGACGTTGCTAGAGTTTAGCCTCGCGCTTAAGTGCACCGGTGGCATACACCAACGCGTTGGCTGCGGATAAATAGGCGCTGCCGCTGCGTGATTTAGCCGTGCATGTTGTCGTTGCGGGCGATGTCCAGCAGGTAGTCCACCTCTTCAGCATGTGCAACGCAGTTGTGCCTATGCCAGCGTTTGATCACCCACATAAAGCCGGCCACCACTACGCCAAACACCGTGATGGCACCAAAGGCCGACAGGCCCATTCCTGTGGACAGGCTGTAAAAACCGCCCAGGCCCAGAATGCAGGCTTGCTCGTTGAAATTTTGAACCGCAATCGAGCGTCCCGAACCCATCAGGTTATGACCACGGTGTTGCAGCAGTGCGTTCATGGGCACCACCAGGAAGCCACCCAAACCGCCCAGCAGAATCAAAAAGGGTGCAGCCACCCACACGTTGGTTATGAAGTTGAGCAAAATCACCAGCACACCCATGGCGATGCCCAGGGGCATGACCAAGGTGGCGTGCTCCAGTCGCATGCGCAGCGAAGCAGCCACCGCACCGATGGCGGTGCCAATGGCCACGACGCCGACGAGGGCCGATGCTTGCGTCACGGTGTAGCCCAAGGCTGCGGCCGCCCAGGCCAGCACGATGTAGCGCAGGTTGCCGCTGACTCCCCAGAACAGGGTGGTGGTAGCCAGCGAAATCTGGCCTAGCCGGTCGCGCCACAAACGCACATTGCAGTGCCAGAAGTCAGGCAACAGGCTTAACAACTTCTTGGGCATGGGCCGCATTGGAAACTCAGTCAATGGGATGCGGGTATTGAACCAGGCCGCCAATAGGTAAACAAAGATAAGCACGCAGATGGCGGCTTCGGGCGGCGTATCGATGCCGGTGTCGATGTACGGAATATCAAAGTTGAGCAGTTTCCCGGAAACCAAGGGTCCGACCAGTTGCCCGCCCAGCAGTACACCCAAAATGATGGAAGAAATAGTCAAGCCTTCTATCCAGCCGTTGGCCTTGACCAGCTGCGACGCGGGAAGCAACTCGGTCAGGATGCCGTATTTGGCTGGTGAATAGGCCGCCGCGCCCAGGCCGACTACGGCATAGGCCATGAGCGGATGGGTACCAAAGAGCATCAACAGGCAGCCGATAACCTTAATGGAGTTGCTCATCAGCATGACGCGCCCCTTGGGGTGGGCGTCAGCAAACGCTCCCACAAAGGGTGCCAGCACGACATAGAACAGGGCAAACATGGGCACAAGCGCAGCCTGTTGCCAAGTGGGAGCACCGGCACCACGCAGCAATTGCACGGCGGCCACAAAAAGAGCGTTGTCGGCCAGCGAGCTAAAAAACTGCGCCGACATGATGGTGTAAAAGCCGCGTTTCATTGATCCGGGAGTGCCGCGCTGGTATGTACAGCGCTGTGGGTGTTGTTGTGGGGCTCCAAACGTTGTGGGGTTATAGCACGGCGCGCAGTGTCAAAATCGGGGGAACAAGACCGATTAGCCCGACCATGCCCCGTCCGATACAAGCCACCATCCATACCCAAGCACTGGCCCACAACCTGAGCCGATGCAGGCACTACGCGCCCGATGCCAGAGTCTGGGCCGTGGTGAAGGCCAACGCCTACGGTCATGGCATTGAGCGCGTGTTTGATGGATTGCGCGGTGCCGATGGTTTTGCCCTGCTGGATTTGGCCGAGGCGCAACGCGTGCGGGCGCTGGGTTGGCGCGGCCCGGTGCTCTTGCTCGAAGGGGTGTTTGAGCTGCGTGATCTGGAACTGTGTTCGCGTCTCGACCTGTGGCACACCGTGCACTGTGAGCAGCAGATCGACATGTTGGCCGCACATAAAACCAACGTGCCGCAACGCGTCTTTCTCAAGATGAACAGTGGCATGAATCGGTTGGGCTTCAGGCCCGAGCAATACCGCAGCGCCTGGACCCGGCTCAATGCCTTGCCGCAGGTGGACGAAATTTCTCACATGACGCACTTCAGCGATGCCGACGGGCCTAAAGGTGTCGCAGCGCAAATGGCGGTGTTTGAAAATGCCACGCGTGATTTGCCGGGTGAGCGCACCGTCAGCAACAGCGCGGGCGTGCTGCGCCACGCGGGTGTTCCCGCCGCCAGCGACTGGGTGCGCCCCGGTATCGCGGTCTACGGCAGCGCGCCGGACTATCCTGAAAACGATGCGCAGCATTGGAGCCTGCTGCCCACCATGACGCTTGAGGCCAAAATCATTGCCGTGCAAAACCTGCAGGCCGGTGACACGGTGGGTTACGGTTCCAGTTTCTCGGCCGAAGGGCCTATGCGCATTGGCGTGGTGGCCTGCGGTTATGCCGACGGCTATCCACGCATATGCCCAACAGGCACACCCGTGCTGGTGGACGGGGTGCGCAGTCGCACCGTCGGGCGCGTCAGCATGGACATGCTCAGTGTGGACTTGAGCGCGCTGCCCACCGCGAGACCAGGCAGCAGCGTGACGCTTTGGGGTCGCGCGGCCAATGGCACGATATTGGGAATTGACGAAGTGGCGGCCATGGCGGGCACGCTGTCTTATGAACTCATGTGTGGGCTGGCTGCCCGCGTGCCTGTGGTGGTGACTGAATGAAATACCTGCCTATTCCGATCGCATTGCTCGAAGTGGGCAAACCCTTGCCGGTAGATGTGCTGAACGACTCGGGGCAACTGCTGCTGCGCCGGGGTCAACCGGTGATGTCTGAGCAACATCGCGAAAAATTGACTGCGTTCAATGCCTGCACCCATGAAACCGATGGTCAGGCTTGGCAGCGCGCTTATGAGCGCATGGTGCATGACATGCTCAACAACGGTGTCGACGTGCGCGACGTGGCCAAGGCGTCCATGCCAGAAAAAATTCTGGAGCGCGATTACGTGGTGGGTAAGCAACTCAGCGGCGGCTGGTTGGATTTGCTGGAAGTGTTGCGGGGCATCCTTTACCAGGGTGGCCTGTCGATCAATCCGCTGCCACGCCTGAAAGGCATTCAGGACAAATTGTTGACACTGCTACGGCAAGACGCGGATGCCAGCCTGTTTGAATTATTTCAGGCGCTAGCCGATTCCAGCCTGGGCTATTGCGCCACGCACGCCCTGCTGTGCGCAGTGGTGTGCGAACTTACGTCAGTCAAACTCGGTTTGCCTGGGATACAACGTCCACCTCTTTTGGCGGCCGCGCTCACCATGAATATCGGTATGGCGCGTGAGCAAGACAGCCTTTCCCGTCAAGCCAGCCCCATTAACGACTGGCAGCGCACCTTGGTCGCGGAGCATCCTGCGCGCAGCGCGCAGATACTCCGGGAGTTCGGTGTGGAGGATGTGCACCATCTCGACATGGTGCGCTGGCACCACGTGCCCGAATCGGCAGAAGCCTCGCCCACCAACCAGACCAGCAGGCGGCTCTTGCATCTGGCGGATGTTTTTGTGGCCCGCACTGCGGCCCGTCGGACGCGTGCGGCGCAATCGCCGGTGACTGCCGTCAAAAGTATGGTGTTCGGCGCCGGTGGCGGCGAACTCGGCTTGGGCTCGGCGATGGCCCAGGCCGTGGGCTTTTACCCGCCCGGTAGCTACGTCAAGTTGGTCAATGGCGAAATTGCAGTCGCTGTGCAGCGTGGCGAACGGGCCAACACGCCCTGGGTCATCAGCATTGTCGGCAGCGACGCCATTCCACTGGCCAAGTACCAGTGCAAAAGCACCGCAGAGCCACGCGATGCCATCAGCGCACCGGTAAACTTTGCCAACATCAAAGTTTCTGTCAGTGCGGAAAAGGTACAGAGGGCGCGCGAGCGAATTCCCAAACCCTGATAGTTGCCAACGGATATCTGTGGTTTTATACAGTAATATCCCGCCATGGCCAAAGAAAGAACGATTTTTACCTGCAACGAATGCGGCGGCACCAGCCCCAAATGGCTGGGCAAATGCCCGGCCTGCAACGCCTGGAATACGCTGATCGAATCGGTGGCCGGCAGCGATGCACCGGCTAAAAACCGCTTTGCTTCCCTGGCCAAGACCGCAGAAGTGGCGGTTCTGTCTGATATCGAAGCCAGTGATGTAGACCGTACCCCCACCGGCCATGAAGAACTGGACCGGGTGCTAGGGGGCGGCATGGTCGAGGGCGGTGTGGTGTTGATCGGTGGTGACCCCGGCATCGGCAAATCCACGCTGTTGTTGCAGGCGCTGGACTCCTTGCAGCGCCAGGGCAAATCCACCCTGTATGTCACCGGTGAAGAAAGTGGCGCGCAGGTCGCGTTGCGCTCGCGTCGGCTCGGGTTGGACAAATCTCAGGTCAAAGTATTGGCCGAAATCCAGCTCGAAAAGATTCTTGCCACCCTTATCGCGCACCGCCCGGATGTGGCCGTTATTGACTCCATCCAGACGGTCTATTCCGAGCAACTTACCAGCGCGCCCGGCTCCGTGGCCCAAGTGCGCGAATGTGCTGCGCACCTCACGCGCGCCGCCAAGGCCAGCGGCACCGCCATCGTATTGGTCGGCCATGTGACCAAAGACGGTACGCTGGCCGGGCCACGCGTGTTGGAGCACATGGTGGATACGGTGCTGTATTTCGAGGGCGACACCCACAGCCAATTCCGCTTGGTGCGCGCCATCAAGAACCGCTTTGGTGCCGTCAACGAGATCGGCGTTTTTGCCATGACCGAAAAGGGTCTGAAAGGTGTCTCCAACCCCAGCGCCATATTTCTCAGCCAGCATGCCGAGCCCGTGCCCGGCAGTTGCGTGATGGTCACGCTCGAGGGCACGCGCCCCATGCTGGTGGAGATACAGGCGCTGGTGGACACCGGCGGGCCGTCGCCGCGACGCCTGTCGGTGGGCTTGGATAAAGACCGGTTGGCCATGTTGCTGGCGGTATTGCACCGCCATGCAGGCGTGGCTTGCATGGATCAGGATGTGTTTGTCAACGCCGTGGGAGGCGTGCGCATCAGCGAGCCAGCGGCCGATCTGGCGGTGATGCTGTCCATCACATCATCCTTGCGCGGCAAGCCTTTGCCCAAAGGCTTTATTGCCTTTGGCGAGGTGGGACTGGCCGGTGAGGTGCGCCCCGCACCGCGCGGCCAGGAGCGCCTGAAAGAAGCCGCCAAACTGGGCTTCAGCATGGCCGTGGTGCCCAAGGCCAATGCGCCGAAAAAGCCGATTGAGGGATTGACCATTCACGCAGTGGAACGTGTTGAAGAAGCTATGCAAGTGGTGCGCTCGCTCACGTAAACTAAAAGCCATGTCCTGGCTTAACAAACTCCCCAACTCGGTTCGCAGCGCCAGCGGTCTGGAGTGGACGCTATGGCGCAAGTTGCCGCTGATTTTTGTGGTGGGAACGGCAATGCCCCTGGCCCTTGCGGTGGCGCTACATCTGGGCTTCGAGCCGAAGATCGCGGCCGATGCGCGCTGGCTGCAAACCATGGACTATGTAGTGGCGGGCGTGGTTATCTTCCACTGGACAGCGGTGTTCACCATTGCCATCGGTTGCGTAGTGGTGATGCTGATGAAGGGCCCTGGCTACGTCGCCGATGATCCCCTGGAGGTCTCGCACAGCGACCAACCGCGCAGCAGCGTACAGAGAGACGAACCTTAAGGGAGATTTAATCTGCGCTACTTACGATGCGTAGCACTGGAGGTTCTTATGTCTTATCTGAAATTTTTCTCGCTGGCCGCACCGATGGCACTGGCTCTTCTTGTCACCCCGGCGCAAGCGCAAACTACACCGACTGAGCAAATGACGGGTTATGTGGCGCAGGCTGGTCAACCGGCCCAGGCGGCGCGCGGACAAGAGTTTTTTACCGCCAAACATGGCAAGGAATGGAGTTGTTCCACGTGCCATACATCCAAACCCACTGTGGACGGCAAACATGCGACCACGGGCAAGGTCATCGCACCGATGGCACCGGCTTTTAATCCGCAACGATTTACCGATGCCGCAAAAACCGAGAAGTGGTTCCGCCGCAATTGCAACGATGTGGTCGGACGCGAATGCACAGCGGGTGAAAAGGCTGACTTTCTAAGCTGGCTGCTCACGCTTAAATCCTGATCTATTGAAAGTAAATGATGAAGAAAATATTGATGACACTGGTTGCAGCAACCACGCTGACACTCTCCTTGAGTGGTCTTGCGCAGGCCGCAGCCAACGTAAAGTACCAGCAAGAGTGCTCTTCCTGCCACGTGGCATATCCGCCCGGTTTACTGCCAGCAGCGTCCTGGGGCCGCATCATGGGCAGTCTGAACAAGCACTTTGGCACCGATGCTTCGCTGGACGAATCGACCACACGCGATATCGGCAACTGGCTACAGGTTAACGCCGGCAGTGGCCGCCGTAGCGAAGAGCCACCGCAGGATCGCATCAGCAAGGCCAATTGGTTTGTGCGACAGCATGATGAAGTTTCTTCCAGTACCTGGAAACGCGCCAGCATCGGCAGTGCGGCCAATTGCTCGGCTTGCCACGCGGGCGCTGCCAAGGGTGATTTCAACGAACATGCGGTGCGTATTCCCAAATGAGTGATTTGAACCAAAGCACGCAAAAAATCCGCATCTGGGACGCTCCCGTGCGCGTGTTCCACTGGCTGTTGGTGCTCACCTTTGTCGGTGCCTACCTCACCGCCGAAAGCGAAGTCTGGCGCCTGGTGCACGTCACCTTGGGCTACACGCTGGGCGGCTTGCTGGCGTTCCGGCTGGTGTGGGGCGTGATCGGCACCCGCTATGCCCGCTTCAGCAGCTTTGTGCGTGGGCCCGGAGCCGTCATTCAGTACCTGAAATCCATCCGGGCGAAGCAGCCCGAACATCACCTGGGTCACAACCCGGCAGGTGCTGTGGCCATTGTGCTGCTGATGCTCTTGGGCCTGGGTATTACAGCCACCGGTTACATCACCTACAACGATCTCGGCCCCGGTTGGGTCAGTGGGTTGCACGATCTGCTGGCCAATGCCATGGTGCTGGTCATCATTGGACATCTGGTGGGTGTGGTGACGGCCAGCCTGCAGCACAAAGAAAATCTGGTGCGCTCCATGGTCACCGGCTTCAAGACCGGTGCGGCTGACCAGGGCATACGCCGCACTTGGACCGTCGTGGCAATAGCTATCGTTATTGCCGTGCTGGGCTTCTGGTGGCTGCAATGGCAAAGCGCGCCGGATGCGGCAGCACAAACCACGGCCCAGGGTTCAAAATCCGACCATGACAAAGACCATGATTGAGCCTCACTCCAACGACAGGACCTAAATGCGCATACTGCTTGCTGAAGACGACGCCATGCTGGGAGACGGCTTACGCGCAGGCCTGCGCCAAGCTGGATTTCAGGTGGACTGGGTGCGTGACGGCCTGGCCGCAGAGCGTGAGCTTGCCAGCGGTGTGTACGCTGCCGGCGTGTTGGACCTGGGCTTGCCACTCAAGGACGGGCTTGACGTGCTGAAGGACTTGCGTGCCCGCAAGCTAGACACCCCCATTCTCGTACTGACAGCGCGTGATGCCGTTCCCGACCGGGTGGTGGGGCTGGACACCGGGGCCGACGACTATGTGGTCAAGCCGGTGGACCTGAATGAGCTGGCTGCGCGCTTACGCTCGCTGGTGCGCCGCTCAGTCGGTCAGTTGCAGGAAACCATTTGCAGCGCGGGCGTGGAACTCAACCCGGCGGCCCGCAGTGTGACTTACAACAATGAAATCGTGACGCTATCGACCCGTGAATTCGATCTGCTGCACGCCCTGATGCGCAGCGCCGGGCGCGTGTTGTCACGCGAACAACTTGAGCAGCAGATGTACAGCTGGGGCCACGAGGTGGAGAGCAATACGATTGAAGTGCACATTCACCACCTGCGCCGCAAGCTCGGCTCCGAGCTGATCCAGACCGTTCGCGGTGTGGGCTACATGGTGCAACGCGACCCGTCTGGCACATGAGTGCGCCGCTTGTGCAGCCCTCGCTGCAAACCCGATTGATACTACTAGCGCTGGGTTTTGCCGTGGCCGTCTGGCTTGGGGCTGCCGTGATCACCTGGCGTGACGCGCGGCAGGAAATTGATGAATTGCTGGATAGTCATCTTGCGCAAGCGGCTGCTCTGCTGCTGGTGCAGGCCCAGGGTGAGCACGATGATGTGTCGGACACACCCATCCTGCACAAATACGCGCCACAAGTGGCGTTTCAAGTGTTTGTGGAAGGTCGGCTCATCACCCGCTCGGCCAATGCGGGCCAACAGCCGTTGTCGGATCGGATGGAGGGGTTTTCCACGGTGCGCCGGGAGGATGGCGACCTCTGGCGTGTGGTGGCCACGCACGAAACGCGCACAGATAAGCACCGTGAGAGTCACGATGACAAACCACCGGATGTCACCGTGCTGGTGGGCGAGAAAATCGATTCGCGCAAAGCCATTCTGTGGGCCTTGATGCGCAGCCTGCTGCGACCATTGCTGTTTGCGCTGCCGCTATTCGGGTTGGCGCTATGGTGGTCGGTTCGCAAGGGCCTGGCACCGATTCGCGACCTGCGCGATACCCTGGAAAAGCGCGCGCCCAATGCGGCCGAGCCCGTCTTGCTAGCCGGTATGCCGCGCGAGTTGCAGCCTCTGGTGAAAACGCTCAATGGCCTGCTGGAGCGCATTGACCACATGGTGCAATCCGAGCGTCGCTTTACTGCCGATGCCGCGCATGAACTGCGCACCCCGATCGCCGCGATTCGTGCCCAGGCCCAGGTGGCTCTTGGAGCGGGCGATGACGTGGCCGAGCGAACCCATGCGCTGCAAACCACACTGGCTGGTTGCGACCGTGCCAGCCGCCTGGTCGATCAGTTGTTAACCCTGGCGCGACTGGAAGCCTCGCCGGACGCCAAACCAGGTGCCGTCGATCTGAGTGTCGTGGTGCGCCGCGTGGCGGGCGAGTTGGCGCCTACCGCACTGGGGCGCAAGCAAGAGATTACCGTGCTGGCCGATGCGCCCTGCGCCGTGGCAGCCAATGAGGTGCTACTGGGCGTGCTGGTGCGTAACTTGGTGGACAACGCTTTGCGCTACAGCCCCGCTGGGGCCAGTGTGCAGGTTTCGGTCTTTGCCGACGCCCTGGGCGCCCATTTGCAGGTGCAGGACAGCGGCCCCGGCATGAGTGATGAAGCCATTGGGCACCTGGGCGAACGGTTCTTCCGCGTGCTGGGCAATGAGCAACCTGGCAGTGGTCTGGGCTGGTCGATTGTCAGGCGCCTGCTGCTTGTCTTTGGGGCGCAAGTGCAGATTGGCCGTTCGCAGGAGTTGGGCGGCTTGTCGGTTGCCGTGCAATGGCCAACTGTGCCGTCTAAGTCCTGGTCCGAGCCTTAGTCAAAGCTTAGTGACAGCTGTCGGAGTTGACTCGTCTCGCGGGCCGTAAAATTGCACATTAGCCCAATCTACACCGACCAAATAAAGGACACACCATGAGCGCAATGCCCCCTTCCATGTCAGACCGTGACGGGAAAATCTGGATGGATGGCCAAATGGTGGAGTGGCGTGACGCCAAGATCCATGTGCTGAGCCACACCCTGCACTATGGCTGCGGCGCCTTCGAAGGCGTGCGCGCCTACAAGGGCGATGACGGCAGCACCGCCATCTTCCGCCTCGAAGAGCACACCACCCGCCTGTTCAACAGCGCCAAGATCCTGCGCATGGTCATCCCCTTCACCAAGGAAGAGGTCAGCCAGGCCCAGATCGACGTGATCCGCGCCAACAAGCTGGAATCCGGCTACCTGCGCCCGCTCACCTGGGTGGGCGACAAGAAGCTCGGTGTTTCGACCAAGGGCAACGACATTCACCTGATGGTGGCAGCGTGGCCCTGGGGTGCTTACCTGGGCGAAGAAGGCATGAAGCGCGGCATCCGCGTCAAGATTTCCAGCTACACCCGCCACCACGTCAACATCACCATGACGCAAGCCAAGGCGGTGAGCAACTACACCAACTCCATCCTCGCCAACCGTGAAGCCACCGACGACGGCTACGACGAAGCCGTACTGCTGGACGCTAGCGGCTTTGTCTCCGAAGGCGCGGGCGAAAACATTTTTGTGATCAAGGATGGCGCGGTCTACACGCCCGATTTGTCGGCTGGTGCCCTGAACGGCATTACCCGCAACACCGTGTTGCACATCTGCAAGGACCTGGGGCTGGAGCTCATTCAGAAGCGCATCACGCGCGACGAGGTCTATATCAGCGATGAAGTCTTCTTCACCGGCACTGCCGCCGAAGTGACGCCCATCCGCGAGATTGACCGGATTGAGATCGGCAGCGGCTCACGCGGCCCGATTACAGAGAAGATTCAGAGCGCCTTCTTTGACATCGTCAATGGCCGCAATCCCAAGTACGCCCACTGGCTGAGCAAGGTTTAACTACCGCTTTCCCCCCATTACCAGGAACCGAACATGCCCCAAAAGCCCCAAGCCCCCGCCATTCAATTGCTGGCCAAAGACCTGAACCACCAAGGCGGCGTTTTCTGCCCGAGCCCGTTGGCTGACATGCAGACCTGGGACACCCATCCCAAGGTTTATCTGGACGTGGGCCGCAGTGGTTCGGCTAAGTGCCCCTACTGCGGCACGGTCTACGCCTTGAAGGCCGGTGAGCATTTCGCTGGACATTGATGCCCCCACGCTCCCCCGCTGCGCGTGGGTCGCTGCCCCCCGAGGGGGCTAACCCGCCTTGGGGCGGCCCGGCGGCGGGTTGGCCTCTTTTTCCATGAGTGCTTCGCTGATGGTCGCGCCCCAATGGATTGGGGATGCGGTGATGACCGAGCCGTTGCTGCGCCGGCTGCATGCGCGGGGTGAGCGGCTGACCGTGGGAGCCTTGCCCTGGGTGGCGCCGGTGTACCGGGCCATGCCACAGGTGGCCGAGGTGATTGAGTTTCCGTTTGCCCATGGCGGTCTGCAATGGGCTGCCCGGCGTGCCATGGCAGAGCGCCTGCGGGGCCGCTTTGATGCCGCCTACATCTGCCCCAACTCCCTCAAAAGCGCCTTGATTCCCTGGTGGGCTGGCATAGCGAATCGCGTGGGCTACCGTGGTGAGGCCCGCATCGGCATCGTCAATCGGCGCCTGCCGAATCCGCCCAAGGGCGAGCGCCCGCCCATGGTGGCGTTTTACTCTGCGCTCAGCGGGGATTCCGGCCTTGAATCCGATCGACCCGTTTTGCATTTGCCCCCCGCGCTACTTGAAGCGGCGCTGCAAACGTTGGGGTTGGTTGCACAAGGTTATTACGTGTTCGCACCCGGCGCCGAATACGGGCCGGCCAAGCGCTGGCCAGCGGGGCATTTTGCGGACTTGGCTGCACAACTGCAACAGCCTGTCGTGTTGCTGGGTTCATCCAAGGAATCAACCCTTTGTGCCGAGATCACAGCGCAGGCCAACGCGATGCGGCCTGGCGCGTGTCTGGACCTTTCCGGTCGTACCAGCCTGGACCAGGCGCTGGCGGTGATTGCTGCCGCTCGCGCCATGGTCAGCAACGACTCGGGACTGATGCATGTGGCTGCCGCATTTGGCACGCCGCAGGTGGCGGTATTTGGTTCGTCCAGCCCGCTGCACACCCCACCGCTAAGCGACAAAGCCCATGTGATCTGGTTGAAAAACGATGTCACCTACCAACCGGTGCTCGACTGCGCCCCTTGTTTCCAGCGCGAGTGCCCGTTGGGCCATACCCGTTGTCTGGTCGACATTACGCCGCAGCGGGTATTGGGGTTCCTCTAGCGCCGTTTGATTTTTAAAAAGAAACTTTGGCGATGAAAACTGGCTTCCAAAAATTTGGATCGACCTTGTTGCCCGGAACTGTTGCATGAAGTCCTTGGTAGCGCAGGAT
>CAIQYP010000442.1 GCA_903876045.1 uncultured beta proteobacterium | reverse complement strand
TAAATGTCGAGTTCAAAACAGGATTAATAAATGAGCTTTCAACGAAAATTGTTAGTGGTTGCCTTGGCCAGCGTGCTGCCGATGATGAGTGCCCATGCGCAGTCGTCCGCGGACTTAAAGAAAGAGATCGAGGCACTGAAGGCTCAGTTGCAGGTCCTGACGCAAAAGGTCGAGGCGATGGGTGCACAGACTGACAATGCGGCACTGGTTCAGCAGGTCAATCGTATTGAGCAGAAGCAGGAACTGGCCGCGGATGACCAGGAAAAGTCTGGCTTCAAGGGTGTGAAGATTAACGGCACGATTGAGGCAGCATTCAAATTCGACGATGTTGCGCAAAGCCACAACTTTAGTGCAAGTTCCGGATATACGGATTCGGATGCAGGGGTTGGGATGATTCAGATTACAAAGGAATCACAGGATGGTGAAGGCGTCGATTGGACGTTGCGATTGCTGCCTGGTTCTACCTTGTATCCGGTGCATGAAGCATCTATCTCTATTCCTTTGAATAAGGAAAATAGAATTATTGGTGGACTGATTCCCGACTTTCAGGGCTACGAGTACGCATTCCCAAATGCCAATCCAACGCTCGGAAATCAGTTGATTTCTCACAATGCCCTATATGATTTGGCAGGTGCATCCGCTTATGCCGGTATAGGGATGTCCCATACCTTTAGTAATGGAACGTACGCGCTAAAGTGGCTGGTCGGCAACATTGATGCATCTACTTGGGATCCCTATACAGACAGCACAGGTGCGGCTGTGGTGGCGACAAATGCAGCTGCTGCATCGAACAATGTGAAATCGGTTGGTTTGGCGTTTCGCGGTGACTGGTATATCGACGAATATTCTTACATTGGTTTTTCGGGGCTGATGGCTTCAGTCAACCGGAATTTTGCAATTTTCGCAGTGGATGGTGGTTACACCCATGGTGACTGGCAATTTAATGGTCAACTGAGTACCGGTACGCAGAACAAAGCAGCGGCCAATGGTGATGATGCGGCTTGGACAGGTATTTCAGGTTTGGTGAGTTACAAAGTCTTGCCTCGTTTGCAACTGCTGGCGCGAGCTGACTTCATTGAAAATCGCAAAAACGGTGGTGGAACGTATGTAGTGCCTGGCAGCTCCGGCAGTGGTACTGATGTAACTGTCAGCCCAGTGGTCGGAGGCGGATATGGCTTAGGCCCTGAATTGGATCCCTCCGGAAATATTGTGGACCTGAACGTTGGCGCAAATCTTACGCGCGTGACCTTTGGTACTAACTACCAGATCAATGCCAACACCCAATGGAAGACTGAATACCGAATTGACCAGTCCACCGGCTACAACTTCTTGAATTACGATGGTGTGACCAGTAACTACAAGAATGCCAAAACGGGTATTGCAACCTCCTTGGTATTGTCCTTTTAAGATAAATCCAATCTTGAGTTAGCTAAAAGCGGGGCCCGCAGCAATGCGGCCCCGTTTGCATTTGTGGCCTTCAATAGGTCCACTTTTTATAAGATCGAAGTGTCCAGTTTGTATTTGAACCGGACAAAAAATTGAGAGACAGCTATGAGCAGCACGACAACACCACAAGAACTTAAATTCGACGGCCGAGCCCTTATCAACGGCAAACGCGTGGGTGCGCAAGACGGTCAGCTATTTGATTGCATCTCGCCAGTGGACGGTCGCGTGCTGACCCAGGTAGCGCGTTGTGGTGCCGCCGACATTGAGGCCGCAGTAGCGGCCGCACGCACCGCTTTTGAAGACAAGCGATGGAGTGGCATGGCCCCGGCGCAGCGCAAGCGCGTGATGATTCACTTTGCCGATTTGATTCAACAGCATGGCGACGAATTGGCCATGACCGAGACTCTGGATATGGGCAAGCCGGTGAAATACGCACGCGGTGTGGACGTCAACAGTGCCGCCAATTGCATCCGCTGGTATGGCGAAGCGGTGGACAAGATTTATGACGAGATCGCCCCCACGCCATCCACCGCGCTGGCGCTTATCACGCGCGAACCGGTGGGCGTCGTCGGTGTCATCGTGCCCTGGAACTACCCCATGATCATGGCCGCCTGGAAGAT
>CAIQYP010000441.1 GCA_903876045.1 uncultured beta proteobacterium | reverse complement strand
GCGCAAGTCACAAGCAACACCAGGCGCCGCAAGCCAAAAAGCACGGTCACGGCTTGAATATTTCAACGCCGCCGATAGAATACAAAAAACTGGGTATTTATCCAGTATTTTTGACTCACTGGAGCTAAGTGGATACCCCTTGTATAAATACAGTATTAAAAGCTTTGTGATGCCAAATCATGGCTCGCAGCCCTTCGCTACCCCAAACATCCCCTGCCTACGCCGAGCTTCATTGCCTGTCCAACTTCAGCTTCCAACGCGGTGCTTCGCAGCCGGAAGAGTTGGTGCAGCGGGCTCAGCGCCTAGGCTATGGTGCGCTGGCGATTACCGATGAATGTTCGGTTGCAGGGGTAGTGCGCGCTCATGGCGAGGCCGAGCGTCTGGGCTTGAAATTGCTGTTGGGATCAGAGTTTGTTGTGGCGCTGGAAGGGGGGGGCTCTTTTACATTGGTGGCATTGGCCCACAACCTGGCGGGCTGGGGCAATCTGTGCGAATTCATTACTTGTGCACGCCGTGCCGCACCCAAGGGGGAATACCGCTTGCGTTGGGCCAATGTGCAGCAGCAGTCTCTTGCAGACTGCGAACTGCTGTTGGGTGGTCTGGACGCACTTCCGATGGAGGCAGCCTTCGCCATAGCTGCCCGTTTGCAGTCTCTCTATCCGACCCATGTATGGCTGGAACTCACGTTGGGATTGGGGGCTGACGATGCCGTTCGTGCGTACCGGGCGAATCAATTGGCGCGATTGAGCCGTCTGCCATTGGTCGCCACGGGCCGGGTGCACATGCATGTGCGCTCGCGCAAGCCCTTGCACGATGTGTTGACTGCTGTGCGCATGGGGTTGCCCGTGGCGCAATGCGGCTTTGCACTGCAGGCCAATGCAGAGCTGCATTTGCGCAGCCGCGCTCGCCTGGCGGCCTTGTACCCCTCCGATTTGTTGGAGGCCACACAGGTGATCGCATCACGCTGCAGCTTTAGCCTGAAGGAACTGCGCTACCAGTACCCGATGGAAGCAGTCTTGCCAGGGCACACTCCGGCGCAGACCCTGCGTCAATACGCCGAAGAGGGCGCCCTGGTGCGCTACCCGCCAGGCGTGCCGCAAGCTGTGCAGAAGCAACTGGAACACGAACTGGCGCTGATAGCCGAGCTGCGCTACGAGATGTATTTCTTGACCGTGCACGACTTGGTTCGCTTTGCCCGGGGCCGCGGCATTTTGTGCCAAGGGCGTGGTTCGGCGGCCAATTCGGTGGTTTGCTATTGCCTGGGCGTGACGGAAGTGAATCCGGCATTGAGCAATCTGTTGTTCGAGCGTTTTATCAGCCGCGAGCGCGATGAGCCCCCCGACATCGATGTGGACTTTGAACACCAACGCCGCGAGGAGGTGATTCAGTACATCTATGAAAAGTACGGCCGGGAGCGCGCCGCCATTACTGGCGTGGTGGCCAGCTACCGCCCGCGCAGTGCCCTGCGCGATGTGGGGCGGGCGCTGGAAATTCCCGAGGAACTGATCAGTGCCATGGCCAAAGAGCACCCCGGCATGTACAGCCGCGAGGTGCTGGTAGAGCGGTTGGAGTCGGCTATCGCGCGGGTGCAAGGCGCAGCCATTAAATTACCTTCCCAGCGCCGCTTGCAACTCTGGTTGGACCTGGCCTGCCAGTTGCAGCGTTTTCCGCGCCACCTGAGCCAGCATGTGGGTGGTTTCGTGCTGACGCAAGGGCCGCTGACACGGCTGGTGCCGGTGGAAAACGCCTCCATGAAAGACCGCAGCGTGATCCAGTGGGACAAGGACGATCTGGACGCCGTGGGGCTCCTGAAGGTCGATGTGCTGGCGCTGGGCATGCTTAGCGCCATCCGCCGCTGCCTGGTGTTGATCGGCCAGTGGCGCGGCAAGGAAATGCGCATGCAGGACATCCCCAGCGAAGACCCCGCCACCTACGCCATGATTTGTCGTGCCGATACCGTGGGGGTGTTCCAGATCGAGAGCCGCGCGCAGATGAGCATGCTGCCGCGCCTCAAACCCCAGTGCTTTTACGACCTGGTGGTGGAGGTGGCTATCGTCCGCCCGGGGCCGATTCAGGGTGGCATGGTGCACCCTTATCTGCAGGCGCGTGCTAACCCGCAGGCGGTGGAATACGCCAGTCCGGCGCTCAAGGAGGTGCTCAAGCGCACCCACGGCGTGCCGATATTTCAGGAGCAGGTAATGCAGGTGGCCAT
>CAIQYP010000440.1 GCA_903876045.1 uncultured beta proteobacterium | reverse complement strand
CGGTTGTCCTGTGTGGACTGAGGATGCGGACTTCTTTGGTACCGGTGTTGCGACCTGGACCTCCGATCGCGTGGAGCTGTATTTGGCGGGCTGATGTCCGTCGGGTGTCTCAGATGTGCCCACTGCCGACGTACGAGCAATCACAAGTAAATCAAAAGGCTCAAACATCATGCGCTGCAACGCCGCGATGCCGCCGTCCATCAAGGTCAGTTGAACCTTCGTGCGGTCAACTATGTCCTTGTAAAGCAAACGCACCGCATGGGAAGGGTCAGCGCAGAAGCCACCCTTTTTGTCGCAAATAACACCGGGCTCAGGAGAATATGCAGTGCCCTTGAGTTGCACTGTTTTGGCTAGGGTCAAAATTCGAGCAAGTAACACCGCGCATATCAGTGAGCCAGTCCTGAATATCGTGTTTGATCAAATTTTGAAGTGAATTTTTGCCACGTTTGCCGGAACACAAGTCCACGGGAGCCACACCCGCCTGGCAACAAAATGTAAACACGTTTTCATCAGCTTGTCTGAGCTACATCAAGCAAAAGTCTATTGGTTCCCACAGTAAACAGGTTTACGATAGATGTTGACTTGGCCCCTTTCGGCCGAATAGAGGAGCCCCCATGACCATCCTTTCCTGGCACGATCAATACATCATCGGCGACTGGACCATCGACGAGCAGCACAAGACGCTCTTCAAGCTGATCAACGACTTCCATACCCACTGGTCGCAGGTTCACGAGCCCAAGGAAATTGCGCTGCTGCTGAACAAATTGGTCCAGTACTGCGAGCACCATTTCGTTACCGAAGAATCCATCATGGAGAAGGAAGGCTTTCCACGGCTGGAGCAGCATCGTGGCGACCATGAGAAGCTTGCCACATCTATCTTTGCGCTCAACGAAGAGTATGTACAGCGACGCGAACTGGCATCCAACGATGTGCAGAAATTCTGCAAACACTGGCTGGTGGACCATATCGTCAATGCGGACTACGAGTTTCGGGACTACCTTTCTCTCAAGAGGCAGCAAAGGGCCAACGCCTGAACCAGGAAGAACACATTGAGACAAAAGATCGTAAAAGTTGCGAGAAAGCTTTTCCTAAAGAAGGGTTTTGATGCGGTGGGGATGCGCGACATTGCGCAAGCGCTGGGGCTGCAACCCACCCAGGTGTACCGTCTCAAGCTTTCCAAGAGCGACATCCTGGCGGAGATCATCATTGCGCTGAACGACGAGCAAATTCGCGCCCTGCCCGTGTTGCTGGACACCATTAAAGGTAACGACGCTTTTGAACGGACCTGTTCTTACTTGCACGCCTTGTATGTATCGGACATTCATTACCTGCCGATCCGCTCGGTCGGCGCCATCTACGGCTGGTCGTGGACGGCCGAGAACGAGACCATCATCGTCGCTCAGGTCTGGCAGTTGCTCGCACCCATCATGCAATGGTTGCGCGAAGACGGTTCTGACGATATCCCCGCGCGCTGCTATGCAGTTTGGTCGTTGTACTACGTGGGCTACCGCCGTGCCGTGCTCAAAGGCGGCAGCGCCGACGATTGTCTGGCCGAGATCCAGCCCAGCCTGAAACTCTTGTTGTCTCCGTCAACTAACCCCTGAGGTCTTCAAGTATGCAAAAATCTCAACGCGGCTTCACTTTGCTGGAGTTGATGATCGTCACCGCCATAGTTGGCATTCTGGCCTCAGTGGCCGTACCGTCGTACCAAGCCTATGTCTACCGGGCCAAGGCGGCGGAAATTGTTCTGGTGATGGACAAGATTCACGTCGTGTTGGCAGGGCTGCAGGCTGAGACCGGGGCAACCCTGGGAAAGCCTCTCAATGTCCAGCCCAACCTCGGACCGGCTGCGAACGCTTTGGTCTACTGCGTCCGTCCCGCCGGGAGTAATAGTTGCCGTGGTCTGCAACCGCTTACGGGATTGACCAAGGCTGAAACCGCATTTGCGCACCTGGGAATCAATCTGAATGTGTACTCCGGTACGGATCCTTTCAACCACGAAGCCGGTCAGTACAGGGTGTCGGTTACTGAAGATCACACCCTGACCCAAAATAGCCCGGCGCTGCGCATAACGGCCCAGCAAACCATTCTTGCGGTGCACCACATCATGAAGCCCAACACCTATCGGGACAGACTCGATATCAACAAATCTTATTCCACCGTTGCTCTGTACATGAACATGAACGGAACCCGGCCATGAATGACTCCAACAATCTGGATCAACTGATCGAATCGGCCCGGCAGGACACGCAAGCCCAACAGTCCAAGGCGGACGCGCAACTCAACAAGGTCGCAAGCCAGCCACGCGGCAAGCAAATTCTGACTGCGTTGCTGATGGCCGTGTTTGCGGTGGTGTTGTTTACGCAGTACCCGCGCTTTACCGAGCCCTTCGCCTGGCCGGACCCCGCCACCAACCCCAGCGCTGCCGAGGGCGAGCTGATTGCCGTAGTGGGGCTCATTGAGGCCTACCGTATTTCGCAAGGCCAGTACCCGGCCGTGCTGAGCCAGGTTGCTATTCCCGAAGGGCTGGCCTCGTTGATCGCTGAGTCGGTGCTGGTGTACCGCCCCGGCGAGCAGGCCTACACACTGGACTGGACGCTGCCACACTGGCACGCCAACTACGACAGTCTGACTGAGAAGGTCAGCGTTGAGCCTTTGGGCAAGCGCTAGTCGAGAAGAAACTACCATGAACACCCCCGTGCATTGGCTGGTCGATGCCGCCCGACGAGGCTATCCCAACATCGTAGTAGCGGGTAGCGTGACCATTGCCCCCAACCTGAACGATGCCTGGTCGCAGGTGTGTAGCCTGTTCCACATCAGCGCACAGGAGTTGACTGCCCTGGTAGCGCAGGCACACGGCTTGGAGCCGGGCACCCTGAAGCGCTTTCAGCCCGGCGATGGCAGTTGTTTGCCCGAGCGCATGTGCCGGCAGATGGGCCTGGCACCGCTGTGGCACGAGCGCGATCTGGCTTGCATTGCTGTGGCCGACCCACGCCTGACGCAAGACCAATTCAAGCAACTGAGCTTTGCTGCCAAACGGCAAGTACAACTGGTGGTGCTGTCGCCCGAGGAGATCGACACCTGCCAGACCCGGCTGTTTGCCCAAGCCCTGCGCGAAGGCAACACGAAGACGCGCGTGATCGACCTGCTGGCACAAGGCATCGGGAGCGACAGTAGCACCGTGAAACTGTCCAACGCCATTTTGCGCACCGCCATTGACCGCAATGCGTCCGACATTCACATCCACCCGTTTGTCGGCGGCGGGGCCATCCGCTTTCGTATCGACGGTGTGATGCGGCGCATTGCCACGCTGCCGATGGAGTCGCTGGAGAGCATTTCGCGCTACCTCAAAACGCATGCCGGGCTGGAACCCAATCCGCTCAAACCGCAAGACGGTCGCTTGCGGCTGAAGTACGGACAGCGCGAAATTGATGTCCGACTGTCCATTCTGCCGGCCTACGACGGCGACCGCATCGTCTGCCGTCTGCTCGACCAAAGCCGCAATTTCTCGCTGCACCAAAGCCGGTTTTCGCTGGCCGACCAGCAGGCGCTGCACCGCCTGATCGGGCAAAGTGCCGGCATTGTGTTGCTCACCGGCCCCACCGGTTCGGGCAAGACATCGACGCTGTATGCGCTGCTGGCCGAGCTCAACAGCGTGGACGTGAACATCATGACGATTGAAGACCCGGTGGAATACGTGCTGCCGGGCATCTCGCAGGTGCAGGTGAACGAGAAGCAGGGCCTGTCGTTTGCCGACACGCTGCGCTCCATCCTGCGGCAAGACCCGGACGTGGTACTGGTGGGCGAAATTCGAGACGAAGAAACAGCGCGCATCGCCCTGCAGGCCGCGCTGACCGGACATCTGGTGCTCTCCACTTTGCATACCGACGACGCGCTGGGCTCCATCCCTCGCCTGTTGGACTTGAACCTGGATGCCAGCGTGCTGGCCGATGCACTCATAGGCGTGGTGTCGCAGCGCCTGGTGCGCTGCCTGTGCGAGGACTGCCGCCAACCACGACTTGCCCCACTATTGGCTGTGGAGGAAGAATTCCACCGCATCACCGGCGAGCTGCCGCCGTACCGTCCGGTTGGCTGCGAGGCGTGCGGTTTTACAGGCTACCGAGGTCGCCTGCCGATCATCGAATATGTAGAGATGACCTCTGAACTGCGCCAGGCACTGCTGCTGGGCGGGCGCAGTCTGGCAACACTGAAAGACGCGGTTCGGGGCCACCGCCGCTCCATGGCAGCCAGCGCCAAGACTTGGATCGTCTCAGGCATGACCACGCTACAGGAAGTGCAAAAAGTGCTGGGCACCAAGTTCTGGGACGAATTGGCGCAGGAGCATGGCAAAGTGCCTGGCGCGGTGAATTTTGATGTCGGCACGCAAACCGACCGGCGCATGAAAGTGCTGCTACTTTCGAAAGAAGACGCGCTAGCCGCGCACCTGAAGGCGGTGCTGCCCTACGGCGTGCATCTGGTGGCCGATGCGAAGGCTGCTGCTGACTACATCGAGAAATACGGTGACGTAATCGCCTTTGTCATTGACAGCGGGCTGTGCACGAACACGCCGGTGGCATGGATGGTCGAACTGCGCACTGTGCTGGCGGCTTCGGGCTTGCCGGCCCTGTTTGTTCTGCGCGAGGGCATGCAAACACTGGAATTGCTACTTGAGCGATACGGTGCTCCAAGCATTGGCATAGTTGAGGCGCAAACCGATGCACTGACAGCGTCCTTCAATCTCTTGCTGCAGGGGAACCGCTGATAGGACGATCAACCTACAACTGCCCGCGAACCTACACTTTGGCGCTTCACAATCACGGATTGCTGTAATCGGTAGATGCTGGCACGGAGCTTGAGGAAGATGAGTAAATGAAGGAGTTCGTTGGCTCAGTCCCGCCTCATAGCGGTCTGGCTACAAATTGTGTAGCTGAAATTGCGAGGTTCTCAACCGCCCATTCGGGTGGCGGCTTCAATTCAATTAGTGTTTCGGCCAGCGCAATCTGTGTATCCCCCAATTCGGGGCCACGCGCGGGAACGTAGACCTTCCCGCCCGGAGCGGGTGACAATTGCCCTGTGTCGCACGCTAAGGAAGCGGTTTGCCGGGTTGCGCAAATTCTGTATATCGCAGCTCTTTAAAATTGCCGGAAACTCGGTTAGCATGCCCGCTTTAACCAAGGGAGCGTGAACAAATGAACAAGTCTGAACTGATTGACGCATTGGCCGAAAAGGTTGGCGTGTCCAAGGCCGTTGCGGGGAAATCCATCGAAGCACTGGTCGGAATCATTACCACTGCGGTTGCCAAGGGGGACGATGTTGCCCTGATTGGTTTTGGCACCTTTAAGCCAAGCAAGCGCGCCGCGCGCGTTGGCAAGAACCCGAGCACTGGCGAAGCCCTGAAGATCGCCGCCACGACAGTTCCGAAGTTCAGCGCTGGTACTAAGTTCAAGGCAGCGGTAGCGGGCAAGAAGGCGGCCAAAGTGTCTAAGCCGGTGGCAGTCAAGAAATCGGCAGACAAGTCTCCCAAGACCGCGATACGGCGCAAACCTTATTGACCTGGGGTGGCCCGCAGAATGGGCGGGCCATGCCCCCAGATCCAAGACCTAGAGCTAGGCGGGCTTCACCGATGGCTAAGGCACAACGTCCATCTTCATCGCTACCAAATATGTTTCGGTCATTCACTTGCGCGGTACGACAAACAAAAGCGGTGAAGGTTTTGAATTAGAAACCCCAAGCGTGAGTCAGGCTTTCCTTTTCAGGAAAACTTAACGCTTATGCAGGGCAACGAAATATGTAAGACCACGTCAACACTTCTTTCCCAAAGGAGCCAGCATGAACGCAGTACAGTGGGTTCTAATTGATAACACCGAGGGTGCAACTACTACGGACGGTTCGAAATTATCTGTGGTGGTCCTATCTCGCATCGCCGAGGCCGTCAACAGCCAGGTAAACAAAGAGTTTGCGGCCGAGTGGGGTACGAAAGCGAAGCTGCGCGTCGGCGCAAATGTAAAAGACATCAAGCCTGGCGAATGGGCCTACGTCTTTCTCCCGTCGCTACCTGACGCGCCCGGTGCAAGTGCCTACCATGATGTCAACAACAAAGGAGTCCCATTTGCGCTCTGCGCTGTTAAGACATGCCAAAGCCTATATGGGCCGAACGGACTCAGCGTTGACGCTTCGCACGAAATCCTGGAGACGGCTGGGGACGAGGGAGCAAACCTTTTTGCCAATGACAATAAGGGCGTGCTCCACGCCTTGGAGATGTGCGATGCAGTCGAAGTCCAAACCTATGGCAAAACCTGCAAGGACGGAACAGTCGTACAAGTCTCGAACTGGCTCCTGCGCTCCTGGTTCGTTCCTGGCGCCGCCGGGCCCTATGATTACATGACCATGGCCAAGCTCCCTGGGGCCGTCGCTCCTACCGGGCCATTCAAGACCGCACGAGGTCACGGTGGTAACTACCAGATTATTAGCAAAGCTGCGGGCAGCAAGCAGGTTTCCGCCTCTGGACAACCGCATCAAATTGAAGGCACCCGTCGCAAAGGATCGGTGCCGCATTGGAATTCCCGTGCAGGTCGCCGCATCTCATCACTGGCGACCCTTGATTGAGGGTGTGTATTTCAAACGTGCTTCATCGTGGCTAAGTCAGCAGAAATTGCTCGATCCGCCAACGGAGTGATACGACTATATATATTTCATTGAAAGTGATAGGGCACGAGTATTTACTGGAGTTCTGATCCGGGGGCCAAGCAGAGACGGGCGCCCAACGGGCGTTCCATCCAGCTCACATTGGCGCTGGCATTCGGGTCGCCCTGCGCCTGAAACTCGCTGACCCAACAGCGAAATACTTTCTATGCGAGAGCTGGAAGGGGCAACCGTGAAGATCCAACTCTGCGGGAATTGAACGGGAACCCTGAACGCAAGTTATACGACTTCTTGATTGAATTTTCACAACAATATATATGTTGTCGACATGGTTATATATTGGAGTCCGTTGGGCTTTCTGTTGATCGCCAACAATGGTGCAAATTTTGGACTTATCGGGAGATGAGTGATGCCTTTTGGATCTGAGCCAATTGAGTCTGGGACGGCACTTGCGTTGTCAGGCGGAGGATTCCGTGCTGTGATGTTTCACGTCGGGTCATGCATTCGACTCAATCAGTCAGGCGTGCTCGCAGGCTTAAAGAGAATATCCAGTGTCTCAGGAGGGTCGATTGTTGCAGGGGTCCTGGCAGTCAATTGGTCAAAGCTGACCAACGACGGTAATGGAAAATTCACCAATCTCGAGGATCAATTTGTAAGTCCATTGCGTACCTTTTGCGGATCGACGCTGGATACTTGGTCAATCATCGCCGGGGCCCTTAACCCGTTCAAGACCGCAAGTGAAGAGGTCGTTGATAAGTACAGGGCTGCCCTGGGTCTGGGTGTCAAATTGAAAGATCTGAGTGACGAAGGCCCGCGATTTGTTTTCAACTCGACCAACCTAGCCACTGGATCTAGTTTTCGGTTTTCAAAGCCCTACTGTGGCAATTACCGGATAGGACTGATTGAAGACCATGCGTTCGATGTTTCATTTGCCGTCGGTTGCTCCAGCGCTTTCCCGCCCGTCCTTTCTCCTGTCGATGTCGAACTCGATCCAACTGTTTTTACAAAAACTGAAGGTGCAGACCTATATGACCAGATCGACTTCAGGCGGAAGCTTCAATTAGCTGATGGCGGTGTCTACGACAACCTGGGACTTGAAACAGTTTGGGGAAGGTACGACACGATATTGGCGAGTGATGCCGGTAAGCCCTTCGAATTGAATGCGTCAATATCAGCGATGTGGCCGACGCTGCTGTTGCAAGTATTGAACATTGGTATGACACAGGCCCTCGCACTTCGTAAGCGCTTTTTGATCCATCAATTTCAATCAGGTGTCTCAAAGGGTGCCTACTATGGAATTGCGACCAATATTGCCGACTACGGGTTGGCTGACGGCATTCAAGTTTCCCCTCAAAAGATTGCTGAGCTCAGCAACATCCGAACCCGTTTGGACAGTTTTTCGGAAAAAGAACAATGCGAACTGATCAATTGGGGCTATGCGGTCACAGATGCTGCTCTGCGAAGTAAAACCCAGTGGAAAGCGTTACCGGAAGGCGGCGTCAAGTTGCCCTACCCAGACTTCCCGTTAAACGCATGATCCGCTTCCAGGCAGTGTTATCCGCTAAGCAAGGGGCAAGGGGATTTGTTGAAGCCACTTTGTTTGGAATATATAGATCAATGGGAGGCTGTTTGCATGGACGTTCTTAAAGTTGGCATGACCAGTGACGACGTGAAACTACTGCAACAAGCAGTCAAGGAGCATGGCTTTGATCCTGGATCAGTCGATGGCAGTTTCGGTCCCGGAACAGAAGCCGCTGTGATTGCCTTTCAAAAAAGCTCTGGCTTGCTGGCGGATGGTATTGCCGGACCAAGAACGCTCTTAGCCCTTGGACTTGGAGAAAGTGACCATCTACCTGACGCCTTGTCGTTCGTGACCGTTCAAGTTGTAAGCGGCATGTTTCCAATGACGCCCATCGGGAACATCAAACAAAATCTTCCATCTGTGTTGATGGCGTTGGATGCACAGGGACTTCAGGATCGTTCCATGGCCCTTATGGCATTGGCGACCATTCGAGCTGAGACCGAGTCCTTTATGCCAATTGCAGAAGGTGCATCCAGATTTAACACTTCGCCAAATGGGCATCCCTTTGACCTGTATGACAACCGCAAAGATCTCGGCAATATCGGTTCACCCGACGGTGATTCTTACAAGGGACGAGGTTTCGTCCAGTTAACAGGTCGGGCCAACTACCAGCATTACGGCCCTCGGCTAAATAAGCCGGCAGACCTGGAAGCTCAGCCGAATCTCGCATCGGACCCCACCATCGCCTCCGAATTGTTAGCGCTTTTTATTGGCGAGAGGGAAATCCAAATTAAAGACGCGTTAATGCACGGGAACATGAAGGAGGCCAGACGACTGGTGAATGGTGGCAGCAATGGTCTGGATCGCTTTACCGATGCGTTTCAGCGGGGTGACGCACTTATTCCAAAACAAATGTGATTTGGCTGGACCCAGCTGGGCCGGGCGTATTTTGTGTGACTAGCGTTGGGCCACGCGATTCGAATACGGAGATTACGAATGTTGTGTCAATTGCTCCAGTGGTTTCACAGGTGCCTTTCGTTGGCATTTGCAATATCCGCATGCTGGTTGGTTTCTGGAGCACTGCTTGGCGAACGGGCGGAAGCTGACGAACAAGCGCCGTCGCCCCTTGAAGCTGTCAATCACCCGGTTGACTGGTGGTTTGCTTTCAAGTTCAACGCCAAGGCATTTCCCGGTTGTAGCGTTGGCACGGCTCCAGCATGTGCTTTTGGGGGGACGGTTCAAAAGTACCGGGCCTTTAGTCAGCAATTTGTCTATGCATCCAATGTTGACCCAACATTAAAAAGCGGCAATAGCTGTATTGGCGATACGTCTAACGATCCTGTTGGCGCCACATTTGAGCGGGTCTACAACGGCGCGCTTTATTTTGTCATCTGGAACGACCAGTTTTACGGTGATCCTGCCGTCAAAGGCTGCGGTCTGGGAAACTGCAACAGCCCTTGGGGACACTCCAAAGGCATGGTTGCCTGGAACGATACAGGAGAAGGATTTGCATTGCAGGTGTCGACACCCTCATGGCCTGGCGCGGGCAGTACCAAAGTTCCGAGAAAGGAGACGAGTGGGAACACTCTTGGCTGTATTTCTGACAACGATGTTGTGGTGAGTCAGCACTTTTTTTCAGTGAAGCTCACCAGGGACGATCTTGTGAAAGTACTGAATGCGCTGAACAATGCGAGTATTGCTACAGACCCAAGCAATCATCAAATCGTGAACAACGGTGGGCCTATCGAGGTTCAGGAACTGGTTAACACGCTAGGTAAACGGGTCGACTCGGCAATTGCAACCAAAGAGACGCTGTCTACCGGCATCCTCCTGATTTCAAAGCCATCAAATTTGCATGTTCCACCATGGCAAATGGTTTCATCGATGTTGGGAAGTCAGGATTTGCGCACTGCTACTTGGTGGGCCAGACCACAAATACCGACAACAGATCAAAAATCCAATATTCCCTGTTGGAGCGGCAGCCTTCCTTCGCCAGGCAAAGTTGAAATCGCGACCAGTGGGCAGTGGAATGGAACCAAGTTTGGTCTAACAGGTGGATTAGGTTCTGACTTCAATCACGCAAAAATAGGGGTAGCCATGTCTGGAGCGGAAGACTACGTCATTTTTGGTGATTTGAATCAGCAAGGGGCACTTGGCGGGAACTGCTCGAGTAGCCAAAATGGCCGGGGCGGCCTGTTCTATGTCGTACCTCAGAACCCGGTTCTGCACAAGTCAGTTGCCGGACTTCTAGAAGGTGGGACGGCGCCACTTGGTTCGACGAATTAAGTTTGTAGTGATCGGGATTCTGGAACACATCTCTATCGGGAGCAATAAATGGAAAAATCCTGGACGCCTATCCACTCGCTTGGGCTTGCCCTCATTCTTGGTCTCATGCCATTTCTGACTTGGTGGTCCTTGGGCTCAGGGCACACCCTCTTTTCCTGGTTGTCAAATCTTGCACTAGTGACCGGCTTTATGGCCATAGTTGGTCACGGCATTCTTGGGCGATGGCGAGGGGTGCTAATTGACAATAGGAACGTCATCAGCCTCTCGCGGCTGCAATTGGTCATTTGGACGGTGCTTGTGTTGTCCGCGTTTTTTACCGGCGCACTGTGGAATCTTCTGATGGGTCTCGACGATGCGTTGACGATCAACGTGCCAACTGAACTCTGGATCCTGATGGGAATCAGCACGACTTCTTTGGTCGGATCACCGCTTATCATGAGCATAAAGAAGGAACACGATCCAGATGAAACTGAGCTTGACGCGACTAAGAAGTCACTCCTGTCGCAGGGGGAGGAGTCAGCAACGATCGATAACAAAGGTTTGATTCTGGTGAACACAGATCCCAAGCTGGCGCGATGGAGCGACATGTTCACCGGGGACGAAACTGGAAATGGTGCACATGTGGATATGGCGAAGGTGCAAATGTTCTTCTTCACACTCATCGTCGCCATTGCCTACGGTACCGCGCTTGGGAAAATGTTTGTGATGACCAGTTCCGGTGGATTCAATTCATTTCCAAATCTGGATCAAAGTTTGCTGTCGCTGATTGGCATCAGTCATGCAGGCTATTTGACGTCAAAGGGAACAACCCATAGCCAAAAAGCCTAACGTAGGCTGGTGTAGAAATAGCCGGTTCACTTTTCTAACTTTAAGAAAAGGGACGCGAAGGCAAGATCATGGTCATTGCGGCACCCCACTAGATTTTGTCGCTGTGAGCAGAGTGATGGCGCACTTTGCATTGAAATGGTGGCAGATTCCCATCGCATTTTCAAAGCACATCAGAAATCATCCTGACATGGTCGAGGACAACGAGTTGTTGGCGATCGTCCAAGAAGCCGTTGACAAAGCGGCCAACACCGCAACAACCACACAGGCTGAACTCAATAGGCAGCGCGCAGTTGTGTGCGCGATTTGTCGTGGCTCCAAACTCTATGAATGCGAGGTGCCCGAGGGTTGGTCTTCAAACGGCGCGTTCATCTTCACAAACACCACTGAATTGGGTGGACTATAAAGCGGCGTTCAACTGGTGTTCAGCGCCATCCCGCTCTGCCCATAACTTTGTCAGTTCTGCGTCTTCGTCATGCGATCTGTCTGGCAGTTCTTCCAAATCACAGATCCTGGTGTTGCTTGTCTCAACGAGATATTCAAGTCGAATACGCTCTTCAATATCGATGATGTGGCTCACTTTTTGATTGCGTAGTCGCTGGCAGTGCGCAACGGCAACGGCAAGGTCGATGTGAATGGATATCAGCACAGCGTGAGCGAAGACACCGAATCCAACATGCCCGATTGGTCGAACTTGAAATAGGATGTTTTGCTGCGCTGACCTGTCACGATCAAACAGCTTTCTTATTGAATGCATGTTGTGTTTCCCTCAACATGATTTTGAGCAAAATCATCGTGTGAAGGCAATCCCCCAATCGGGTGAATCTTGAACCAATAAGGGTAAACACCGGCCCAGAAGTAACCCAGCACCAGCAAACATTTGCATAAATCCAATTTGTCCCGGGAGGGATGCGACCTCAAAGGCGATCAGCGGCACCAATCGCTCAGCGCGGGATTATCTATTTCGATTGCGAGCAACTTGGCCGCCTGAGTGCTGGATGTGTCGCCCAGGGCAGCACGATGCATCAGAGCACGAACCGTTAGCTCGCGCATCCCACTTCGTGCTGCAATGTCTTGCAGTTCATCAAGCCAAATCGTTGCCTCCGGCAATTTTTTCGAAATAGCCAACCCGCACAGGGCATCCAGTGCATAGGCCTTTGCCCACAGGTATCCGTCTGGCAGCCGGGTGCTGCGGGTAATGGCATCCAGCAGGATTTCTATGGCGCCGGTTGTATCCCCTCGGGATATCGCAACGCACCCCCGCCCGCGACCGGCAATGCCTTCCCAGCAAGGGTCTCCCAACTGACATCCCAGTGCAAAGGCGAGTTCGAAGCGCTCGGCGGCAACGTCCACGTTTCCATTGCGCATATCCACCTCGGCACGCAAAGATTGCGGCCACGGCAAAAAGGCTGTCCACAACTGTTTCGCCAACGCAATGGAGTCATCCAAAAGGCGTGCAGCCTGGGTCAAGTCGCCGTGCAACAGCATGGCCCTGCCAAGCATCGATAGTGCGTAGGCAAGTTGCTTTTTGTCACCCTGACTTTCGGCCTGCAAGGTGGCCTGCTGCAACAGCGCAATCGACTCGGCGTAATGGGCCGTATCACTTAGTACCGACCCATGAACAATGGCTATGCGGGTTTGCTCAATTCGATCTTCTCCAGCAAGCACCAAGGCCTGACGGAGCAACACCACCGAGCGCTCATAGCGACCCCGCAAAAACTCCACATAGCCAAGCTCCCGACTGGCCGCCGCTGCATAGCGGGCACAGGCATCTTTGCCAATCGACAGCGCTTCGTGAAGTGCGGTGGCCCCTTCTTCGTCACGACCTCGGGCGGCGTGAACCAGTGCACCGCCAAGCGCAACTCTGGAGCGCGTACGCAACTCGGCGTCGCCGGTGGCATCGGCCTCTACCACCGCACGCCGCAAACATTGCAAACCAGCGTCCAGCACACCGGCCCCAATTGCGGCTTCTCCGGCCTCCATTTGTGCGATGGCGGCAGCCCTTCCTGTTGCGGGGCGATTAGTCGGCGTCGCGGTGGTGGTGTGCATTGCCGCATCCAAAGCGGCTCCCGGTGGCACGCCAAGCTCGCGCAAAAATAGTTCCCGGCAGGCACTGGCTTGACGCGCTGCCCCTACTCCGTCACCAGCGGCTGCCAGGCAACGCACCAGAAGCACCTGGTAGTCTTCATCCAAGGGATTTTGTCGAACCAGGCGCGACGCGAGATCGGTCGCCGCGGCACATTCACCTGCTGCCAAACGCGCCAATGCAGCCTCGCGCAGGACAGCCTCACAAGTAGCCTGCAAGTGCCGCCGCTCGGTTGCAAGCCACACCTCAAATGCAGGGCAACCGGATAGGTGCACACCTTCCAGAAAGGGCTGCTCCAGACCGGGAACCCGTAAGGCCAATGACCAGGCCCCTTGTGTCAAAGCGTCGACGTCTGCATAAGTGGAAGGCTCATGAACCATTGCCAGCATGTCACCCTGCAATCCGGAAGTGCCCAGCAGCTTGCGCAACTCACTCAGATTCCAACGCAATGTAGCCTGAGGATCTTGCGCATCCGCAAATAACAGATCGGCCAAATGGTGACGGCTAACCGCTGCTCCGCTGCGCAGCAAATACCCCAGCAATGCCCACACCTTCTGACCGCGTGGCGCAGGCATTGCCTGGCCGTCGCGCTCTATTCGCGGCTTTCCCATCAAGTAAATGGCAAGTCCCATGGCTCATTCTTTCCCCGTGACTTGCCAATTACACGCGTCCGCTTAAACCTCTGCGGTCGTAGGGTCGATGTTGGACATAACACGTGCAACACTGTTGGCAGGAAAGCCACCCCGGCGCGCATGCTCCCTGACAAGGTCCTCATTGGCTGCGATGTAAATGCAGTAGATCTTGTCTCCCGTGACATAGCTTTGCACCCACTGCACGTCAGGGCCCATTTCTTGCAGCACGCTGCAGGACTTCTGGGATATCGCCTGCAACTCTGCAGCCTTGGTGGCACCCACTCCAGGGATCGCACGTTCAATAACAAACTTGGGCATGATGAACTCCTATATGGTTAAAGAGGCCTTCAGGCTAATTTGCCTGCGTGTGAGCCAGCGTTTGACGAGATGCAGTTTGGAGCACTCTAATTTGCAATGCCACGCGCATGCAGAACCATTTGCTTGTTGTTGATGGCGATGTCGAACTTCGACAGAAACGACTGCCCCAGCAAGGCATCGCTTTCTTCACCACCCACCAGCCCCACGCCGACCCGGACATTGCTCACGCTCACGGGGCCCACCGCCACATTCACGCCCTGCACCAAGCGCCCGGCGCTAGCCCCGTTGGCCGCATGAAAGGTGGTGGGCGTGCCTCCGACGAGGCCCGCTTGCCGGGCAAACTGCTCGCTCACGCTGACCACGGACGCGCCGGTGTCCACCATGAACTTCGCATCGCGCCCGTTGACGCTTCCCATGGCATAGAAGTGCCCGTCACGCGAGCGCTCGATCACCAGATCGCCATTGGCCAGCACCTGGGTTTGTGTGGGCTTGAGAAAGTGCGTCATCAACAGGTACAACACGCCCATGACCACGCACCAGAAGAGGATCATCGGGACAAATCCCGCCCTAAGCGGTGAGGCGGGCTTGCTGTTCAGATGTTGGGCTGAAAAGACTGCGAACTTGGCACGCGTCGCATCCAACTGGCGCTGCTTTTCACGCTCGCGCTGTTGGTCGATGGGGTCGTCCCGGTCTTGCATACCCATATTGTTTTTGATCCAAATCTGCTAACTGAAGGAGGCGGTTTGAGGGCAGCTAGTGCGCTGCCTGTGCCTACGGGCAATGTACGCCAATTCGGTGTCATAGCCGTGATCGCAACCCTCTCCATAATAGACAGCGGATCCGTCTAAAACCGCAGGAAATTGCCAATCAACAGGGCCCGCTCATGAAAACAAAAGCAACAAAGAAATTAGTGGTCGGCTTCGCGCTGGCGTTGGCTGCGCTAACCACGTTCACCACGCTAACCACCCATGCCTTCCAGATCACCAGCCTCTCGCCGCAAGGTGAAGTGGCCCGCGTGCGCCAGGTGCTGGCCAAGTTTGACGACAGCGCGGTCAACTTTGGCGACCCCAAAGCCGAGGCACCGATATCGGTGCAATGCAATGACGCACAGGCCGCCAAAGGCGCTGGCCGCTGGGTGAGCGATCGCGCCTGGGCCTATGAGTTTGAAAACGATTTGCCACCCGGCGTGGGCTGCAGTTTGCAACCCAAAGCGGGCCTCCAATCGGCCAAGGGCGTGGCCTACACCGGGCCCACCAGTTACCGCTTCAGCACGGGTGGCCCCTTTGTGCGAACCGTGAGGCCCTACGAGGGCACGCGCATCGATGAAGAGCAGGTCTTCTTGCTGCGCCTCTCGGGCGAAGCCAGCACGGCCAGCCTGCTGGCCCATATGTGGTGCGCGGTGGATGGCTTGGGTGAGCGCGTCGCGGTGCGCCTGGTCGAGGGCAAAGATCGCACCGAATTGCTCAAGTCCCAAGGCTGGGACAAGGAGGCCGCCAAGAGCCCGCTGTCGTTTGCCGCACTGGCCTGCAACCGCCGCCTGAGCGCTGACGCCCGGGTACAACTGGTGTTTGAAAAAGGCGTGGCCACCCCCAGCGGCGTGGCCAACACGGTAGAAAAACGTTTTGCCTTCCAGGTGCGCGAGCCCTTTGACGCCAGCTTTGCCTGCGAGCGCGAAAACGCCCAAAGCGCCTGCCTGCCAATACGGCCAATGGCGTTGCACTTCAACGCGCCGGTGTCCAAAAAGTTGCTGGAGGGCATCCGTCTGGTGTCTGAAAAGGAAAGCTTCAAACCGATCTTTGGGGCCAACGACAGCGGCGACAACAGCGATGGGGCCGATGAGCATGTGCTGAGCCACATCAGCTTCGGCCCCGTGCTGCCCGAGTTGACAACGATGCGCATCGAGTTGCCCAAAGACTTCAAGGACGCCAGCGGCCGCAGCCTGCGCAATGCCGGCAACTTTCCGCTCAAGGTGGCCACTGCCGCCATGCCGCCGCTGGCCAAGTTTGCGGCAGCCCCGTTTGGCATCGTCGAGCGCTTTGCCGAACCGAATGGCGTGACACTGTTGCCGGTGACGCTGCGCAATGTGGAGGCCGCGCTCAAGGTGCAGGGGCTGAACGCCGCACAGGCCGCGCCCTCCACCAAGCCTGTGCCAGCAAACAGCAAGGGCCAGGTCAGCGACTTCAAGCCCGGCACCGATGCTGAAATCATTGCCTGGTTTCAGAAAATTCAGCGCTACGACAACACGACCGTGCCGCGCAAACTGGCTGGCAGCGACTCGCACCTACCCCTGCCCTCATCGGTAACTGAGGCCGACCGCAGTTGGGTACAGACGCGCATGGTCTCGCTGCTGCATGGCCAGCCAAGCGTCAGGACGCTGGACTTGCCCACGCCCGCTAACAACGACCCGCGCCCGTTTGAGGTGGTGGGCATTCCGCTGGATGCGGGCTTCCATGTGGTGGAGATCGCTTCGCAAAAGCTAGGTGCCTCGCTGCTGGACGAACGCTACGGCGGTGGCCGCACCATGTTTGTCCGCACCTCTGCGCTGGTGACGAACTTGGGCGTGCACTTCAAGCTGGGACGCGAGAATGCCCTGGCCTGGGTCACCACGCTGGACAAGGGCATGCCGGTTGCCGGGGCCACGGTGCGTGTGTCCGATTGCAAGGGCCGTGAAGTCGCCACGGGCAAGACCGATGAACTAGGAGTTGCCAAGCTGGAAGGCGTGCCGCCGCAAGCGCCCTCGTGCGATTTGGAAGGCGCCTACAGCCAGGCCTACTTTGTCAGCGCCCGCGCGCAGCAGCCAGCCGGTGACGCCAAGGGCTCGGTGCAAGACCTGGCCTTCACCTGGAGCGACTGGAACAAAGGCATAGAGCCCTGGCGTTTCAACCTGCCCACCAGCCAGGAGGCAGGGCCGGATGAACGCGCCCACACCATCCTGGATCGCAGCCTGCTGCGCTCCAGTGAAACGGTGTCCATGAAGCACCTGCTGCGCACGGAAACCAGCAAGGGCTTTGGCTTGCCAACTACGCAGCCGCAAACGCTGGTCATCACACACCAGGGCAGCGGCCAGCAATACACCCAGCCACTCAACTGGCGCAAGACCGCCACCGGCGGCCAGAGTGCCGAGAGCACGTTTGCGATTCCGCAAGCGGCCAAGCTGGGTGTGTATTCCATCGAGTTGCGCGGCTCCGGCAACGAGCGCACTTTCTACACCAGCCAGTTCCGCGTGGAAGAGTTCCGTCTGCCGGTGCTAGAGGGCCGTGTAGCACCTGCCGGGAAAGAGCAACTGGTGAATGTCAAAACGGTGCCGGTGGACGTGCAGGTCAACTACGTGTCCGGTGGCCCGGCTGCGAATCTGCCGGTGCGCGTGTCGGCGTTGGTGCGAACCAAAACCCTGAGCTTTGCCGACTTCGATGCCTTCAGCTTTTCGCCACCACGCGGCAAACAAGACACCGTGACAGCCGGTGACGAAGAAACCGATAGCAGCAACACCGACAACCGCGTCATCGCTGACAAACTGCCAATCACCTTGGACAAGAACGGCGCCGGCAAGACCACGATTGCCGAAGTACCGGCCAGCAGGCAGCCACAAGACCTGCTGTTGGAAGCCACCTACTCCGATCCGAATGGCGAGGTGCAAACCATCCGCAGCACACGCACGCTCTGGCCTGCCGCCGTGGTGGCCGGCATCAGGACCGAGGGCTGGGTTTCCAGCGGCAAGCAGATCAAGTTTCAGGCGCTGGCGCTGGACCTTAGCGGCAAAGCAAAGGAAGGCGTCGCGCTGGAAGTGAAGGCCACGGCACGCATCGTCACCACCACGCGTAAGCGCATGGTGGGCGGCTTCTACACCTATGACAACAAGACCACGGTCAAGGAATTGGGCAACGTCTGCTCGGGCAAGAGCGACAGCCGTGGCCTGCTGCTGTGCGACACCACGCTCTCTGAACCGGGCGAGGTGGAACTGGTGGTGACGGCCAAAGACACGGGTGGCAACAGCATCCAGGCGGCCAGCTCGGTGTATGTCACCAAGCAAGGCGAGCTCTGGTTTGGTGGCGAGAACCACGACCGCATCGACCTGCTGCCCGAGAAGAAAAGTTATCAGCCCGGCGAGACTGCCAAGTTCCAGGTGCGCATGCCTTTCCGCTTTGCCACCGCCCTGCTGACGGTGGAGCGCGAGGGCATCATCGAGACGCAAGTGGTGCAACTCAACGGCCAGGACCCGACGGTGCAACTCAAGATTCAGGAGGGCTGGGGTCCCAACGTGTATGTGAGCGTGCTGGCCTTGCGTGGCCGCCTGCGCGAGGTGCCCTGGTACAGCTTTTTCACCTGGGGCTACAAGGCGCCGCGTGAGTGGTGGACCAGCTTCTGGTACGAAGGGCGCGAATACGTGGCGCCCACCGCATTGGTCGATTTGAGCAAGCCCGCCTTCCGCCTCGGCGTGACCGAGATCCGCGTGGGCACCAAAGCCCACCAACTCGATGTGAGCGTGAAGGCCGACAAGGAAAGCTACCCCGTGCGCGGCAAAGCCCAAGTGCAGATTCAGGTGAAGCTGCCCAACGGCCAGCCTGCAGCCAATGCCGAAGTGGCCCTCGCCGCGGTGGATCAGGCGCTTTTGGAATTGATGCCCAACGACACCTGGAATCTGCTGGACGCGATGTTGCAACGGCGTGCCTGGGGCGTGGCAACGTCCACGGCGCAAATGGAAATCATCGGCAGGCGCCACTATGGCCGCAAGGCAGTGCCGGCAGGTGGCGGTGGTGGCCACAGCGGTGCGCGCGAGTTGCTGGACACGCTATTGCTGTGGAACCCGCGCGTGCAGCTCGATGCCAATGGCAGCGCCACGGTGACGGTGCCGCTGAATGACGCGCTCACCACCTTCAAAATCGTCGCGGTGGCGGATGCCAGCACCGGCCTGTTTGGCACCGGCTTCACCACGATTCGCGCGACGCAGGATTTGCAGATCATCAGCGGCCTGCCGCCACTGGTGCGCGAGGACGACCAGTTCCGCGCCCAACTCACGCTGCGCAACACCACCAAACAAGCGATGAAGGTGGTGGTGACGCCGCGCGCGACGATGCTGGATTTGCAGCCTCAGAATGTGGAAATCCCCGCTGGTGAAGCGCGCGAAGTGGCGTGGAACGTGACGGCCCCGGCTCAACTGGCGCTGACCCGCAATGAGGCCATCCTGTGGGAGATAGAGGCGAAAGACACCTTGAGTGGCGCACGCGATGCACTCAAGGCGCGCCAACGCATCATCCCCGCCGTGCCACTCACGGTGCAGCAGGCCACGCTGGTGCAAATCGACGGGCCGTTCAGTCTGGACGTCAATCCACCCGCCGACGCCCTGCCCGGCCGTGGCGGCCTGAAGATGTCGCTGCAGCCCAAGCTGGCCGAGGGCATGCCGGGCGTGCGCGACTGGTTTGCCAACTACCCGTTCGCCTGTCTGGAGCAAAAGACCAGCAAGGCGGTGGGCCTGCGCGACGCCAAGCTATGGCAGACGGTGGCTGCGCAAATTCCCGGTTATCTGGACAGCGATGGCCTGGCCAGCTACTTCCCGCCGCGTGATGGCGAGGCCAACCGAGGCAGCGACACCCTCACCGCCTATGTGCTGGCTGCCACGCATGAGGCATCCGGCATCAACCCGGCCTTCGCCTTGAGCGATGCGGTGCGTGCGCCCATGGAACGCGGCCTGACCGCCTTTATCGAAGGCCGCATCCAGCGCGACTTCTGGAGCCCGCGCAAAGATTTAGACGTGCGCAAACTGGCCGCCATCGAAGCGCTGTCGCGCTACGGCAAAGCGCAGGCCAGGATGCTCAACAGCATCACCCTCGCGCCCAACCAGTGGCCCACCCATGCAGTGATCGACTGGCTCAACATCCTCAAGCGCCTGCCCGATGTGGCCGAGCATGACAAGCGCCTGGCCGAGGCAACGCAGATTCTGCGCAGCCGCATCAGCTATCAGGGCACGAAGATGGTGTTCAGCTCGGAGCGCGACGACTACTGGTGGTGGCTGATGCAAAACGGCGATGTCAACAACGCCCGCCTGATCCTGGCCGTGCTGGACGACCCGGCCTGGAAGGACGATATGGGCAAATTGGTCAACGGCTTTATCAGCCGCCAGCAGGGCGGTGCCTGGCACACCACCACGGCGAACCTGTGGGGCGGTTTGGCGCTGGAAAAGTTTTCCGCCAAGTTTGAAGCCACGCCGGTTTCCGGCACCACCAAAGCCAGCTTGGGCGCTGCCACGGCGGCGGTGGACTGGAGCCGGGTGGAGCGCGTCAAAACTACGGACGCCTCGGGTGCAGCGAATCAGAGCACGTTCTTCGGCGCGCCTGCCTCTCCCGGCAATCTGCGCAACAACAGCATGTTCCTGCCCTGGGGCAAGGTTGCTGAAAAGGGCACCTTGGGAGTGACGCACAGCGGCGCTGGCAAACCCTGGCTGACACTGCAATCGCTGGCCGCAGTGGAACTCAAAGCGCCCTTCAATGCGGGCTATCAAATCAAGAAAACCATCACGCCCATTGAGCAGGCCGACAAGGGCCTGCCAGCAGGCAGCTACTCGCGCGGCGATGTGTTGCGCATCACGCTGGAGGTGAATGCGTCGTCCGACATGACCTGGGTGGTGATCACCGATCCGGTGCCCGGTGGTGCCACGATTCTGGGCAGTGGCCTGGGGCGCGATTCAGAGATTTCCACGCAGGGTGAGAAGCGTGGCGGTGCCGGCTGGGCTGCGTTTGAGGAGCGCAGTTTCGAGTCGTTCCGCAGCTATTACGAATACCTGCCCAAGGGTATGGTGAAGATGGAGTACACGGTGCGGTTGAACAACGTCGGCACGTTCGCATTGCCACCTTCGCGGGTGGAAGCGATGTATGCGCCGGAGATGTTTGGCGAGGCGCCGAATGTGCGCGTTTCGGTAGAGGCGGTCAAGTGATGTTTGCCTGCTGGCTTTTTCTTCGGCTGCTTGGTGGGCTTTTTGAGGCTACTTTTGGCTGGCAGCGTGACGGCATGGGGCGGCGGCCTCATGGTGCCAAACGCGCACAAATCGGCCACCACCCCATGCCGCCCCGCTGCGACGAGGCGTCGCTGGCTCGCCTGCAGGGAGGCCGCGATACCGCAGACACTGCTGACGAAATGCGTCTGCTGGAATACATGCTTTCCGTCGGGGCCAAGGCATTCATCGCCACTTGTGTAGATTCATTCGCACTCGCCGGGGTGGGTATGGCCTGGGTCCGATTTGTGCGCATTTGGCACTATGAGGCCCTAGGCCATACCCACTCCGGCAGGTACAAAAGCCAGCCTTTAGCGAAACACATATTCAAAACATTCGCGGCAACACTATTGCTGGCAAGCACGCATGTACTGGCAACACCCACATTCAACGAAGTCAAAACAAACTTCACATCCTCCGACACGCTGGTGCTGGATAGACACGGCAAAGTGCTGCAGCGCGTGCGTACCGACAACAGTGTTCGCAAGGGCGCTTGGGTGGCGCTGCCGGACGTGTCCCCTGCCCTGCGCACGGCGCTTGTGCTCAGCGAGGACAAGCGCTTTTATGAGCACAGCGGTGTGGACTGGCGCGCCGTGTCTGCAGCGGCCTGGGGCAATTTGTGGAACAGCAAAACGCGTGGTGCTTCCACCATCACCATGCAATTGGCCGGGCTGCTGGACGATGATTTGAAACGCAGTTCGGGTGGTCGCAGCGTGGTGCAGAAGATCGGTCAAACGGTGTCCGCACAACTGCTGGAAAGCGGCTGGCGTAAGGACCAGATTTTGGAGGCCTATCTGAATCTGGTGCCGTTTCGTGGCGAGTTGATTGGCATTGATGCGCTCAGCCACACGTTGTTTGGCAAAGCTGCGCATGGCTTGGATAACCGCGAGGCGGCGGTGGCTGCAGCCTTGGTGCGCGCACCCAACGCGAAACCGGCGCAGGTTGCGCAGCGCGCTTGCAGCGTGCTCAAGTTGCTGCAATCTGCCAGCAATGCCGTGGACTGCGAGGGCCTGGACCTGTACGCCCAGGCCGCTTTGCAGCACCGTGACTTTGCCGCCAGCGAAGGCCTTGCGCCGCACCTCGCGCTGCAGGCGCTGCGACAACGCAAGGCAGCCGGCACGCCCCCTAACGCGGTCGCCACCACACTCAGTGCGCCGCTACAGCGCTTCGCCGTGCAGGCCTTGCAGCAACAACTGCGCGAACTGCAAGCACGCCATGTAGAGGACGGCGCCGTCGTGGTACTGGACAACGCCAGCGGCGAGGTGCTGGCCTGGGTCGGGTCGTCCGGCGAACTCAGCCAGGCCGCCGAGGTGGATGGCGTCACGGCCTTGCGCCAACCCGGCTCCACGCTCAAGCCGTTTCTTTACGCGCAGGCGCTTGCCGAGCGGCGCATAACCGCCGCATCGCTGCTGGATGACTCGGGCACACAAATCCAGACTTCGGGCGGGCTCTATATCCCGCAGAACTACGACCACCACTTCAAGGGCTGGGTCTCAGTGCGCACCGCCTTGGGCGCGTCGCTCAATGTGCCCGCTGTGCGCACGCTGGTGATGGTTTCGCCCAACGCCTTCCACAATCAACTCACGGCTCTGGGCCTGCCACTCAAAGAGACTGGCGACTACTACGGCTACAGCCTGGCGCTGGGCAGTGCCGAGGTGTCGCTGCTACAACTCACCAATGCCTATCGCACGCTGGCGAATAGCGGCCGCTTTAGCCAGACCCGCTTCGTGCCCGGCAATGCATCGGCCGCCAAGCCGGTGCTGGACGCCCGGGCGGCCTTCATCGTTGGCGATATCCTGTCCGACCCCAACGCACGGGCCCGCACCTTTGGCACCGACAGCATTCTGGCCACGCGCTTCTGGACGGCGGTGAAAACCGGCACCAGCAAAGACATGCGCGACAACTGGGCTCTAGGTTTCAGCCAGCGCTACACCGTGGGGGTGTGGGTGGGCAATGCCAGCGGCGCGCCCATGTGGGATGTGAGCGGCACCACTGGCGCTGCGCCCATCTGGGCTGCAGTGATGAACTATCTGCACAAGACACAAGCTAGTCGTGCGCCCAAGCCACCAGCGGGTGTGGTGCAACAGGCGGTGAATTTTGCGCCCCCCGCAAGCCTCCAAACGGTGTCCATTGCAAGCGTGCACAGCGCCGAAGCGGCGCGGCATGAATGGTTTATCGAGGGGACGCAACAGGCGAAATTCAGCCTGCCGGGCGCAGCAGCCGCAACCCTTACACGGGCCGCGCAAACCAAGGCAGGCACTCAGACCAACAGCCGCATCACCGCACCTGCGAACGGCAGCATCATCGCCCTGGACCCGGACATTCCGCCCAAGAGCCAGCGTTTGGTTTTCACATCCGAAGGCCAGAGTGCGCGCTGGCTGATGGACGGCAAAGAATTTGCCAATGGCTCCAGCGCCCAATGGCTGCCCTGGCCCGGGCGGCATGTGGTGCAACTGGAATCCAGCAGCGGTGCGAAGCTGGATGAAATACGGTTGGAAGTGCGGGGTGCAGGGGTACTTGTGAATCGCTAACACAACACAACAAGACGGCCTGTTCCAGCAACTACGCATCGCGCACTTGGGCCGCCAAGTCACTATTGTTTAGCGGGAATTTTGTCGACCTTGCACAGCAATTCGGATTTGAAGACTTGAGTTTTCCAGTTCACGGCAGTCTTCTTCTTCGCATTTTTATCCTGCGGCTTTGCCGTATTAAAGAATTCGGCTGTGAGCTTGCCTGTCGCTCCAAGCAGAACGAGTGAAGCACGTGAACTGAACTCTGAATCCTCCCAATTTTTTTCGAAGGAGTAACCGCCAGTCTGTTTGCTCATCGTGAACTTTTTGCACAGGTCATCGGGGCCGGTACACCCCCACCAGCCACCTATTTGTACGAGCCCGGAAGCGGGGATCATTTCGAAAGTGATTGATGTCGTCTCAACAGTTGGACTTTTACCTCCGGTGACGACTTTGACTTGCGTGACGTGCGCAAGAAGAAGATGACCATTTACCTCAATATTCCGGCCGGAGAGATTCTTCAGGCAGCCTCGATCATTAAGCTGTTTTTCTCACAGCTAATTAATGAAAATGTGAAAGAGTTGCCAGAGCAAAACCCGGATTTGAAATGCCAGTGTCTGCTGCTAATGGATGAGTTCACGGCAATGGGCAAGGTTGAGATTATTGCCAAGGGTGAGCGCTCGCCAGTCATAACTATTTCCCAGAGCTTGCCGATGGACATTGGTCGAACCGTGAGCGTAATTAGCGTGTTTTGATTCGTCTGTATCCTGACTAACGGACCCGCGATGCTTTGGGCCCCGAAGGCCACCCCAAACTGCTCCACTTATGGCCACCCAAACTGCTCCAGGCAGGACGCTCAGATTATGGGGTTT
>CAIQYP010000439.1 GCA_903876045.1 uncultured beta proteobacterium | reverse complement strand
TAAGCAGCGTGAGGAGCTGCGCATATTTGTCCCACCCCGATCGGGCTAGCCTCAGTACCTTTTGCTGGAGCCGACTTGCCCGACATCCGAAGGATCACTATGCGTCAGATCAAAGACGTCCTGCGTCTCAACCTCCAACTCCACCATTCCCAACGGCACATTGCCGCCTCTCTTGGCATCTCCAAGGGGGTGGTTGCCAAGTACATCAAGCTCGCCAGCGATGGGGGCTTGTATTGGCCCCAGATCGAGGCCATGAGCGAGACCGACCTGCACAACCGTTTACTGGGCTCGGTTGCGCGTGCCAGTAGCTTTGTCGCCCCTGACTTCGCCCAAATGCACCAGGAGCTTCGCCGCAAGGGGATGACGCTGATGCTGCTATGGCAAGAGCACAGCGAGTGCCACCCGGACCAGGCCATCCATAGCTATTCTCAGTTCTGCGAGAACTACCGCCGCTATGCAAAGACCCTCAAGCGCTCCATGCGACAGGTCCACCGCGCAGGTGAGAAGCTCTTCATCGATTACGCCGGCCCGACTGTGGCTCTGGTAGACGGAGACCGGGCCCACATCTTTGTCAGCGCCCTTGGCGCATCGGGCTACACCTTTGCCTACGCCACACCACGCGAGACTATGGCCGACTGGCTGGGTGCGACGGCACAGGCATTGCGGTTTTATGGCGGCTGCACTGAGCTCATCGTGCCCGACAATCCCAAAGCCCTGATCGCCAACCCGGACCGCTACGAGCCCAGAGCCAACGACACGGTGCTGGAATTCGCTAAGCACTACAGCACCTTTGTGCTACCGGCGCGTCCACGTCGGCCGCAGGATAAAGCCAAGGCGGAATCGGCTGTGCAGGTCGTTGAGCGCTGGATCTTGATGCGTCTTCGCAAACACCGGTTTGAGACGGTAGACGAGGTCAACGAGGCCATTGTTCCGTTGCTGCATCAGCTTAATAACAAGCCGTTTCAGAAGCTCCCCGGAAGCCGCGCCAGTGTCTTTGCCCAGATTGATGCACCGGCTCTGAAGGCTCTGCCACTGCAGGCCTGGGAGCTTGCGGTATTCAAGACGGTGAAGGCACATATCGACTCTCACGTCGAGTTCGACGAACACTACTACAGCGTGCCCCACACGCTGATCGGGCAGTCGATGGAGGTGCGCGCAACCCAGCGCTGTGTCGAGGTTTTGCACCGTGGTCAACGTGTTGCCAGTCATGCGCGCAGTGCCCACAAAGGCAAGTTCACCACCTTGCCCGAGCACCTACCCGAAGGCTACCGGGCACACCTGCAGTGGAGCCCTGAGCGCCTGATCCATTGGGGTCAGGACATTGGCGCGGCCACGGGCAGCCTAGTCAGGCGGATGCTGGAGGCGCGCAAACACCCGGAACACGCCTACCGGGCCTGCCTGGCGTTGTTGTCACTGGCCAAGCGCTATAGCAAGGCCAGGCTGGAGGTGGCCTGTCTGATCGCCCTGGAGTTGGGCACCACCAAGGCAAGCCATGTGCGAGAGATCCTGGTCAATGGGCGTGACTTGGTAAAGCCAGTCACCACGCCGGATTGGGTGAGTCCTGCGCATGCCAATGTGCGCGGCGCAGCCTACTACCAATGATGGCCGAGCGACCAGCCGCGGCGCGCACCGCAAAGACAACAAAAAACCAAACACCAAGGAATACACGATGATGATGAATACGACACTGGAGCAATTGCGCGACCTCAAACTCGCTGGCATGGC
>CAIQYP010000438.1 GCA_903876045.1 uncultured beta proteobacterium | reverse complement strand
TTTACGCCGCACCACCAGCGTACTCAAAGCCGAGCGCGGGGGCGCGGCCAACAGCAACTGAAGCCGCCGGTGAACTCAATCCCGCGCCGGGCCGCCCCAAGCGGGATTCGCCCCTTGAGGGGGCTCGTTAATTTGCAGGGTAGTGGACTGCCAACACTTCGATGTTGGCCACGCGCTCTGGCATGACCAGTTTGAGCTCATCGCCCACGCGTGCCTTGAGCAAGGTGCGTGCAATGGGTGAAATCCAGCTGACTTCGCCTTTGGAGCTATCGGCTTCGTCAATACCAATGATGCGCACCGTTCGCTCAAAGTTCGCATCGTCCACATACGTAACGGTGGCACCGAAAAAAATCTGGTCATTGCCGTGGTGCACCGAAGGGTCTGCAATCTCGGCAATTTCCAGACGTTTGGTCAGAAAACGGATGCGCCGGTCGATCTCACGCAGACGTTTTTTGCCATAGATGTAATCGCCATTCTCAGAACGGTCGCCATTGCTGGCGGCCCAGTGAACGGCCTCCACGATCTTGGGACGCTCGTTGTCCATCAATTCTGCAAACTCGGCACGCAGTGCCGCATAGCCTTGCGGCGTGATGTAGTTCTTACCACCCGAAGGCAATTCCGGCAATTGGAGCTCGTCATCGTCCTCATGGTCAGACTCTTTGGTAAAGGCCTTGTTCATGGCGCATGACTTTAACAGCGCTGACCCCTAAAAACATGCCATCGAAGGGGTGAATCGCGGGGTCATAAAATGACTTATTGCGCTGACGCATCTTTAACTTCGACGGGCTGCCTGATAATCGAAGGGTGCTGCCGTGTGGCAGCGCTATTTTCAGCATTTAATGACCCCGATCGGGATGGCAATGAAACGACTAGATGATTTTCGGCTGCGTTTTGGCAAACAGGAACTGGTGCCAATCATCGTTGGCGGCATGGGCGTGGACATTTCCACCGCTGAACTGGCCCTGGAGGCAGCGCGTCTTGGCGGCATAGGCCACATCTCCGACGCTATGGTGCAAGACGTCTCTGACCGGCGTTTTGACACCAGCTTCGTCAAGGAAAAGACCAAGCTTTACAAGCACAACATCGACAACTCGGACAAAAGCGAGGTGCAGTTCGACCTGGGCCGCCTGGCCGAAGCCACCCGGTTGCACGTCGGGCAGACCATGGAGGCAAAAAAGGGCCCTGGCATGGTATTCGTCAACTGCATGGAAAAGCTGACCATGAACGGCCCCAAAGAGACCCTGCAGGTTCGACTGAATTCTTCGCTGGATGCTGGCATTGACGGTATTACGCTCAGCGCCGGTCTGCATCTGGGCTCGTTTGCACTAATGGCCGACCATCCGCGTTTTCGCGACGCCAAGCTGGGCATCATCGTGTCATCCGTGCGTGCGTTGCAACTCTTCTTGCGCAAGACTGCGCGCCTGGACCGACTGCCTGACTTCATCATCATTGAAGGTCCGCTGGCTGGGGGCCACCTCGGCTTTGGCATGGACTGGGCTCAATACGACCTTGCCACCATCATTGCTGAAATTAAACAATATCTGATAAACGAAAAGCTGGACATTCCTCTGGTGGCGGCCGGTGGCATCTTTACGGGTAGCGATGCGGTGTCGTTCCTGGAGAACGGTTCCGCCGCAGTGCAAGTGGCCACCCGCTTTACCGTGGCGAAAGAATGCGGCCTGCCCTCCAAGGTGAAGCAGGAATATTTCCGCGCCAGCGAGGAAGACATCATTGTCAACACCGTGTCTCCCACCGGTTACCCGATGCGCATGCTCAAAAGCACCCCGGCCATCGGTTCAGGCATTCGACCCAACTGCGAGGCCTATGGTTATCTGCTGGACGGCTCGGGCGGTTGCGCCTATATCAATGCCTACAACGAGCAGATCAAAATTCATCCGGACGGCAAAAACATTGTGGTGATGGATAAGACTTGTTTGTGCACCCACATGCGCAACTACAACTGCTGGACTTGCGGCAGCACCACCAACCGCCTGAAGGACACCACATTGCGCCTGCACGATGGCACGTATATGGAGCTTAGCGCGGAGCATATTTTCCGCGACTACCAGTTCAGCGTAGACAACAAAATCGCTCTACCGGAACTTCCGGAAACTGTTGCAGCGTAAAGAATAAAGGGCGCCGCGGCGCCCTTTTCATGCAGCGCGCGACTTGCGCTCTTGGCCGCGAATCCCCTGATCTAGCCCGCCTTGGCTGGTTGGTCGCGCACCAGCATCTCGCTCATGTCAGCATCCTTGCGCTGCCATACCTCGTCCAGCCAGCGGTGAAAAGCCTTGCGCAGAACGCGGTCGTTTTCATAGTCGCCAGTACAGAACTCCAGCGGAATCTCCACCTGTCGGACTTTGAGGATGACCCGTGGGGCACGGCCACACAGGTACTGCCAAAACGTGGGAATGCCTTCCGGGTAGACGATAGTGGCATCGACCATCGAGTGAAACTGCGCGCCCATCGCATTCAGTGCCATCGCCATGGCGCCCGCCTTGGGTTTGAGTAAATGTTGATAGGGCGAGGCTTGGGTCTGGTGCTTTTCGGTGGTGAATCGGGTGCCTTCCACAAAATTCATCACCGACGTAGGAATCATGGCGAACTTGGCGCAGGCCTTGCGCGCACTATTGCGGTCGTCATTGCGCAAATTGGGATTCTTGCGCAAGGCAGCGCGTGAGTGACGCTTCATAAACGGAAAATCCAGCGCCCACCATGCCAAGCCGATTACCGGCACATAAATCAGCTCGGCCTTGAGGAAGAACTTCAATACTGGGATGCGTCCATTCAGTGCATCTTGCAACACAAAGATGTCAACCCAGGACTGGTGGTTGCAATTGACCAAGTACCAGTCCTTATAACGCAGGGTCTCCACGCCTTCCACCGTCCATCGGGTGCGATGTGCCAGTCGCATCCAGATGCTGTTGAAGCTGGTCCAGGACGATGCAACGGCGTTAATCAGAGGATCCAGCCGCGCCAGCACCACTTCAAATGGAAAACAGAATTTGATCAGTGCGAGTGCAAAAAGAAGCATGCACCAGAACAGGGTATTTAAAACCAGCACCAGGAAAGACAAAAGGCCGCGCACAGCAGGCGGCAGAAAACCCAGCATGTAGAAACCCGTCCATTCAAGCAATAGCCCTCAGGATGAGGGCACTGCTCCGATTGTCGCAAAAGATTGCGCCTGCGTACGTCCGCCAAATGCACGCGAGTCCTAACTTGCCGGGACTAACGCTTTTATTTGCTAGCGCGCCAGTCGCGGTAAACGTCGATGTCAATACCGTCCGGGTAATTCAGCAGTCCTGCGGTGTAGCCCTTCTTACCCAACTGACCGTACTGCCAGATGATCTGCTTGGTTTTGCGATCCACCACGATAACTCGGTCATGCAGGTCATCCACGATCAGGATGTCACCCGTGTCAGGCAGTTCGCGCGCGATAGAAGAGTGATCCAGCATCTTCTCGCCGTCCTTGAAAAAATACTCCCAGGTCACTTTTTGGGTCTGGGGGTCAACGATTACCACCTTACCTGGCTTCCAGAAATCAGCCACGATGACTTGCTTGCCGTCCACTGTGGGAAAGGCGTCCGACGGGTAATGCACGGCTGGCACTTTCATGCTCCAGACAACCTTGCTCTCACGGGTGATTCGGGTGAGTTGGGAGTTACTTATTTCGGTCAAAAGAATGTCGCCGTTTTCCATCGGAGTGGCACCGTTAGGGTGGCCCAGCTCAGTCGGCGGTTTATGGTTGCATTTCCCCGGTGTGCCCCACTGGGTGGTGATCTTGTTGGTCTTGGGATCAATGATGAGCACGCGGCAATTGCGGATGTCCGCCGTGAGGAATTGGCCATCAGCAAGCAGGTGCGAATCGTCCGGATAGTTGAGCAGGTTGGCTCCCTTGCCCCGGTTATCTGGCGTGCCATAGGTCCAGGTAATCTGCTTGGATTCAAAATCCACAATGTGTACGTCAAAGTTGTCCTCTTCGCTCACAGCCAATTGCTTGCCGTCCATCGAAAAGTTCACATCCTCGTTGCCCCGGTACATCTTCAGGCTCGGAGATCCAAACTCCCACAGCACCTTTTTATTGGGAGCAATTTCAATGAGGCGGTTGTTGCGCCGGTCCGCAATCAAAATGGGATACGGTAAGGGCTTGCCCCAGGATGCGACTGGCTTGCTGCGGTTGCCTGTTACAGGGGGAATCGAGGGCAAAACTTCACCACTGGTCACGGCGCCGGCACCCGTCATTTCCGGGGTTACGGTAACCTCAATGCCCCGGTTTGGATCTGGCGTTTTACCAGCAGAAGTTTGTGCGAAAACGCAACCGGGCAGCAGAAGCGCGGCCAAAAGGGAACGAGCAACGATCGAAGTACTTTTCATGAATAGAAGGTTTTGAGTCAATGAATACCTGGACTACAGCAGTCCCGGGGCCAACCCGCAAAATCTTATTGACTTTCCAGCACCACGCGTTGATTCAGCGCACGCGGGCTGCGAATATTGTCGGCAAATTTGCCCGTATAAAGCGCCAACTGGGCAGCCGACAGTTCCATTGGATGCTTCATCACAATCCATTCAACCCCTTCAGTGCACGGACTGGCGGTGAGCGAACCGCTATAGCGAAAGTAGCCACGCTCTTTGGGCAGCAAAGCCAACGCACTGACCTGCTCAGACGCAATCACGTGGTCGCCGTCCTGATGGCTAGGAATTTGACTGAACACCCGCGTGAGCAATGGGTTATCCGCGCCCAGCCGGAACGGCACGACGATGGCCAGCAACTGGCCGCTGGCACTCTTGTGAAGAATGTGGGCCGCCATGGGGAATTCCTCGCCGGCAATGCGATCTCCACCAGGGGTATGAAAGTGGAACTGTTGCAAGGTGTAGCGTTGTGGCCCGATAGAGAGTTGCCCCGCATCCTTGAAACGCACCCGCACGGTGTGTCCATCGTTGGCCAGTCGCAACGGTTCAGCACGGTAGCTAAAACCCAGTTCCGGAAGGTTTTGCTTTTTGCTGGTCTGGATATCAATAGGAGACTGTCGCAGACCGGTCTCACACAACGTTGCACCCCAGGCACCAGCCATTGAAGCACTCAAGAAAAACACAAGGGCTCTGTTCGTCATCACACCACCGAAAAATATGTCGAGCGTCATTATGAGTGAATTGCCAAAGTGTCCGATCTTGAACATTGCGCGAAACAACGTTAGACGGAAGAGCCCATATTCAAAGTGCTTCGCGGAGCAGGCGAAGTCGGTAACAAAAACTACAAACCAAACTTTAGGAGCCTTGCCCATGAACCCGTCCAACCAACCAAATGCCCGTCCCACCCGTGAAGAATTGTCCGCGCAACTTTCTGACCAGCTAACTTGCCTGCGAGATGCACTGGTCTCGCTCTCCATAAACCTCAAGGACTGGCAATTTGAAGTCGACCAAAGCGGTAAGCTTGCTTCACAGAAAATTGTGACTGAAGCGCTAAGCAGGTGCAGACTGCAACGCCCAAGCGATGCTGGCAGCAGCGAAACCTCAAGGTTACCGCTCGCTAAGGACTAATTTCCCCAAGCAGCAGGCACTTTGATGCACATCAACTGCCTGTCTCAAAATTTGTAACCGAATCCGTTCGAATCGACTAGCATGTCATTGTCGATGTGGCGTGCACTTCGGTACCGCTACACGCACAAAAATCTACCTACTGCGGCGAGCCTGAATTGCGTGGTTGATGCCAATTTTGAGTCGTGATGAACGTTATGAAAAATCAATGGTCCAGGCTTGGTTTACAGCAAAAACTACAAATCCTTATTCAAGGCTTCATGCTGCTTGTATTGCTGGCGGCGCAGTATTGGGTCTCCAGCCAGATTGAGCGGCGTGCCATTCACGCCGCCGAGGATCGCTCGGCAATGGTTGCTGATGGCGTTATCAATGCACTCAACACCCTGATGTCTGCCAAGGTTGATGGCAAGGATGTGTACGACGACCCAACAATTCGCGATCTGTTCATCCGTAAGATGGGCGCCTCCGACGAGATCAAGGAGTTACGCGTCGTGCGCGGCAAAGGCGTGATTGATGAATTCGGACCTGGCTTACCCAATCAAAAGCCAGTGGACGACAAAGACCAAGAAGTGCTTACCAGCGGCAAGGCCCTTTACGATGTCGACGACAAAGACAATACACTGAGATCAATAATTCCTTTCATCGCAAAGAAAGAATTTAGAGGATCCAAGTGCCTGGGATGCCATGGTGTGGACGAAAATACGGTACTAGGTGCCGTCAGTATTACATCGACCATCAAGGCGGACAAAGACGAGATTCGTAACATCAACCAATGGTTATGGCTGGGGCAGTTTATTCTGCAGCTCGCATTGTTTTTAGTCATTGGTGCCATCGTGCGCCGACAACTCCGGTCACTGGGCGCCGAACCCGCTCAGGCCACACAACTCGCACAAAGTGTGGCCAACGGGGATTTGTGCACACCCATCAATGTTCGGGATGGCGACAAGGACAGCATGATGGCTCAATTGGGGCTGATGCAAAGTAGTCTATCGAGCATAGTTGCGCGCGTGCGCAGTGGCTCCGAAGGCGTGGCCATTGCAAGCCAGGAGATTGCCGAAGGCAACCACGACCTGTCTGCACGCACAGAACAACAAGCGGCAGCACTGGAAGAGACTGCGTCATCCATGGAACAACTAGGGGCCACGGTTCGACAAAACGCGGATTCCGCGCGAGAAGCCAATCAGCTCGCCTTAAACGCAACGCAAGTGGCGGAACGAGGCGGCGAAGTGGTGGGCCAGGTGGTCTCCACCATGCGTGGCATCAACGATTCATCACACCAGATATCGGCCATCATCAGCGTCATCGATGGCATCGCGTTTCAGACCAATATCCTGGCACTTAACGCGGCAGTGGAAGCGGCCCGCGCTGGTGAGCAGGGCCGCGGCTTTGCGGTAGTGGCCACAGAAGTGCGCTCCCTCGCCGGGCGCAGTGCGGCGGCGGCAAAAGAAATCAAGGGCCTGATCGAGAACAGCCTGGTCAAGGTGGAACAAGGCACCGAGTTGGTTGACCGCGCGGGATCCACCATGAACGAGGTAGTGAAATCTATCCAGCAGGTGGCGGGCATCATGGCGGCCATCACCGCCGCGAGCAATGAACAAGCCAACGGTGTGTCGCAAGTGGGGCAGGCGATTACACAAATGGATGAGGCCACGCAGCAAAACGCCGCACTGGTCGAAGAAATGGCCGCAGCGGCCAGCAGCCTCAACACTTTGGCACAGGAACTTGTGCAGACTGTGGCCATTTTCCAGTTGGCCGGCGATAGACACGCAGGCTGACCCGGAGTCTTGCAAGCCATACCTCAACGGTAGCTGGCTTGAATTGAAAATGCCTTGGCGCAGCTTCGCTGTTAGCATCCGCGTTCATTTTGGAAACACGCATGAACGACTTGCAAGGCAACATACTGACGCAGAGCGGCTTTATCCAGGGCAGCATCCATTGGGATGCACTGGGCCGCATTGGGCACATTCAAGGCGAGGCAATTAGCGAAGCACAGGCGCGTGCCAACGGTGCGCCGCTACTGCTTCCCGGCTTTATCGATGCCCATGTGCATGGCGGCGCCGGCCACGACATCATGGAAGGCGGCGACGCCGCGTTGCACGTCACGCGCCTGCATGCGCAGCATGGCACCACTTCCCTGCTGGCCACCACCATGACGGCACCGCAAAGCGATTTGGACAAGGCCTTCGCTGCGCTTGCGCCCTTGTGTGCACAGCGCCCAGCCAATGCCGCACGCATACTGGGCGTACACCTGGAAGGCCCCTACATCAGCGAGACGCGCCTGGGCGCGCAGCCGCCTTTTGCGCGGCCCGCCAATCTGGAAGAAATTGAAAAACTGCATGCCTTGGCACCGATCCGACTGATCACACTGGCACCGGAAGTTGCGGACAATCAGGAACTGATTGCCGAGCTCTGTGCGCGTGGTTTTCGGGTGCAACTGGGGCACAGCAGCGGCAGCTACGAGCAGGGCGTGGCGGCGATGCGCTGCGGCGCCACCGGCTTTACCCATCTGTTCAATGCCATGAGCCCCATGCACCACCGCGAGCCCGGCATGGTGGGCGCAGCGCTGGCCCATGCGCAGTACGCGGAAATCATTCCCGACCTGCTGCATGTGCACCCCGGCGCCATGCATGCCGCGTTGCGTGCAATTCCAGGCTTGTATTGCGTCACGGACTCCACAGCTGCGGCGGGCATGCCAGACGGCGAGTACTCCCTGGGCCGCCACGCCGTCTTCAAATGCATGGGCGGTGTGCGCCTAGCCGATGGCACGCTGGCAGGCTCCACGTTGACGATGGACCAGGCCCTGCGCAATCTGGTGCAGACGCTTGGACTGCCGTTGATGGATGCAGCCAAGCGCGTCTCCACCTTTGCGGCGGACCACCTGGGCTTACAGGACCGGGGTCGCCTGGCAAGTGGCGCTTGGGCTGACATCGTGGTACTCAACCGCGATCTGCAGTTGCAGGCCGTGCTGGTAGAAGGCCAGCAGATAGAACGCTAGGGCTCGACCTTATACGGCTTCGTCCGGCATGGCGGGCAGCAGCACCGATACCACCAAGCCGCCCTCGGCGTGGTTATGCAGGCGTATTTCGCCACCATGCGCCTGCACGATATTGCGTGAGATTCCCAGCCCCAACCCCGAGCCTGCGCGGTTGCGTTCCTGGCCATAGCCCAGGCGCACATGGGGCTCAAAGGCTGCCGACATAGAGGCCTCCGGCAAGCCGGGACCGAAGTCCCGTATCTCCACCAATGCCCGGTTGCCCATGCGGCTCAGGCGCACCTGCACCCGGTCGCCATAGAGCACGGCGTTATCCAGCAAATTGCTCAGCGCCCGCTGCAAAGCCAGCGGTTTGCCCTGGATGCGCATGGGCATTGGCAGATAGGTGATGTCAGCATTCGGATGGATGGGGCGTTGCACCAGACGCGCCAGCAAACTATCCAGGCGCACTTCCACCAGATTCTCATGGATGTCGGTATCGCGCAGACTTTGTAGCGCCGACTTGACCATCACATCCAGATCGTCCAGGTCCTCGTGAAACTCATTACGCATGGCCTCGTCGTCCAACAACTCGGTGCGTAGCTTGAGCCGCATGATGGGGGTTTTGAGACTGTGCGAGATGCCGATAAACAAACGCTCCCGGTCCACCAGATAACCCTGGATACGCGCCTGCATGGCATTGAAGGCACGCGCCGTACGGCGCAGTTCTGCGGTTCCAGTCTCTGGAATAGGCTCGGGTGAAATGGCACTGCCCAAGGCATTGGCCGCCTGGGCAATGCGGTTAATCGGCTTGACCAGACCGCGCACCATCCAGACCGTCAGCAGCAATACGGTAAACAGTGTGACCAGTTGCAGAATCACCCGGTCCAAAGTAAGCGGGTTCGCGTTGTCCAGGAAATACGGGTCGGGCATGGTGGCGGCCAGGTAAAGCCAATGGCCTTTTTCAAACTCGGTCTGGATCACCAAAATCGGTGCCGGACGCGGGCGGATCAACAGCGTAGCCTCCACCCAGGACTCGGGCAGATCAGCCACCATACGCCCGTCATCCGACACCTGTAGATCTTGGGGCCAGGCAAAGCTGACCTGGGGTGTGGTACCGCTGGATAGGGTGCGCATCAATTCAGCGCGGACCACATCTACCACCGCATCCACCAATGGGTTATCGGTAAGCGCGTTGACCGGCACTGGTGCACGGTTGAAGTTGACGAAAAAGCGAGTGCCACCCATCGTGCGCAACTGCTCGATCAGGATGGGCCGGTAGGCGGGCGGCAAATCGCGAAAGAAACGGATGGATCCGGCGGCGTTGGAGGCCAGGTAGCGCCCCGCGGTCAGCGCCTCCGCGCGCACGTTTTCGCGCAACTGACGAGCCAGCAAGAAGGTACCGACCAACTGCGCGCTGATCACGCCTAAGGCCATGACCAGCACGATGCGCGCCAACAGGCTGTCGGGCCACGCGCGAAAGAGCCAATGAAAAGACCGGCGCTTGCGCCGCAGCACCGCGTCCTGCGCCCCGGCGGGAGCCCGCAAGCCAACTTCGCTGGGGGGCAATTCAGGCATCACTATGGTTGGTCACATCGGTTGAAAAAACATAGCCGCTGCCGCGTACCGTTTTAATCAGGTCGGGTTGCTTGCCGTCGTCCTGCAGGCGCTGGCGCAAGCGGCTTATCTGCACATCCAGCGAGCGGTCCAACGGGCCCAGATCGCGGCCACGGGTCAGTTCCATCAGGCGACCGCGTTCCAGCGTCTCACCCGCATGTTCGGCAAAGATGCGCAGCAAATTGAAATCCATGCTGGTGAGGGTGACACGCTCACCCGCGCCGTTGGTCAGCAGGCGTTCAGTCAAGTCCATGCTGAAGTCGCGAAACTTCAGATAGCGCACCGGTCCGCTGCCACCAACGCCCTGCGTGCGCCGCTGAATGGCCTTGATACGCGCCAACAGTTCACGCGGGTTGTAAGGCTTGGCGATGTAGTCGTCGGCACCCAATTCCAGACCGACGATGCGGTCGGTGTCATCGGCACTGGCAGTGAGCATGATGATGGGCACAGCGGACTGGCTGCGCACTAATCTGCACAGCGTAAAGCCATCGGTATCGGGCAGCATCACGTCCAGAATCACCATGCAGAGCTTGTCACGAAAGCGTTCAAATTCGGCCAGAAAGCTGGCGCCGTCCTGCGCACCGCGCACCTCATATTGGTGTTTTTCCAGATAGGCTTTAAGCAGGTTGCGAGTCTTCTGGTCATCATCGACGATAAGTATGGTTCGGGTCATGCGGAGCGAGATGGTTAAGGTGTACGAATGACGGATGCCAGGCGCTTTTGTGCCTCCTGGGCTTCCATGCGTGGGTCAGTCAGGAAGCGCCACAGCGTCTGGGCCACCGCATCCTTGGTGGCCTCGTCGGCCGCCATGCGATGCGCCAGACTGGGCACACGGGCCGCATTGGGCGAAGCAAATGTTTCCCACGAATCCCGGGCACAGCCACTCAAAGCGGCAAGGGTGCTGGCGCCAAGGTCGCGGCGAACGGGCACCGAACCCTTGATGCGGTTGTAGGCCAATTGCGCGGGCATGGCTGAAATGGTTTCGGCCATTTTTTCCTGCAGCGCCTCGTGGTGCCGCGCATTCACCAGCATGGCCAGGGTGTCCACGCTGTAGAGGTGCATGTGCGCGGTGCCCGGCACTACTACACAGGCAAAGTCGGTGTTGGGGTTAGCTCCCCAGGCCATCAACTCTCCGCTTGCCCAGTCGCCCATGATCATCATCGCGGCAGAGTCAGTCATCAGTTCGCGCGCCGACGCCGTCCAGACCTGCTCGACCGGCATCTCACTGAGGCTGCGCAACCAGCGCAAACGCAGCAGCGCCTTCTCCACGCGCGGGTCCATCCAGGCCGTACTCTTGCGCTGCACAATCATTTGTTGATAGAGCGCCGGGCCGGCCTCGGCCAACAGCAGTGACTCAAAAACCGTAGCAATCTGCCAGGCTTCATCGCTCCAGGCCAGGGGTTTGATGCCGGCCGCGCTGAACTTGCGCGCGACGTTTTCAAATTCGCTCCAAGTGCGCGGTGGACTTAGCTCCAGCCTGGTGAAAAGGTGGCGGTTGTACAGCAAGGAATTGATGCGATGAATGCCCAACGGTGCAGCAATCACTTCGCCCTTGTAACTCACCAGACTCAGCACCGTGGGAAACAGCGCCTGCTGCCATTTCTGGCGCGCCGCGACCGCGTTGAGCGGCAACACCAAGCCCACATCGGCCCACTCGGTTAGTGTGGAACCAATCAGTTGGGCCACATCGGGTGGGTCGCCCATTAACACCCGACTCTTGAGCACCTTGACCGCTGCCATGCCACCGCCACCAGGAATGGCGGCATCGTTCCATTGCACACCTGCAGGCACCAACAGCGCGCTCAGTTGATCGGCCGCCCGGCGCTCGCTGGCGGAGGTCCACCAGTGCAAAACGTCCAGCGATTGGCTCTGGGCATGCGCCGCATCCAGCCCCATCAGACCGGGAAAAGCCCCGATGCAGACCAGCCATGCAGTGAACACCCTACGCCTAGATTTCATTTTCTGTCGATTCGTAATGTTATGTAAGCCAATCCAACTTAGTAGCGATGCACCCGGTTTCGTGTGCCGTGTGCAGCGTAATGAAACGTAAGGACGCAGCACGGCAGTCATTTATTTTTTTCAATGAAATCAACGCTTTAGCCTGTACGAACGGCCGCGCGCCGAGGTTTGAAATTACATGCCCTAAAGCATAACCTCCGCAGCACTGATCGGGGCCACAGCGTGTGGCAGACAGTTTCAACCCACAAGCATTCACAGGAGCAAGACCCCATGTCCCATTCACTTCGTTTGGCCGCAAGCGCAGTCGCCATTCTTTGCAGCAGCCTGGCCCAGGCCGGCAACCTCACCATCGAAAGCTGGCGGGTGGACGACAAAGGCCTCTGGGAAGAAGTGCTGTTGCCAGCCTTCGCCAAGGCACACCCCGGCATCAACGTCAAGTTTTCGCCCACCGCCCCACCCGAATACAACTCGGCCCTCAACGCGCGCCTGACCGCTGGCACCGCCGGAGACCTGATTACCTGCCGCCCGTTTGACGTCTCACTGGACCTGTTCAAAAGAGGCCAACTCGATGCCCTCAACGGCACCCCGGGTCTGAAGAATTTCCCTGAATCGGCCCAGGTGGCCTGGCAGACTGATGACGGCAAGAGCACCTATTGCGTGCCCATGGCGTCCGTCATTCACGGCTTTTTCTACAACAAGAAAGTGTTCGCCGAACTGGGCTTGAAAGCACCCGAGACCGAAGCCGACTTCTACGGCGTGATGGACAAGATCAAGGCGGCCGGCAAGGTGGCACCTCTGGCCCTGGGCACAGCGGACCAGTGGGAGACCAACCAGATCGTCTTCACCAGCATTGGCGCCAACCACTGGAAAGGTGAAGAAGGCCGTAAAGCGCTGATTGCCGGTAAGGCCAAGTTCACCGACCCCGCCTTTGTGTCAACCTGGGAAGCCATGGCCAAGTGGGCGCCCTATTTGCCCAAGGGCTATCAGGCGCAAACCTATGGTGACTCACAAAACCTGTTTGGCACAGGGCGTGCCGCCATCTATCCAGCGGGCTCATGGGACATCTCCTATTTCGAGCAAAACAGCAAGGTCGAGTTCGGCGCTTTCAAGCCGCCGGTGCAAAAAGCGGGTGACCCTTGCTACATCTCCGACCACACTGACATCGCCATGGGCGTGAACAGCAAGAGCCCGAACAAGGCCGATGCCAAGGTGTTTTTGGACTGGCTCTCCAGCAAGGAATTTGCTGACCTGTACACCAACAAGGTGACCGGCTTCTTCTCGCTGTCCAGCCACAAGATCGACGTGAAAAACCCGGTAGCCAAGGAAATGATCAGCTGGCGCAACCAGTGCAAGAGCACCATCCGCCTGAACGCCCAGATCATGAGCCGCGGCACACCGAGCATGGAAAACGAGTTGTGGAATGTGAGCTCGCAGGTCATCAACCTGAAGATGGCACCGAAGGACGCTGCAGCGCAAATCCAGACCGGCTTTGCCAAGTGGTACACGCCAGCCAAGTAAGCCACAGCACGCACTTCTAAAACCCGAAAACAGGCTCACACATGCAACAAGGTTTTTCATGGCGCGTGCTGGTGTTTGTCGCACCGGCATTGTTGATCTACGGATGTTTCAGCGCCTTCCCCCTGCTTGACACCTTGCGTCTGGGCCTGTTCTCGGCGGATGAAACCGGCGTGCGCAGTTTCTCCGGCCTTGGCAACTACTTCACCATCCTGACCGACCCGCAGTGGTCAGCCAGCTTCTGGAATGCGATGCTCAACAACATCAAGTTCTTCGGCGTGCACATGCTGGTGCAAAACCCGATTGGTCTGGTGCTGGCGGCCCTGCTCTCGCTGAAAGACGTGCGCTTCGCAGCAGCCTACCGCACGGTGTTCTTTCTGCCCACGCTGCTGTCGGTGGTGATCGTCGGTTTTGTCTGGCAACTGATTCTCTCGCCGCTGTGGGGCGTGTCCGAGCGCCTGCTGACCTTGGTCGGATTGGGCGACTGGTTTGCACCGTGGCTGGGGCTGGAGTCGTCGGCGCTGATAACGGTTTCTCTGATGTCGGTATGGCAGTTTGTCGGCGTGCCCATGATGTTGATCTATGCCGCACTCATTGCCATTCCGGACGACATCATTGAGGCCGCGTTGGTGGAGGGGGCCTCGCCTTGGCGCATCTTCTGGCAAATTCGCCTGCCGCTGATTCTGCCCACGCTGGGTCTGGTGACCATCCTGACCTTTGTCGCCAACTTCAACGCGTTTGACCTGATCTACACCGTCAAAGGCGCGCTGGCCGGGCCCAACTACAGCACCGATTTGCTGGGCACGCTGTTTTACCGCACCTTCTTCGGCTACCAGTCGCAGGTTGCCAGCCCGACCATGGGCGCGGCCGTTGCCACGCTAATGTTCCTGGTGATTTTGGTCGGTGTGGCCGCCTATTTTCTGGTGGTGCAGCGCCGCCTGCAACGCTTCGCCCTCTAACGCCATGACACACCATTCTTCCCTCGCCATGCCCTCAGCGCGCCGCCTGTCACGCGCAGGGGTTGCCCCCAGCCGGGTGCTGGTACACCTCAGCCTGATCGGCTACCTGCTGCTAGCCTTGCTGCCGGTTTTGCTGGTGCTGATGAACTCTTTCAAGAGCCGCGACGCGATCTTCAGCGATCCCCTGTCCTGGCCCACCAGCGAAACTTTTTCGCTTATTGGCTACACCAAGGTGATGGCGCGCTCCGACGTGTGGATGTACTTTCAGAACAGCTTTATCGTCACCGTGGCCTCGCTGTTCTTCATCCTGTTGTTCGGTGCCATGGCGGCCTGGGGTATCTCGGAGTACCGCTATACAGGCAACCGCTGGCTGCGCTTCTTTTTTGCCTTTGGCATCATGGTGCCGATACGCCTGGGCACGGTGTCCATCCTGCAAATCATGGTTGGCCTGAACCTGGTCAACACCCTGACCGCTCTGGTTCTGGTGTACGTGGCGCAAGGCTTGCCGCTGGCCATCATGATTTTGTCGGAGTTCATGGCCCAAGTGCCCGGTGAACTGAAAGACGCTGCGCGCTGCGACGGCATTGACGAATTCCGCATTTTCTTCCAGGTCGTGGTGCCGCTGATACGCCCGGCCATTGCCACGGTGGCCGTCTTCACCATGGTGCCAATTTGGAACGACCTGTGGTTCCCGCTGATCCTGGCACCTTCAGAGAAGACCCAGACCATCACGCTGGGTATTCAGCAGTTTGTGGGCCAGTACGCGACCGACTGGAATGCCGTGCTGGCATCCCTTTCGCTAGCCATCGTGCCGGTGGTCACCCTGTACGCACTGTTCTCCCGTCAGCTCATCCGCGGTATCACCGCGGGTGCCGTCAAATAATTTTTACACGAGTCACACCATGGCAAGCGTCACCCTTAGCAAGCTCTCCAAGAGCTACGGCAACACCCCGGTGCTGCACAACATTGATCTGCACATCGAGCACGGCGAATTGGTGGTGCTGGTGGGCCCTAGCGGCTGCGGCAAATCGACGCTGTTGCGCGTGCTCTGTGGCCTTGAAGATATCAGCAGCGGCGAGTTGCGCATTGATGCGGATGTAGTCAATAACCTGTCACCCGCCGAGCGTGGCATCGCCATGGTGTTCCAGAGCTATGCCCTGTATCCGCACATGAATGTCTTCAAGAACATGGCCTTTGGCCTGAAGATTCAGGGCTCCAGCAAGGAAGACATTGCGCAGCGCGTGCTGGCAGCGGCCAAGGTGCTGCACATCGACCATTTGCTGGAACGCCTGCCACGCGAACTCTCCGGCGGCCAGCGCCAGCGCGTGGCCAT
>CAIQYP010000437.1 GCA_903876045.1 uncultured beta proteobacterium | reverse complement strand
GTCCATCTGGACCTGCGCCACCTGGGCGAGAAAAAGCTGCGCGAGCGCCTGCCGCAAATTTATGAGTTGGCGGTGGAATATCTGGGTGTGGACCCTGCCAAGGAGCCCATCCCTGTGTTGCCTGCGGTGCACTACACCATGGGCGGCATCATTGCCGATGGCAATACCGCCTCCACGCTGCCGGGCCTTTTTTCGGTGGGCGAATGTTCCAGTGTTGGCATCCATGGTGCCAACCGGTTGGGTTCCAATTCGTTGACCGAGTTGATTGTGTTCGGCAAGATCGCCGGTGAGCAGGCCGCGCAGTTCGCCAAGCAAAACGCTAAGTCGACTTCGCCCACTTCGCGCGTTTTGGAGCAGGCAAAGGCTGCCGAGGCTGGAGCCGAGGCTCTGCGCAGTCGTCAAACCGGCACTGAGCGCATCTCCACCATCCGCAAAGAAATGGCGCAAAGCATGGAAGACGGCTGCGGTATTTACCGAAGCGCCGACACCATGCAGGCGACCTGCGACAAGCTGGCTGAGTTGCGTCAGCGTTACAAGAACATCAAGCTCGACGATCACTCACAGGGCTGGAACACCGAATGGCTGCTGGGGATTGAATTGGGTTACCTGCTGGACGTGGCCGAGGCCATGGCACATTCCGCCTTGAACCGCAAAGAGTCGCGCGGCTCACACCAGCGCCTGGACGGCTTTGAGGCGCGGGACGATGTCAATTTCCTGCAGCACTCACTGGCCTATTACCAGGGCGACGGGCCGCCACGCATCGCCTACGGGCCCGTAAAGATCACCAGTTCGCAACCCGGCACACGCGCCTATGGCGCCGCCGGGGAAAAGGCAGACGCCGAGCAACACGCCAAGGAGAGTGCAAATGGCTGAAGCCCCCCGCATGATTGAAATACAGGTGCTGCGCTACCGCCCTGAGCAGGAGACTGAGCCGGTCTGGCAAAGTTACCAAGTACCGTTTACCGAAGACATGTCGGTGCTGCAAGGCCTGCAATACATCAAGGATGAGATTGATGGCAGTGTGAGCTTTCGCTGGTCCTGCCGTATGGCCATTTGTGGCAGCTGCGGCATGATGATCAACAGGAAACCCAGCCTGTCGTGCCAGACTTTTTTGCGCGATCTGTTCCCCGGTCCGGTGAAAGTAGAGGCACTGGATCACCTGCCGATTGAGCGTGATCTGATGGTCAGCGTCGAACCCTTTGTGAAGAAGTTGGAAAGCATCAAGCCCTACCTCATTCCCAAGGAAGAGCGCGCCTTGAGTCAAGGCGAATACCTGCAGAGCCCGGCGCAACTGGCGGCTTTTGAGCAGTACAGCTCCTGCATCAACTGCATGTTGTGTTACGCCGCTTGCCCGCAGTTCGGCTTGAACCCTGACTTCACCGGCCCTGGCGTGCTGGCACTATTGCACCGCTACAACGCCGATTCTCGCGATGGTGGCCGTGCCGAGCGCATGGAAATCCTGAACGCCGAAGAGGGCGTCTGGAGTTGCACCGCAGTGGGCTACTGCTCGGAGGTCTGCCCCAAGGGTGTAGACCCGGCCAATGCAGTGAACCAGAACAAGATCAACAGCGCGGTGGACTACTTTGCGCGTTTCTTCCCCAAGAAAGGAGCCTGAGATGAAGTCTGAAACTTCGGTCAAGTCCGTGCGCCGCCCTTATGTGCGGCCCATGCAGGGCTGGTGGAAACGTAATCCCTTCTTTGTGCGCTACATGGTGCGCGAAGTTACTTCCGTTGCCGTCTGGGTTTATGCGCTTATTCTGACTGTGGGAGTGTTGCGACTGGGTCAGGGTGAGGTGGCCTGGAACGGTTGGCTGGAGGCGTTGAAGTCCCCGCTGTCCCTGGCTTTGCACCTGGTGCTGCTGGTTAGCATGGTGGTTCATACCTACAGCTGGTTTGAAATCATGCCCAAGACTATGGCGCCCGTTGTGATCAACGGCGAACGTCTTAGTGCGGCGCGCATACAGCGCACCGGCTGGAGCGTGGCCGCTGTGGCATTTGTGCTGGTAATGGTTATTGCTTTTTGGAGCCGAGCATGAAAAAACGTTCCAACGCACCGTTCTTTTGGCTGCTGTTTGGTGCCGGCGGCATGTTTTCGGCTTTGCTGGGCAGTGCCCTGGTCCTCATTACAGGGCTGGCCACGCCACTGGGCCTGGGCTTGAAAAGCGACTTCATGAGCTACCCGCGCATGCTGGCGTTTTCGCAAAACTTTATCGGTAAAGGTTTTGTGTTTGTGGTGATCGCACTATTTGCCTGGCATGCGGCACATCGCATATTTCACAGCTTGCACGATGTGGGCATTCCACACGGTACGCCCTCCAAACTTGCGTGTTACGGAAGCGCATTCGTCATGACCTTGGTTGCTGCCTATAGTCTGCTGCAGATTGGCTTTTAGCCCAGGCCGTTCGGGCTTACGAAGACGTCAAGTTCTGGCCGGAGGCGCTGGTTGGGCTGCATCCGTTGCAGCAGAAGTGGCGTATTCGACCAATACTGAGCGTCGAAAAATCCTGGTTGTTGGTGCGGGTTTGGCGGGACTTTCGGCGGCTCAGTTGCTGCAACAGTCAGGCTACGAGGTATTGGTGCTGGAGGCGCGCGAGCGCCTGGGTGGGCGTATCTGGACCAGCCAGCGCTGGGCCGATGCCCCGCTCGACTTGGGCGCAACCTGGATTCATGGTGCCCAGGGTAATCCCCTCAGCGTCATCGCGCGCAGCATCTCCGCTGCCATGCTGCAGACGCGCTATGACCGCAGTGTGACCTACGGCCCTACGGCGCTGGTGATGTCCTCCAAGCAGGAAGATCATTTGGATTCCCTCGCCGACGCATTTGCCCGGGCTTTGCATAAGGCACAAAAGCGCGACGTTGATCAGTCGGTGCGAGCCGTGGCCGATGCATGGTCGATAAGCGCGCGCCTATCGCGCCAGGATCAGAACTTGTTGCGTTTTATTTTGCTGGGCCGCTACGAGACCGAATACGCAGGTGACGCCAGTGCCCTTTCGGCCCACTGGTATGACGACGCCCGGGCATTTCCGGGTGAAGACGCTCTGTTTGTCAAAGGATTTGGTGTGTTAGCAGAGTATCTGGCCCGCGATTTGCGCATTGAGCGAAATCAGGTGGTTCGCAATGTGAATTGGAACAATCGTGGTGTGCAGGTGCAGACGGACCGCGGGGAGTTCAGCGCGGACGCCGCCATCGTGACATTGCCACTCGGCGTGCTTAAGGCGGGTGTAGTTCACTTTTCACCCGCTTTGCCGGCGGCAAAAAGCCGGGCGATTCAGGCGCTGGGTATGGGTGTGCTGAATAAATGCTATCTGCGCTTCGAGAAAGCTTTTTGGCCGGACGATGTGGATTGGTTGGAGCATGTGCCGCCCGCTGGACTTGGATGGACCCAATGGGTCAGCTTTGTTCGTGTAGCGGGACTGCCGGTTTTGCTTGGCTTCAATGCAGGTCAGCAGGGCCGCGACATGGAGGCACTGAGCGATGCCGCGATAGTGGCCAGTGCGATGCAGACCTTACGCTCCATCTATGGTGCACAGATACCCGAGCCGTTGGACGCCCAAATTACCCGTTGGGGCAGTGATCCGTTTGCGCTTGGAGCCTATTCCTTCAACGCGCTGGGCGCGCAACCGGCCATGCGTGACGACTTGGCTGCACCTGTGGGAGGGCGCGTTTTCTTTGCCGGTGAGGCCACCATGCGGCGTGACTTCAGCTCGGCCCATGGCGCCTTTTTGTCCGGGCAGCGAGCGGCAAATCAAGTGACGCAAGCGTACAGCCGTTGACCTAAACCAAGGACACGGTTCAGGTGCGATTGGGCTGCCGTTAAAGCAACAAGCAATGCCGCTTTAGCGACAGCGCGACTTAACCATCTCCTCAAAATGGTTGCCTTCCAACACCAAAAATTCAGGAGACAGCGTGGCACTTTCGGACATTGAAATCGCACAAGCATCGACCCTTATTCCCATCATGCAACTGGCCAAGGATCGCCTGGGTATACCGGCCGAGGCGCTGGACCCCTACGGCCACTACAAGGCCAAGATCGATCTGGTTTGGCTGGACAAGCACACGGGCCCCAAGGGCAAACTGATTCTCGTCACTGCCATTAGCCCGACGCCAGCCGGCGAGGGCAAGACCACCACCACGGTGGGCCTGGGTGACGCGCTGAACCGCATTGGCAAGCGCACGGTGATTGCACTGCGTGAGCCCTCATTGGGGCCGGTGTTCGGCATGAAGGGTGGAGCAGCCGGAGGCGGCTATGCCCAGGTGGTTCCTATGGAGGACATCAACCTTCATTTCACAGGCGACTTCAGTGCAATCGCCTTGGCTCACAACCTTTTGGCCGCGCTGCTGGACAACCACATTCACCACGGCAATGCACTGGGCATTGACGTGCGACGCATCACCTGGAAGCGCGTGATGGACATGAACGATCGTGCTCTGCGCAATATGGTGGTATCCCTGGGTGGCCCCGGCAATGGCTACCCGCGAGAAGACGGTTTTGACATCGTGGTGGCGTCGGAAGTAATGGCCATTTTCTGCTTGGCTACTTCACGAAAGGATTTGAAGCAACGATTGGGTAACATCATCGTTGCCTACAACCGTGATCAGCAACCCGTGCGTGCCAGCGACCTGCAAGCCCATGGGGCGATGGCGGCGTTGTTAAAAGACGCTATCAAACCAAATTTGGTGCAGACGCTTGAGAACAATCCGGCCATCATCCACGGCGGACCATTTGCCAATATCGCCCACGGTTGCAACACGATTACGGCCACCAATGCTGCGCTCAAACTGGGTGACTATGTGGTGACTGAAGCAGGATTTGGTGCCGATTTGGGTGCTGAAAAATTCATCGACATCAAGTGCCGCAAGTCGGGTCTGCGGCCCGATGCGGTAGTGGTTGTAGCGACTTTGCGCGCGCTCAAACACCACGGTGGCGTGGCGCCCAAAGATTTGAATACGCCCGATTTGGTGGCGCTGGACGCTGGCATCGCCAATCTGGAGCGCCATGTGGACAACGTGCGTAACCGCTACGGCCTGGCTTGCGTGGTGTCCATCAACCATTTCACTTCGGATACGCCTGAAGAATTGGCGCTGCTAAGCGCACGCATGGACAAGTTGGGTGTGCCAGTGGTGGTAGCAAGGCATTGGGCTGACGGCTCCAAGGGCGCTGAAGATCTGGCACGTATGGTGGTCAAGGTGGTGGAAGCGGGAACCTCCAAGATGACCTTTGTCTATGAGGATAGCGACACCCTTTGGGACAAGATGAAGGCCATTGCCACCAAGGTTTATGGTGCCGCTGATATATCTGCCGATGCGGCCATTCGGGCCAAGATTGAGAAGTTGCAGTCAGACGGTTATGGGCACTACCCCGTGTGTGTGGCCAAGACCCAGTATTCGTTCTCCACGGACCCTAAGCTGCGCGCGGCACCTAGTGGGCACATCGTGAGTATTCGAGAAGTGCGGCTGGCTGCGGGTGCTGAATTTGTGGTGATGATTTGCGGCGACATCATGACCATGCCCGGCTTGCCGAAGGAACCCGCCTCGTCACGCATCGATATCGATGACGACGGCAAAATCTCGGGGCTATTCTAGGTCGGCGAAGCCCGTTACTGGCATCAGGAATACGGGCTGGTCCAGCGATTCGCAGAATTCAGCCCAAGGCTGATCGCCCGAAGTCTCTACCACGGGGGATGGAGAGTTTGGGCATGAACAATTGCGACCCATTCCGGCATTACCGGCATTACCGGCAGAGTCGGAGCTTTCGGTTGCGCCGCACGTTGTGCAGGGCAATTTTTGTGCGGTGGCTTTCAATCTGAGTGATCTCCTGGAAGCAGGTCGGTCAGTTGCTGCGGCTGATGGTCATCAGGTTAACGTGTATTGAAACGGGAAGTTCTGACGCGGACTACGATCAATCCAAAAATCTAATTTAATAGATATAAAAATTAATTTTAGTTAAATTTATGGATAAACCATTTCAACATTGTTAAATAAATCAAATTTTTCACTAAAAAATGCCTGCCAAGCTTTGGCAAAAATCGTGCAGAATGGTTCAAAGCAAACCGGTCGGGGTGGAGTGGCGATCACTCCACCCGTGGGTCACATTACTTGATATCCACGCCGTAGAAAGTGTGCTTCGCGAAGGGGCTGAGCTTGTAATCAATCACTTCTTTGCGCACCGGAGCAATCTGGACAGCATGCGCAATGGTGAACCAAGGCGCTTGTTCCTTGAAGATTACCTGGGCTTTTTCGTACAGTTTGGTCCGCTCAGCGGGGTTGGTCACTTGCTTGGCCTTGAGCACCAGATCGTCAAATGGCTGGTAGCAGAACTTGGCCACATTGGAGCCATTGCTCTTGGCAGAGGCGCAGCCCAGCAAGGTGTTCAGGAAGTTGTCCGGATCTCCGTTGTCTCCGGTCCAGCCCAGCATACCCATTTGGTGCTCGCCGTTTTGCATACGCTTGCGGTACTCGCCCCACTCGAAGCTCTTGATTTCAGCCTTGACACCAACCTTGGCTAAATCGGCTTGCATCAACTCGGCTATGCGCTTGGCATTCGGGTTGTAGGGGCGCTGCACTGGCATTGCCCAGAGGTCAGTTGTGAAACCGTTGGGGAAGCCTGCAGCAGCCAGCAACTTCTTGGCTTCAGCCGGATTGAAAGGGTCGTCCTTGATGGCTTTGTTGTAAGACCATTGTCCCGGCGGAATCGGGTTGGTTGCGGCTACTCCGGTGCTCAGGTACACGGCCGAAACAATTGCCTTTTTGTCGATGGCCATGTTGATGGCTTTGCGCACGCGCACATCGTCAAACGGCTTCTTGGTCGTGTTGTAGGCGAGGTAACCGATGTTCAGGCCAGGTTGCTCCTGCACCACCACATTGCTGTCTTTGCGCATGGTGTCCAGATCAGCCGGGTTGGGGTAGGGCATGACATGGCACTCACCCTTTTGCAGTTTGGCCCAGCGCACCGATGCATCGGGTGTGATCGAGAAGATCAAGTCATCAATCTTGGCCTTGCCAGCCCAGTATTGCGAGAAGGCCTTGAAGCGGATGATGGCGTCTTTCTGGTATTGCACCAGTTGGAACGGGCCAGTGCCTACAGGCTCCTGGTCAATCTTCTCTGGCGTACCAGCCTTCAGCATGGCGATCGCGTATTCCTTAGACTGCACACCGGCAAATTGCATGGCGAGGTTTGCCAACAACGGGGCTTCGGGTGTATTCAGTGTCAGCTTGATCGTGTACTCGTCCACCTTGTCCACCGACTTCAGTAGCGCAGGCATGCCCATGTCGCCGAAGTAGGAGTGGTTGGAACTGGTGACCTTGAAGTAGGGGTCGTTCTCTTTCCACTGGCGCTCGAACATGAACAGCACGTCGTCTGCATTGAAGTCGCGCGATGGTGTGAAGTTCTTGTTCGACTGCCACTTGACGCCCTTGCGCAAGTTGAATGTGTATTCCAGGCCGTCTTTAGAGATGGTCCATTTTTCGGCCAGTGCAGGCACGACCTTGGTGCCGCCACGTTCGAAGTTGACCAAGTTGTCATAAATCTGTTCGGTTACGTCAAACGAAGTACCGGTGGTGTTGATGCCAGGATAGAAATTCTCCGGGCTGCCTTCAGAGCAATACACCAGGGTTTTGGCAGAAGCAGCGCTCATCGCCATCAGGGCGGGTAGAGCAATAGCGGCGAGCAGGGCAGTTTTGCGAATTCTTAGATGCGCTGTGGAACGGATCATCGATAACCTCCATGTAAAAACGTCATGTTAGCCCGTAACACGGTAATTTTTAGTGGGGTTGTTACGGGGTTGCCAGTTTCTCTGCTTCAAAACACGCAAGTTTGCGCCCCATCAATTCAATCAAAGGGGGGCGCTCTTCATGGCAGTGCGCTACCGCATGCGGACATCGGGTCGAAAACACGCAACCTTTGGGCGGATTGAGCGGCGATGGCAACTCCCCGGTGAGCACAATGCGTTTGCGCGCCTGTCCGCTACCGGCCAGACCTGGCGTGGATGCCAGCAAAGCCTGGGTATAGGGATGCAGGGGTTGGTTGAAAATGGTTTCTTTATCGCCCTGCTCAACTGTGGAACCCAGGTACATCACCAGCACATCGTGTGCGATGTGGCGCACCACTCCCAGGTCGTGCGATATGAACAAATACGCCAAGCCCAGATCTCGCTGCAGATCGGCCAGCAGGTTTAGCACTTGCGCCTGGATGGATACATCCAGTGCCGAAACGGGCTCATCCGCTACCACCACGAGGGGGTTCAGCATCAAAGCGCGAGCGATGGCGATGCGCTGGCGCTGTCCGCCTGAAAACATATGCGGATAGCGGTCGTAATGCTCTGGCCGCAAGCCCACTTTGGCCAGCATGGCCTTGGCTTTTTCGGCGCGCTGCTCCGCGTTCAGATCCGTGTTGATTTCCAGCGGCGCTTCCAGAATCTGGCCAATGCGCTTGCGCGGATTGAGCGAGCCGTAAGGGTTCTGGAACACCAGTTGCACTTTTTGGCGCAAGGATTTCTTGTCGTGGCTCTTCAGGACATCGACACCGCCCAGCGTGAGTGCACCTTCCGTAGGCCTTTCGATCAGCGTGACCATGCGCGCTAGCGTGGACTTGCCACAGCCCGACTCACCGACCACGGCCAGCGTTTTGCCTGCCTGCAAGGTGAAAGACACACCGCTGACGGCCTGCAAAAGAGCCGGGGCACGCAGTGGGCCGCGGCTGATGGGGTAGACCTGCTTGAGATCGTGGGCGACGACAACGGCTTCGCCTATTGCTGCGGCCGTGTGCGGAGCGGGGTTCATACAGCAACCTCGGCCTGCTGGCTGTGTGCTGCCGATAGCGGGAAGTGGCAACGCACCACACCTGCGGTTGTTTGTCGTAGCTCTGGGCGTTGCTCACAAGCCGCCACGCGGTAATTGCAGCGCGGCCCGAACAGGCAGCCATCTGGCCGGTCATAGAGTCCGGGAACCATGCCAGGAATGGTGGCGAGGCGGCCACTGCCGCTACTGCGCTCTGGCATGGAGGCCATCAGTGCCTCGGTATACGGATGCAGCGGGGTCGCAAACAAGTCGAGGGCGCTGCGCTGCTCCATGAGTTGACCGGCATACATCACCGCCACCCGTTGTGCCATTTCGCTCACCACGCCCATGTTGTGGGTGATCAGCACCAGAGCCATGCCGCGTTCCTTTTGCAGTGTGCGCAGCAGGTCCAGGATTTGTGCCTGGATGGTGACGTCCAGCGCCGTGGTGGGCTCATCGGCAATCAGCAACTTGGGGTTGCAGGCAATCGCCATGGCGATCATCACGCGTTGCGCCATACCGCCAGAGAACTGGTGGGGATACAAGTCGAGCCGGCTTTCGGGTGCCGGAATGCCCACCTGCTCCAATAGTTCGATAGAGCGCTTGCGGGCCTGCGCCCGCGTCATGCCCATATGCAGCTTAAGCGTTTCGGCTAGCTGAAAGCCCACGGTAAAACAGGGGTTCAGGCTGGTGGTGGGGTCCTGAAAAATCATCGCCAGGTCTTTGCCGGTGATTTGTCGACGCTCGCGTTCGGAGAGTTTGAGCAGGTCATGGCCATCGAAGCGCATGGACTTCGCTTTCACCACACCGGGATAACCCACCAGCCCCATCAGCGCCATCATGGTCACGCTTTTACCCGAGCCCGATTCGCCCACAATGCCCAGCACCTCGCCGGGCTCAATGGAAAAGCTCACGCCATCCACCGCGTGCATGACCGCGTTGTGCGATGGAAACTCCACCGACAGATTTTCTATTTCAAGCAATGCCATAGTCGTAATTCTTTGCGGGGCCGAACTTAGCGTTTGAGCTTCGGGTCCAGCGCATCGCGCAGGCCGTCACCCAACAGATTGAAGGCCAATACGGTGATCAAAATGGCAAGACCGGGGAAGGTCACCACCCACCAGGCACGCAACACAAACTCACGCGCATCGGCCAGCATGGTTCCCCACTCGGGCGAGGGCGGTTGTGCGCCCAGGCCCAGAAAGCCCAGGGCCGCCGCATCCAGAATGGCGGCAGAAATACCCAGCGAAGCCTGCACGATCAAGGGCGCAGTGCAGTTGGGCAGGATCTCGCTGAACATCAACCGCAGGTGGCTGGCGCCGCCCATTCGCGCCGCCGTCACGTAGTCGCGCGAGGCTTCCGCAATTACTGCAGCGCGGGTGATACGCACGTAATGCGGGAGCACCACAATGGCCACCGCCAGCATGGCGTTCATCAAACCTGGCCCGAGGATGGCCACGATCACTATGGCCAGCAGCAGGCTGGGCAAGGTGAGGATGATGTCCATCAGGCGCATCACCAGCACCTCAAACACGCCGCGAATGTAGCCCGATAGCAGGCCTAACACGGTGCCGGTGACGATGGAAATCACCACTACCGCCACGCCGATCAGCAGAGACAGGCGCGCACCGAATATCAGGCGCGACAGAATATCGCGACCAATGGCATCGGTGCCCAGCAGGTGCGCGGAACTGCCGCCGCTTTGCCATGCTGGCGGTACCAAAAAAACGGAGTTGTCGGTGAGGTCCGGCGCATAAGGGGCAATCTGGTTGGCAAAGGCCGCCAGTAATAACACTGCACAGACAATCACCAGGCCGCCAATAGCGCCTTTGTTGGCACTGAACGATCGCCAAAAATCTCGCAGCGGGCTCACGTGTGCAGCCAGTGCGTCGGCGTCGGCCTTGCTTATGGGTTGGGTCGCGGTATTCATGATTGGTGCCGGATGCGGGGGTTGATGATGCCGTAGGTCACATCCACCAGCAGGTTGACTGCCATCACCACCACACCCAAAAGCAGCATGCCGCCTTGCAGCACGGGGTAGTCACGACGGCTAATGGCCTCGATCAGCCACTTGCCCACGCCTGGCCAGGAAAAGATGGTTTCTGTCAGGATGGCGCCGGTAAACAGCACGCCCACCTGCAGACCGATGACGGTGATTACCGGGATCAGCGCATTGCGTAGCGCATGCACCGCAACCACGCGCAGGTTGGACAGGCCCTTGGCGCGCGCAGTGCGGATGTAGTCCTCACTGAGTACTTCCAGCATGGCCGAGCGTGTCATGCGCGCAATCACAGCCAGCGGATTGGTGCCGAGCACAATGGTGGGCAATATTAGATGCGCCGCCGCGGACAGAAACGCGCCTTTCTGATCGGATAGCAGGGAGTCGATCAGTAAGAATCCGGTCACCGAATCAAAGAAATATTCCACCGCGATGCGCCCTGATACCGGTGTCAGATCGAGTTGCACCGAGAACAACAAAATCAGCAGCAAGGCCCACCAGAAGATGGGCATGGAATACCCGGCTAGCGACACCCCCATGACGCCATGGTCGAGAAACGAATTGCGTTTCACCGCCGCCAGAATTCCAGCGGGAATACCAATGATGAGCGCGAACAAAATGGCGCAAACAGCCAGTTCGATGGTGGCTGGAAACAGCGCTGTAAATTCACTGAGCACGGGTGCCTGGGTGATGATGGACTTGCCCAAATCCCCATGCAACACCTTGCCTATGTAGATGCCGTACTGCACAAAGATGGGCTGGTCCAACCCGTATTCAGTGAGCAGTTTGGCGTGGCGTGCTGCGTCGATACCGCGTTCGCCAGCCAATGTCTCGATCGGGTCGCCAGGGACCAGACGGATCAGAAAAAACGCAAGCAAGGTCATGCCGAAAAAAGTCGGGATGATCAGGCTCAGGCGGGTCAATGCAAAGCGGAACATGGGGCGAGGGATTTAATTTGAATACGCGGCGAGCATACACAAACCTTGAGGCCTAACAAAAAAGGCCGGTGGGTACCGGCCTTTTTAATTCGCAGAAGTGCCGAATTACTTGAGGTGTTTGCCGATCAGGCCAGCCATCTCAAACATTGAAACTTGCGCTTTGCCGAAAACTTCTTTCAGCTTGGCATCGGCGTTGATCATGCGCTTGTTGACCGCGTCTTGCAGACCATGCTTCTTGATGTAAACCCACAGCTTGCTGACCACTTCGGTGCGTGGCAGGCCGGCGCTACCAACCACAGCAGCCAAGGCAGCGCTAGGGGTCAGGGCTTTCATGAAGGCGGCGTTGACGGTGCGTTTCTTGGCGGGAGCCTTCTTTGCTGGGGCTGCCTTCTTGGCAGGTGCAGCAGCTTTCTTCGCTGGTGCGGCCTTCTTGACGGGAGCAGCAGCTTTCTTCGCTGGTGCAGCAGCCTTGGCGGCTACTTTCTTAGCTGGTGCCGCTTTTTTAGCGGGTGCAGCAGCTTTCTTTGCTGGAGCGGCTTTTTTTGCAGCCGGTTTTTTTGCAGTTGCCATGATTGATTGTCCTTCTAGAAGTTGATTAATCACCAGTGAAAAGTCTGCCTCTCCACTGGTAGACCGGATGCTACTGGAGAAAATAGACGTTTCCAAGTGGGGAAATGCTTTTTTCACTCGGAGATGTTGTTTTTTTCATTGGAGAATAGGCTTTTTCGCCCAAAGGAGTGCCCCAGCATGAGCCAACTGTTTGCCACTTGTGATTTTTGTGACCTTCACAAGGAAGACACCACAGGTGAATTCCGTGTGTTGCCCCCGGTATTTCGTGATTTCGGTCAGCTCAAGAAATTCTGTGGCCCGGTGGACACGGTCAAGTGTTTTGAGGACAACACACTGGTGAAGGCTGCAGTTGATGCGCAGGGCTGGATTGATACGCCCCAGGGGCGTTTAGGCAAGGTGCTGGTAGTGGATGGCGGCGGTTCGCTGCGACGTGCATTGCTGGGCGGCAACTTGGGTGCTGCCGCAGCACGTAATGGGTGGGCTGGCGTGGTGATTGACGGCTGTGTGCGCGACACGGCTGAGCTTGCGGCACAGGCCGTTGGCATTCGCGCGCTGGCAGCTATACCGCTGCCCACTGAAAAGCGCAAAGAAGGTCAAAGCAATGTGCCGGTTCAGATTCAGGGCGTGTGGGTGCGCCCCGGGGACTGGCTTTATGCGGATGAAGATGGCATGGTTCTGGGCAGCAAGGCACTCTAGTCAAGCACTACATGTGCGGTTCTATGGCCGTGGCAGATGGGCGGCCCGGAAGTGTCGCCAGCAAAACACCAACCAGTGCAATGCCAAATGCCAGCAACTGCATTGGGCTGAGTTGCTCGCCCAGTAACAGCACGCCGACCAGCGCCGTAGCAATAGGTAGCAACACGGTAAAAACACCCGCGTGGGCAGCGGGCACGTTTTTGGAGCCGGTCATCCACAGCCACACCGTCCAGACGCTGGCTGCCAGCGCGTAAAACACCAGCAGCAACCAAGATGAACCGTGCACCGCGGCAAAGTCAAAGTGGAGGGCGGTGAAAATCCCCATCGGTGTCATTAACAAGAAGCCGCATAGATTGATGAGGGCGGAGATCCGTTTTGGGGACACCGCGCCGGTAAGCTTCTTGCCGATGACAGCATAAAAGGCTTCGCACAGCACCGCGCCAAACACCAGTAAATTCCCCAGCAACATTTGGCTGGTATCGGCTGCAGAAGCTGACGTTGTGGCCGGGCTATGGCGCGTAAGCGCCAGCAGGCCAATGCCGATTGCGCCGCAGGCCACAGCGGCCCAGATGCGCGGGCCTATGGTCTCTTTCAAAAACACCCAACTCATAAGCGCCACGACCGCAGGAATGGCTGCCATGATGACGCCCGCAGAAACGGCGCTGGTCATGCTGACGCCAAACAGCATGCAGATCGAAAACAGGAAGTTGCCTAAAAAAGATTCGAGAAACAACAGCCATTTCGTGTTGCGGGTCATGGGCAGTTCACCCACCGGCTTACGCAGCCAACTGGCCATGGCAATACCACCGATGCCAAAGCGCAGCCAGGCCAGCAGGAAGACGGGCAGGGCCGCAACCAACGGCTTTGACAATGCCACATAGCTACCCGCAAGCGCCATGGCCAGAGCGAGGTATCCATAGGCAAGCCAGCGGTTGGGGGATGGGGCGTGGGTACTCATGGCGGCAGAGCGTACACCATGCCCATTGGGGCAACCGGTGTGCATTCCGGCCTAGCGCAATCGTGCAGTGGTTTCCCGCGCTGCGCTTGAATTGGACCCACACAGGCGGTCTGCGCTACGTTACCGTAGTGGCTTTGCGACTCACGTTTCGGAATAACTATGGCCAAAGGACATTTTGCATACGCCAACAACAGCAACCGTTTTCTGGGCGTGCCGGAACTGGGCTTGCAGCCCTTTGCCATTTGCGGTGTGCCCTTTGACGGCGCAGTAACCAACCGGCCTGGCGCGCGTTTTGGCACGCAGGAAATTCGCCGTGCTTCCCTGATGTTGTGCGACGGTATTCATCCGTTTTTTAATGTCAGTCCGCTTGAGCATTTGGGCGATGCAGCCGATATGCGGTTGCCAAACGCATCACCGCTGACTGAAGTACGCGCCGCGATACAGCAGCAGGCTGCTGAGCTGATGGCCAGGCACCACTGCGTTTTCATCGGCGGTGACCACTCCGTCACCTTGCCACTCTTGCGGGCTCTACATGCCCGGCAAGGCCCCGTCGCGCTGATCCATTTTGATGCCCATTGCGACACCTGGGGCGACCACTTTGGCGAGCCATCGGGCCACGGCACCTGGACTTATGAAGCGATCCAGGAAGGGTTGGTCGATCGCACCAAGACTGTGCAGATTGGCATTCGCTCCAGTGGCGAACGCGCCGCGCGCGAATACGTGAAAGATCAGGGCGGTTTGATTTACACCGCCCGCGACTTGCGCGGCAAGGACGGGGCGCACCTGGACACCATCCTTGCGCAGATCAAGACGCGCATCGGCCCCACCCCTTGCTACCTGACGCTGGATATTGATTGCCTGGACCCGGCCTTTGCGCCCGGCACCGGCACTCCCGAGCCGGGTGGCATGACGAGTTCCCAGGTAATGACTTTCCTGGAGGAACTGGCGCCGCTCAACTTCGTGGGTATGGATTGCGTGGAAGTGGCGCCGGCCTACGACC
>CAIQYP010000436.1 GCA_903876045.1 uncultured beta proteobacterium | reverse complement strand
TCTGGTAAACGCCCGCACCAATGAAAAAGCGGAAAAGGCCAAAGCCATTGCACAGGCATCGCTGGCAGGCGGCGGAGACGCCGAAAAGGGACGTGCCACCAGTCCCCTTCCGCCCTCAGCCTTCACCGACGTCGGCGAGACACTGGAAATGGTCAACGCCAATAGTTTGCAAAACCTGCAGGAGCAGCAAAGTGTGATGCTTTCCGCAGTGAAACAGCAAATTGCACGCATGGTGCCACCCGACCCCAAAGACCTGCGCAACAAGGCCGAGGTGACCCAACAAGAAGAAAAGCGCAAACAGTTGGCCAAACTGCTCGCCGAAATAGAACGCCGAATCAACAGCGAGAATTCGCGCCCCAAAAAGCGCTACATCAGCCCGGCCACGCGTGAGGAGGTGTATGCGGTGTATTACGACCACCTGCGCCACACCATTGAGGATCGTGGCACCGAAAACTTTCCCACGGCCGACGGCAAAAAGCTCTACGGTGACCTGACCATGATCGTCACGGTCAATTTTGACGGCCATGTGCTCAACACCGAGGTTGTTTCCAGCTCCGGCAATGTAGTGCTGGACCGGCGCGCTGCAGCCATTGCCCGCGCAGCGGGTCCCTTTGGTCCATTCACCCCGGCAATGCGCAAGCAAGCTGACCAGATTCTGGTGGTGTCACGTTTCCGCTTCACCCGCGACGAGACGCTGGAAGCCCGGGTAAGTGCCGCACCATGAGGGCGTTTTGGCGATGGTTCGGACTTTGTGCGATTGCACTGCTGTGTCTGGAGGTCTACTTTATCGGGCGTATCGCGGTCATGGCGACAGTGGCCCCTCAGTCCACGGCCTTCCAGCGCTCAGAGGCATGGCGGATTGTCAACGCACGGGGCAGCCTGCCTTGGGCACAGCAATGGGTGGAATACAACCAGATATCTGACAACCTTAAACGCGCGGTCATCGCGTCAGAAGACGATGGATTTGTCAACCACGACGGCGTTGACTGGGACGCTCTGGAAAAAGCCTGGAGTAAGAACGCCAAAGCCGAACAGCGCGCCGAATTCAAGGGCACAAGCAAACCACCCAAAGTGGTAGGCGGTTCCACCATCACCCAGCAACTGGCCAAGAACCTCCTTCTGTCAGGCGAACGCAATTTGTTTCGCAAGGGCCAGGAGTTTGTACTGACCATGGCCCTGGAATCCTTGCTGGGCAAAAAGCGCATTCTGGAGATTTACCTCAACAGTGTGGAATGGGGCGAAGGCGTATTTGGTGCGGAGGCTGCTGCCCAGCACTACTTCCGCAAACCTGCCGCCAAGCTCAGTGCCTACGAAGCCGCACGCCTGGTGGTGATGCTGCCCCGCCCCAAATATTTTGAGAAAACGCCCAACTCGGCCTACCTCAGTGGGCGTGCCGGCGTCATCGCCGGCCGCATTCCCGACGCCAAGTTGCCCTGAACGCGAGCCCGTGGGGTTGCATCTGAATATATTTCACTTGCAATGTATGAATAAAGCCGCACATTCAGCGGGTGACCGCATCCATCCTCAATTTCAAACGCATTGTGGGTAGGCATGTAAGGGAACTAAGATTGAGCGGAAATTTGACCCAGGATATGTTGGCCGACCGCTGCGGCATCTACCGCACTTACCTGAGCCGTATTGAAATGGGACATGCCAACCCCACTTTGCTGGTTCTGGTGGCACTGGCCAATTGCCTGGATGTGCAACCATACGAGCTACTCATCGACACGTTGCCATAAAGGCGGTAACGGTCATCTTCCGTCTGTATCATCCCAGCCATGTTGGCTAAGTTGATGGCATTGTTTTTGCTGGGTTTGATCCGGGTGCTCACGGGCTCTCAAGCGCGATGGTATGGGTGCCCGCCCAAGGCGGAGCAACGTATTTACTTTGCCAACCACCAGAGCCATGCAGATCTGGTGATGATCTGGGCGGCACTGCCCAAAGAGTTGCGCCACATGACGCGGGCCATTGCGGCGCGCGATTACTGGACCAAGACACCTTTCAAACAATGGCTGACCACAGAGGTGTTCAACGTCATCTACGTATCGCGCGAGCGCACAGCCGATGAGGACCCGCTGGAGCCTCTGCTCGACGCTCTGTCCAAGGGCGACTCCATCATTCTGTTTCCCGAAGGCACGCGCGGCCACACTGGTGAGCCGCAACCGTTTAAGGCCGGTCTGTACAACCTCGCTCAGAAGTTTCCGCAGGCCGTTCTCGTGCCTGCATGGATCAACAACGTGCAGCATGTGCTGCCTAAAGGCGAGGTGGTTCCCGTGCCGGTCTTGTGCTCAGTGACCTTTGGTGCGCCCATGCAATTGCAGGTTGGCGAAGACCATCGCATTTTTCTGGAACGCGCCCGCAATGCAGTCATCGCACTGCGCGAAGTCTAGGCCGCAACACTGCCCATGTATTTCTATTTAAAAAATCTTGCCCCCACGCAGCAGATCGGTGCGCTCTTCATTCTGGTGTTCGGCCTGCTCTTGCTAGTCAGCGTGACCGCGTTTGCGTTTTCCATCAAGGAATTTCCCAACGAGGCAGAGGCTGAACAACGCCGTGCCAATCTGGGAAGCATCAACGGCATCATTCGCACCAGTTGGCTGATGGTGGTTGTTTTTTGGCTAGGCTGGATGATGGGCAACCGGGTTGCGCTCATCCTGTTTGCCATGGTTTCCTTCTTCGCCCTGCGTGAGTTTTTGACACTCTCACCCACACGCCGAGGGGACCACCGTAGCCTGGTGTTGGCCTTCTTTGTAGTGCTGCCACTGCAATACCAACTGGTATGGGCAGAACACTTTGACATGTTTGCCGTGTTCATCCCGGTGTTTGTATTCTTGGCGCTGCCCGTCGTGAGCGCATTGGCCAACGACCCTCTGCGATTTCTGGAACGCAATGCCAAACTGCAGTGGGGCATCATGGTTTGCATTTATGGCATGAGCCATGTACCGGCCCTCTTGATGCTGCACTTCCCGGGCTACGACCACCGCAACGCCTTCATGGTTTTTTTCCTGGTGATGGTGGTGCAGGTCTGCATGGTGACCCAACACTTAAGCGGACGCTGGCTCCAGAAAAAGCCAGTGGCGCCAGCCATCAGCGCCAGTTTTAACTGGACCAGTTGGTGGCTCGGAATGGTTACGGCCAGTGTGTTTGGCGCGGCACTGGCAGGCATCACGCCTTGGGTGCCGGGTACAGCCTTTGCCTTTTCCTTTATTGCCTGCCTGGCCGGCTCGCTGGGACACTTTGTCATGAAAGCGCTTAAACGCGACCGAGGCATCCCGAGTTGGGGAGCACAAGGCCGCGCCGTGACAGGTGCGGGCGGGTTGCTGGACCGGGTCGATGCGCTGTGTTTTGCTGCGCCGGTGTTTTTTCATTCGGCGCGTTGGTACTTTAATTTGTAGGTTTTGACCCAAACGGTTCTTGCGTGGGCCTGAATCGCGAAATACGGCAGTGCCGCGAAAGCGAAATTGCGGCAGTCGATATGAGCCTCCCTTTTACGGTCACAGAGTCCCGTTACAAAACGAAGACCTTGAGCCGTCTGGTCTGAGGTTTTCTTTCTCGCTGCGCGGGCAGGGGATACGCCGAGCACCTCATAGTGGAGTACCACAAATCGTCACCCGGCCTATCCCCTGCCCGCGCGACCCAATGCGAACAGATCGGAAGAGCAC
>CAIQYP010000435.1 GCA_903876045.1 uncultured beta proteobacterium | reverse complement strand
GACCTTTCGCTTTTGCAGCGGGATGGCATTCATCTGCGACTTTGCCCAGCCATCCAGCGCCTGCAACTCTTTGACATAGGCGTCGGCGTTGCGCTGGTAGGTCTCTGTACCCTTCGCATCCAGTTTGGACAGTGCTGAAGCGATGTTATGAACGTACAGGATGACATTCGTGGGGTCTTGCCACGCGTGGGGGTCCGTTTCCATGGCACCGCTTCCACCTTCTGCTGGCATCTTGCGTGCTGTGACGCCATTGGACGCATCCAGCACTGTGCCCTTGTAGCCTGACGAGGCAACCAGCTTTTTCAGCCAGGGCTCGAACCCAAGACCATTTGTTACCAGCAACTGAGAAGCCAGGATACGTTTGGCATCAGCAGGTTTGGGCTCAAAGACGTGCGCATCTTCATCGGGGCCCACCAAACTGGTGACGGACACCCGCTCTGCGCCGACCACCCGCACAAAGTCACCCAAAATGCTGAAGCTGGTGGTGACTTGAATCTTCTCAGCCGCTATGGCAAAGGAACTTGCCATCCAGCAAGCGGCAAGGACAAGAATCCAACGAAATGTATTTTTCATAAGTGAGCCCATGGGAGTAATAGCTTGATAAATCGCGCGCACTCAAGCCACGCGATGTTTGGCGGGTAGCAGGCGGGGCAACAATCCGCCAGGCGCCAAAAGCAAAGAGAGCGCATACAGTGCGCCGGCGCATCCAATAATGGTTGGGCCTGATGGCGTGTTCAGGTGGTACGACGCCAACAGCCCCACATAGCCACTGACCATGGCCTGGACGCTGGCATTCACAAGCTGTGCGGGCAAGGTGTCATGCCACAACTTGGCAGACACAGCGGGCAACATCATCAATCCCACGGCCATGAGGGTTCCCATGGTCTGAAAACCGGCCACCAGGTTCAACACCACCAGCACCAGAAACCCTTGCTGCCATATCCAACTTCGGCGCCCCGATGCAGCCATATAGACCGGGTCAAAACTCTCCAGCACAAACCCACGGTACATCGCCGCAACCGCAAACACACTCAGACTGGCTACCGTTGCCACCAGCTGCAAGCCTTCGCCGTCCACACCCAGGGCACTGCCAAACAGAATATGCAACAGGTCCAGCTGCGTGCCCTGGCGGGAGATGAGGGTCACCCCAATGGCCAGGGCCAGCAAGTAGATGGCGGCTAGGCTGGCATCCTCTTTCAATGCCGTGGTGCGGCTGATAAGTCCGGCCATGGCGACGACTACAATGCCGGCCAACACACCACCCACAGCCATCGCTGGCAACGACAGTCCGAATACCATAAAGCCAATCGCAACGCCGGGCAGCACAGCATGGCTCAGCGCGTCACCCAACAGGCTCATGCGGCGCAGTGTCAGAAAAACACCGAGTGGCGCGGCGCTGATGGACAAGGCCATGGTTGCCACCAGTGCACGCCGCATAAAGGAGAACTCGGCAAAGGGTCCTATGGCCATATCCCAGAGGCTTTGCAAAGCAACGGTCATGCCGCAACCGCCTGGAGTTCAGCCGAAGTTGCGTGGCAGGCATGCGCGTCTTCGTCCCATGCCACTGCCATGAAGCGAGCCTTGCTGAGGTGCTCCTCTTGCAGAACCTCGGCCGTGGGGCCCCAGGCGATGACTTCACGGGCCAACAGCAGCGTCTGCGGAAAGAATTCGCGGACCTGCGCGTCGTCATGAATCACCGCAATAACCGTGCGCTGCTCCCGGTGCCACCTGGAAACCAATTGCAGCAGTGCCTGCGTGGTTCGGCTATCCACTGCATTGAACGGCTCATCCAGCAAGATAAG
>CAIQYP010000434.1 GCA_903876045.1 uncultured beta proteobacterium | reverse complement strand
GGCGGCAGTGATGCCAATCTCGGCGCGCTTGGCCGCACGCGGGATCGGAAACAAAAGCGATGCGTCATATTGATCAACATAAGCGGACGCCTTGCCCAGTTGCGATTGTTCGGGTGTATTCATAAGGAGTGGAAAGGGTTTGGGGCAGGATGTCAGCCGCCCGTGGCGGTGCGCAGTTGCGCCGCCTGCAAATGGGGAATCAGGGCTTGCAACAGAAGCTGCACGACCTGTGCTGGCAGGTCGTGGCCCATGCCGTCAATGCCCTTGAGTTGGGCGCCGGGAATGCGACGCGCCGTGTCCTCCGCGTTGGCAAAGGGCACCAGCGGGTCGGCTCGACCATGCAAAACCAAAGTCGGGCAGGTGATGCGAGACAAAAGCGCCGCGCGGCCCGTGTCCGTTACGACCGCCAGCATCTGGCGCTGGGTGCCTACCGGACGGTAGCTGCGGCGGTAAGCCTGTCGAATTTCAGTGCGCATCTCGTCAACCGGTATGGGATACGCCGGGCTGGCAACGACCTGGAGAAAATCCTGAAAGTACTTGATCACCGATTCTTCATCCGTGCCGGCAGGCTTGCGCATCATCGCCTTGAAGACGGTGGGAGTCGGGCCGGGCAAGCCCTTGGCGCCGCTGCTGCTCATGATGCTGGTGAGACTGAGCACGCGCTGGGGCGCTGCAATGGCGACACGTTGCGCGATCATGCCGCCCATGCTCAGGCCCACCACGTGGGCACGCGCGATGCCCAGAGCGTCCAGCACGCCGATAGCGTCCGCCGCCATATCGCTCAAAGGGTAAGGAGGCTGCGGACGCAAGCCCAACTGCAGTTTGACCATGGTCCAGGGGATCTTGGGTTTGCCGAGATGGTCCATCGCCGTGCTCAACCCAATGTCCCGGTTGTCAAAGCGGACCACGCGATAACCCACAGCCAGCAGCGCCTGCACAAAGGCGTCGGGCCAGGCCACCAACTGCATGCCCAAGCCCATGATCAACAGGACGACCGGACGTTGCAAATGTGCCGGGTCAGCCACGGATGTGGCCGAGTCTTCGACTTCGATCTGCAGTCCGTTAGCTTGAATCTTCATGGTTTGCGCCTGAAAACGAGCTTGAGCGGTGTCGAAGCTTTGGCATCAAAGCCATAGCCCTCACTGTCAAAGGACTTGAGTTGGTCGATATGGGTCAAGCGATTGACCGTGGCGTAGCGCGCCATCAGACCGCGCGCGCGTTTGGCAAAGAAGCTCACGATCTTGTACTGACCGGCCTTGTATTCCTGGAACACGCATTCAACCACCTGCGCCTTCAGGGCCTTGGCGTCCACCGCTTTGAAATACTCGTTGGAGGCCAGGTTAACGACCACCGGGCTGGTATCGGTGCGCAGGCGCTTGTTGAGGTATTCGGAAATCTGGCTGCCCCAGAAGGCATACAGGTTCTTACCGCCGGGGTTGGGCAACTGCGTGCCCATTTCCAGGCGGTAGGGCTGCATGAGATCCAGCGGGCGCAGCACACCATACAGGCCACTCAGGATGCACACATGCTCCTGCGCCCAAGCCAGGTCGTCAACACCCATGCTGCGCGCATCCAACCCGCCGTAAACATCGCCATCAAAGGCCAGTGCGGCCTGGCGGGCATTCTTCTCGGTAGCACGGCTGGACCAGGCCAGATAGCGCGCCACATTGAGCGCGCTGAGCTTGTCGCTCAGATCCATCAGTTCAGCAATTTGCTGCGGCGACCGGGTGCGAAGCACGTCGATCAGCACTTTGGATTCTTTGACAAACAGGGGCGCCGTATGGGGTTGACCCTGCAAAGGCGTGTCGTAATCCAGGGATTTAGCGGGGGAAAGAAGGAACAGCATGCGCCCATTATCCCGGTTGGGCCGCAGCGGGAAACGTGGGGGCTCATAAACCCGCGCCGGGCCGCCCCAAGCGGGTTTCCCCCTTGAGGGGGCAGCGCACTACGCGCAGCGAGAAGCGTGGGGGCTCTTGAACCCGCGCCGGGCCGCCCCAAGCGGGTTTCGCCCCTTGAGGGAGCAGCGCACTACGCGAAGCGAGAAGCGTGGGGGCTCTTGAATCCGCCGCCGGGCCGCCCCAAGGCGGATTGCGCCCCCCTGGGGGGCAGCGCACTACGCGAAGCGAGAAGCGTGGGGGCTCTTAATTCAGACCCAATGCCAGCCTGTAAGCTCCATGCCGCCATCCAGCTTGACCCAAACCACCGCAATCACAAGGCGTCGCTTGCCCTCGCTTAGCACCATCAAATTCATGCTGTAGTTGCTTCCTGCCACAACCTGATGGCGCGCATGCTTGATTGATAGCAGTTTGAGTTCGGCGCGGCTTTGACGGACCTGCTCTTGCACGGCGAATTTTGCCGACACTATGACCTGATCATTTTGGGTTCCAACCGAACTCCAGCCATCAGGCAGGGCTTGGGCGCCCACGTCAGCGGCAATGGCACCACTCAATAGCGCCGCTATCACCACCAGAGCCAAGGCTCCGCCAAACGACGCAAGGGCGCCGCGAATCGAAATACGCACGTTAGTTACTCTTTATTGCTTGATTTATCGGTAACCAACGAACCCTAAGATTCGGATGGCTCCAGCTTCCAACGAAGCCCAAGCAATAAGGGTTGACAGGCAGTGTGCGCTGTCAGCGAACTTTCAGTCTTTGGCAGACTCGTGCGGCATTTGCACGAAGGTAAAGGTGACTTTGCGCACCAGAGGCAACACCACCAGGAGCGTGGGAAAGGCAATGACCCAGGACAGGGCCCAAGAGCCCAACCAAAGGGACAGCAAACCCGGCACCAAGCCCACTCCACGCAAGGTGCTTACCAGCGAGATCACGCAAGTCATGATGAATGACAGAAAAAATGGCATCACCACGGCGGAATAGCGCGTGTGCAACAGGGGCAGCCCCAAAGGAGCGGTGCGCTTGCTTCTGACTTCAGTGTCTTGCGTGATCATGGTCGGAATGGTAGCCGAGGTGTTAAACGGGCGTGCAAGTGGGGACTACGTAACTGGCCGGTAAAATTGCCCCTCGCTCTAAAAGATTGACCATGTCTGACCACGCCACTTCCAGCCCCACAAGCCCCTCCATCACCACCAGCACCCCCGAGCAACCGGGTCTGCAATCACTCTCCAAATCGTTTGAACCGGCCGCCCTCGAGGCGCATTGGGGACCCGAATGGGAGAAACGTGGGTATGGCATTGCCGGCTATCGCGGCACGCAAAACGCCGTGGCCAGCGCTGCATCCTTCGCCATCCAGCTTCCGCCACCCAATGTGACTGGCACCCTGCACATGGGCCATGCCTTCAACCAGACCATCATGGACAGCCTGACGCGCTACCACCGCATGGCCGGTTTCAACACCGCCTGGATTCCCGGCACCGACCACGCTGGCATTGCCACGCAAATCGTGGTGGAGCGTCAATTGGCCGATCAGAAGATCAGCCGCCATGACCTGGGTCGCACGGAGTTTGTGAAAAAAGTCTGGGAATGGAAAGAAAAGAGCGGCAACACCATCACCACCCAAATGCGCCGGATGGGCGACAGCGTGGACTGGAGCCGCGAATACTTCACCATGGACCCCAAGCTGTCCAAGACGGTGACCGAGACCTTTGTTCAGCTCTATGAGCAGGGACTAATCTACCGCGGCAAGCGCCTGGTGAACTGGGACCCGGTGTTAATGAGTGCCGTGAGTGACCTGGAAGTGGAGAGCGAAGAAGAAGACGGCTTCATGTGGCACATCCGCTACCCGCTGGCCGATGGATCGGGCGACATTACTGTGGCCACCACGCGCCCCGAAACGATGTTGGGCGACG
>CAIQYP010000433.1 GCA_903876045.1 uncultured beta proteobacterium | reverse complement strand
TTGCGCCACGGGAGACCATGTTGTTTAACAAGATATTGATTGCCAACCGTGGCGAAATCGCCTGTCGCATCATCCGCAGCGCGCGTGACTTGGGCTACCAGACAGTAGCCGTCTTCAGCGATGCCGATGCTGACGCGCCCCATGTGGCGTTGGCTGATGAGGCCGTGCACATTGGCGCATCGCCCGCTGCCCAGTCTTATCTGAACGTACCCGCCCTGCTTGAGGCCGCCCGCAAAACTGGTGCCGATGCGGTGCACCCCGGCTATGGCTTCTTGAGCGAAAACGCTGCCTTTGCGCGGGCGTGTGCCGACGCTGGACTGGTGTTCATCGGACCTCCCGCAGCAGCGATCGAGGCGATGGGAAACAAGGCCTTGGCCAAACGGCGCATGCAGGAGGCGGGTGTGCCCTGTGCACCCGGCTATTTGGGCGCGGATCAAAGTGATGCGGTGTTAACAGCCGAGGCACATGCGCTGGGCTTCCCCTTGTTGGTCAAGGCCGTGGCGGGTGGAGGAGGGCGCGGCATGCGCCTGGTTCAAAGCGCAGAAGAATTGCAGGCCGGCATAGACGGTGCGCGGCGCGAGGCCCTGAGTGCCTTTGGCGATGCCACGCTGATGCTTGAAAAGCTGATCAGCAGCGGCCGCCATGTCGAGATTCAGGTGTTTGCCGATGCCCACGGCAACGTGGTGCATCTGGGTGAGCGAGACTGCACTGCGCAGCGAAGGCGCCAGAAGGTGATTGAAGAGTCACCCTCCCCAGTGATGACTCCTGTGCTGCGCGAGGCCATGGGGCGTGATGCAGTAGCCGTTGCACGCGCCGTCGGCTACCGGGGCGCGGGCACGGTCGAATTCATGGTCGATGCCCATCTGAAGCACTATTTTCTGGAGATGAACACGCGCTTGCAGGTGGAACATCCAGTGACCGAAATGGTGACCGGTCTGGATCTGGTGGAGTGGCAATTGTGCGTGGCTGCGGGTGAACCCCTGCCGCTGCAGCAGGATCAGATTACGTTCAGCGGTCACGCCATTGAAGTGCGTTTGTATGCGGAAGACCCGTACCAGGGATTTGCGCCGCAGTCAGGCAACGTGCTGTGGTGGCAGCCGCGGCGAGCGAGCCGTGCTGGCATCCGGGTGGACGATGGCATACGCCAAGGCAGCGCCGTGTCGCCGTTTTACGATTCCATGGTGGCCAAGTTCATTGCCCATGGCCGAGACCGCGACGAGGCCATTCGTCGCCTGCGTGCGGCGCTGGTGCAGGCGCCTTTGCTGGGCCTTAAGAACAACGCCGGCTTTTTGCGGGACCTGCTGGACCATGTGGCATTCCGGCAGTCCACCTTGACCACCGAGTCGCTGGACCGCTGGAAGCTGCAGGGCGGCACCCTCTTTGCACCACCCGCAGTGGGCGACGATGCCTGGGCATTGGCCGCCGCCGCACTGGTCTGGCGCGAGCAAGTCGGCTGGCGGACCGACAGTGTGGCGAGTTACGGCCTGCGCCTGCAGTGCGGAGATACGCTGCGCGAACTTCGCGTGCGTGCGGACGAGCAAGGCGTGGTAACTGTCTCGGTGGATGCGACCCATGTCGAGATCCTGATTCTGAGTTGGAGTGACGGTGTCTTGCGTTACCACTGCGCTGACGTGCAGCGCAGCGCGGTGGCGGTGCGCGACGGTGGAGTTTTGCATCTGTCGGTGGATGGAGTCAGCCACGCGTTCCGGGAGGTGTCTGCCTTTCCTTCTGCAGACGCTGTGCAGGACGCAAGCCGCGCGCTTGCTCCGGTCGCCGGTACGGTGTCCCAGGTTCTGGTAAGCGCTGGTCAGGCGGTACAGACCGGTCAGCGCCTGCTTTGTGTGGAAGCCATGAAAATGGAAATGTGGCTATGCGCGCAAAGCCCAGGCACGGTGCGTGCCGTGCACACCTCTGTGGGGGAACAGGTCAAGTCGGCTGCGCTGCTGGTGGAGATCAGCCTTGCCGAACTCGACACTACCAAGGAATAAGAAGATGGACAAAGCCATACTCACCTGCGCGCTGACTGGCGTGCTGACCAACCCCAAGCAGCATCCCGTGCCCGTCACTCCCGCGCAGATGGCCAGCGAAGCGCGTGACGCTTTCAATGCGGGTGCCAGCATCATGCATGTGCATTTGCGCATGCAAGAAGAAGGTCTGGGCCACATGCCCTCGTGGGACCCGGACGTAGCCGAGCAGGTGGTGGCCGCCATCCGCGACGCCTGCCCCGGCGTCATCATCAACCTCACCACCGGCGTCATCGGCAAAGACATCTCCGGCCCACTCGCTTGCATCCGCCGTGTCAAGCCCGAAATTGCCGCTTGCAACGCCGGCAGCCTGAACTACCTCAAGCTCAAAGACGATGGCCAATGGGCCTGGCCGCCCATGGTGTTCGACAACCCGGTGAACAAAGTGCAACAATTTCTGGACGTCATGGCCGAGTGCGGCACGCATCCTGAGTTTGAATGTTTTGATGTGGGCATCGTGCGCTGTGTCTCCATGTTTCTCAAGGCCGGTATGTTGAAGCCCGGCATGGGCCGCGCTGAATACAACCTGGTGATGGGCGTGGCCTCCGGAATGCCTGTGGATGCGGACTTGCTGGAACTGCTGCCGCGTTGGATGGCGCCGCAAAGTGTCTGGCAAACCACGCTGATCGGCCGCTCCGAAATCTGGCCGGTACATCAGCGCACCGCTGAGTTGGGCGGCATGCTGCGCACCGGTCTGGAGGACACCTTCTATCTCCCTTCGGGAGAGCGTGCCAGCGGCAATGGCGCATTGATCGCCGAACTGGCGGTTTGTGTAAAACGTGCTGGCAGATCAATTGCCAGTCCGTCTGAAGCCAGAACCCTGCTGAATCTCTGATATGATTCGAGGCTTAGCGGCTGTAGCTCAGTTGGATAGAGTACTTGGCTACGAACCAAGGGGTCGTGGGTTCAATTCCTGCCAGCCGCACCAAACGATACCCCTCAAACAGTGATGTTTGAGGGGTTTTTCGTTTCTACACCGCGCTGCAATTCGAGCTATTGCTTTGGTGCACTGTGATTTCACTATTCGTTTTTCAAAAGATCGTTGCGATGATCCTATGCCGGACTAATATGTCAGCTTGACCCACCAAATGTTGCTTGGCAGGCGCCAACGCAAATTTTTGCTGATAACTATATGAACTCTATTGCCGGTTTGCATTTCAGACGGGAATCGTGGTCTGCGATGTTTCGAGCACTTGGTGCCACTGTACTTTTCGGCTTGATGCTGTTCGCGCACGGCGGTGCTGCAGCAACCTCGGTAACCATGTATCCCGGCAGCAGTAGCAGCAACTGCGTGAACTCCACATCGGTCGGCACAAAGGTGTGGACGAATCCTGGTAACGCCTATAGCAGCAACGCAAGCTATGCGACAACCGCTGTTTCGAGTAATTCCACCAGCAATTACTTGAAGTGCACTAATTACGGTTTCAACATTCCGATGGGAGCCACCATCACTGGAATTACGGTCAATGTGTATCGCAAAGCCAGCAGGACTTCCTCAAACCTGGTCGAAGCGGCAATGCGGTTGATCAAGGGTGGATCTGTTGGAAGTGTGGACCAGTTATCGGCAACTGCTTTTAGCACGAGCATGCAGTTGGTCGCGCATGGTAGTAGTACGCAACTTTGGGGCCAAACCTGGTCGGCTTCTGACATCAACTCCACTGGTTTCGGGGCTGTGTATGCAGTGAAAAGGAGTGGCAGCAGTTCGCGTACGGTTTATGTTGATTACATGTCCATTACGGTGGACTACACCGCACCACCGCCACCCTTGGTAACGTCCATCGCGCTGGCCGACTTTAACCCCCGAGGGGGTAGCACGGCGTCCTGGACGGTGACGTTTAGCGGCGCTGTCAGTCCAGTCGTTACGGCTGACTTTGCGTTGGCATCTACCGGGAGCATTTCAGGGGCCAGTGTTGCCTCGGTCACTGGCAGTGGCACTACCTGGACCGTCGTGGCCAATACCGGATCGGGTTCGGGCACGCTTGGGTTAAACCTGACTGATCGGGACACCATCAAAGACGCTGCGGGAAGTTTGTTGGGTGGCAACGGGCTAAACAATGGCAATTTCACAGGTGCGTTTTACACCGTGGACAAGGTCAGTCCATATGTGGATTTCTTACCCTTGGTCGGTAGCAGCACTACCAATGCCAGCAGCGTTCAATGGACGGTGGTGTTCACCAAAAGCGTGACGGGTGTGGATGCAACTGATTTTCAGCTGGTGCAAGGCACCGGACTTTCGGGGGCTTCGATTATTTCCATCACAGGCAGCGGTAGCACCTACACATTGACGGCCAATACCGGGAGCGGATCGGGCACACTGGCCTTGAAGTTGGTCGATAACGACAGTATTGTGGATTCCTTGGGTAACAAACTGGGGGGCACGGGTGTTGGAAACGGTACGGTAACCGGGCCTGCGTACACGATCGACAAGGCCTTTCCTGTCGTAAGTTCTATCAATCTGGGGGATGCCAGTCCTACCAACAATGCAACAGTCAGTTGGGACGTAACGTTCAGTAAAAGTGTGACGGGTGTTGCGCTCTCCAAGTTTTCGCTAACTGGAAGCGGAACCGCAGGGGCGAGTCTAGTTTCAATCGCCGGGAGCGGCGCTCTTTGGACGGTTACAGCGGACACGGGTATCTGCTTAAGTGCATGTACCTTGGGTCTGAACCTGGTAGACGACGACATCATTGTGGATGCGGTGGGAAACACATTGGGGGGCACCGGATCTGGAAACGGAAACTTTACCGGCCAGGTCTATTCACTCACGCAGAGTCAACCGCAGGCTGGGTTCAGCTTTGATGAAACCTGGACGGGAAGTGCGGGTGACGTTGTGGATAGCCAGGGTCTAAACGGAACCTCCAAGAATTCCGCACAGACGACCACTGGCAACTGCCGTTACGGAATTTTTTACAACGGTGGCACGATTACCAAGGGCTACATTGATCTGCCGAATATGGGATATCTGTCGACGGATTTCACCATTACGGCATGGATTCGCACGACGGATAGAACCGTTGCTTCGCAGAGAATTTATATCGACGACAGCAATACTGACGGCTATGCCCTAAGTCTGGGCGATGGGGGGGCTGGCAAGTTGCGTTTCTACTCGTATGCGGGCGGCTCGGGCATCCGGTCCGTCGACACTTCGTCAGTAATTTCCAACAACACCTGGTACTTTGTGGCCGCAGCGGTGGATGTGTCCAATGAGCAAGTGACACTTTATGTGTATGACGCCAGCGGCAATCTGGTGACATCCACCAGTTCAAGCTTCACCGGTTGGGGGACAGATCCAGGAAATTCGAACGACACCATTGGTGGCCAGTCATCGCCCACAACGACGGCCAACAGGTTTATGGGCAATCTTGATGAGGTGCAAATATGGGACCGTGTGCTGAGTCAGCCTGCCATTGCAAAAGTGCTAACCCAAAACCAGAGCCAGAGTTGCTTTTCGGGAGCCCCGGACCATTACGAACTATCTGTTCCAACCTCCAGCCTGGCATGTCTGCCCACTACCGTAACGGTGACGGCTTGTGCCAATAGTTCCAGCCCGTGCAACACCACAAGTACCAACCTCAATGGCCAAACCGCCACGCTGGCAATCAGCGGCGGCGCACTAGGGACAAGCACGCCAGTTTTCAATTCGAATGGTGTTGCTACCACCACGTTGAGTTATCCGTCTGCCAGCAATAGCAGCAGTGTGTCGATCACCCTGTCAGGCGAACAAACCACAGCGAGTAACTCGCGTCAGTGTTGCCCCAATGGCACCAGCTGTTCTGTCGCCAACAGTTGTGCCACGACCTTTAATACCGCTGGGTTTATTGTGTCCGCTGTCACGGGCGGCACAGCGGCAACCATCCCTTCGCAAACGGCCGGAACGTCGTCAGGCACGTATCAATTGCGGTCTGTCAAGACAGGCACGACGTCTCAATCCTGTGAGGCGGCGCTGGTAGGCGCACAGTCAGTGAGTGTGGCCTATCAGTGCAACAACCCATCCACCTGCTACGCCGCAAATCTGATGACCGTGAGCGGTGGCACCAGTACCTCGGTGCAGCGCAATAACAATTCGGGTGTCAGCAGTTACACGCCGGTTTCCATGACCTTCGATGCCAACGGCAATGCGCCGTTCACGTTTAACTACAGCGACGTAGGGCAGGTTGCTCTTTGGTTCAATACGACGGCGGGTTCGGCAACCCTGAGCGGCAGCAGCAATCCGTTCGTCGTCAAACCTGGTGGATTTGTTGTCAGCGCTATCAAGCAAACTGCCTCGCCAAACCTGGTCAATCCAGCAGCTAGCAGCCCTTCAGGTGCGAAGTTTGTGAAGGCCGGTGAGTCCTTTTCTGCAACAGTCACCGCAACCACTTCGACAGGTGCTACCGCGTACAGCTACGGGCGTGAAACTTCCGCCGAGGGGGTCGTGCTAACCCACGCGTTGGCTCAGCCGGTTGGTGGTGCGACCGGATCGCTTGCCAATGGAACCGTCCCTGGTGGCAGTTTCACCAACGGTGTTGGCACCGCGAGCACTCTCACCTGGAGTGAGGTGGGCATCATCTCTCTAAGCGCTGCGGTGGCTGATGGCGACTATTTGGGCGCAGGGAATGTATCGGGGTCTTCTAGCGGCAATGTCGGCCGGTTTTATCCTGACCATTTTGATACTGTCGTTACCGCTGGGTGTGTGCCGGGTGGTTCATTGACTTCGTTTACCTATTCCGGCCAACCGTACACAGCGACCATCACTGCGAAAAACTTTGCCGGTTCCCCGGTGAGCAATTTTTCAGGCACTTCGTTCGCTAAAAGCGTCACCTTGTCAGACGCTTCGATTCCTGCACTGCTGGGAAGCATGACGTCCGGTATTGTTGTGGCTGCATCCGGTTTTACGAGTGGAGTGGCCTCGGCATCGCCAGCGTTCACGTTTACTTCGCAGTTGACATCGCCTGGAACCTTGAAATTGCGGGCTACAGACACGACCGATCTGGAAACGTCGGCTACCGGAACTGAGGGTACTGCCCTCATTCGCAGTGGCCGACTATTTATGGCCAATGCCTATGGCTCCGACCTGCTGGCTTTGCCCATGTCGCTTACCTCGCAGTACTGGAATGGTGCCGGCTTTGTACTAAACGCCGACGACTCCTGCACCAGCCTCACGGTGCCCACCGCCGGCAATGGTGGATTGGTGTTTGGCCCAGGAGGTCTGGTTTCCGGTGACACAGTAGCCTCGATCAATGCAGCGACAGGTGGTGCATCGACACTGGTCAATGGTGATGCCCATTTCAGCCTGACCAAGCCAGGTCAGGGCAAGAAAGGATATGTGGACATCACGGTCTCGGCCCCGGCCTGGTTGAAATTTCCCTGGCGTAGCTCAACCCCGACAATCAGCACTGGCCGCGGGTCTTTTGGTTTCTATAAAAGTAGGCTGATCTTTAGGCGGGAAAACTATTGAAGCTCACATTGGCCGGGCCAATAGACCGGGATGCCTTCAGCGGGTAGACGTCACCTTGGATAAGTGACGTGGCATGTCCGGATTGAGCCCGCGCGTCTCGACGCTTTGCCGGGTCGCGTGTTCATCGGCAAGGAACATATAAATCCAAATACACAGGCGGTGTTCTTTTGTTTTGGCCTACCTGGTAAGGACAATGCCGTTAAGGACCCACAAACCGAAGCCGAGGCTTGAACGCTTGCTGCGGGCCGAACCGAGTGGTTGCTCATGGATTTGCAGACCGGCAAAGTGCTGGAAGATGCTGCGGCCATCGATGCCTTTATTCAATGCGAACCGGAAACCCCACGCCATTGCCACATTGCGCAATCCGTACTATCGGATGCGTGAGTCAAGGTTGAAAAGCACCTGAAAAATGGTTATTTGCGCCAGGTTCAGGCGCCTTTGGGTGTGTTGTCACGCTTGATTGCATGGATGGAATTGAGCCACTAGCCGTCCCGCATTGTCTCGGTTTATGGGGAAGTTATTCAAAGTTACCAAAGTTATCACTAAATGATATAAACAAAGGTAAACTCCGTATATATGAACCCACTCACCAATCCATTTTCTCCAGGCGCTGGAAACCAGCCGCCAGCGCTAGCTGGGCGTGGCGAATTGCTGCAAAGGCTGGAAATACTCTTGGCGCGAATCAAAGCCGGTCGAAGTGAACAAAGCATGCTCATGGTCGGACTGCGCGGTGTCGGCAAGACTGTGCTCTTGAACCGTGTCCGCGAAATGGCCGAAGCACAGGGTTACCAGGCAATTTTGATCGAAGCCCACGAAAACAAATCATTGCCCTTGCTGCTTTTGCCCCCGCTGCGCCAAACGCTTTTTGCACTGGACCGCTTGCAAAACGTGAGCCAAAAAGTCAAACGTGGACTGCGGGTGCTGCGCAGCTTTATTGGCGCTGTGAAAGTCAAAATGGGCGACGCCGAGTTTGGTCTGGACATAGATCCAGAGACTGGCTCCGCGGACAGTGGCGACCTCGAAGCCGACCTGGCCGAATTGTTCGTGGCAGTTGGCGAAGCCGCAGCAGACCGCGGTACCGCCGTCGCCATCATCATTGACGAGTTGCAATACATGACCGAGACCGAGATGAGCGCCCTCATCATGGCCATACACCGGGTATCGCAACGGAATTTGCCCTTGGTGTTGATCGGTGCAGGTCTTCCGCAATTGGTGGGTTTGGCGGGCCAATCCAAGTCTTATGCCGAGCGCCTTTTTACCTACCCCGAAGTGGGAGCCCTCTCTGCGGCGGATGCTGCCCTTGCGTTGCAAGGGCCCGTTTACACCCAAGGCGTCTCCTACACACCTGAAGCGCTGGAGGAAGTCTTCCGAGTCACGCAAGGCTACCCCTACTTCTTGCAGGAATGGGGCTACCAGTCCTGGAACATGGCTGAGCAGTCGCCAATCGACCTGCCACTGATTCAGCACACCACCGTCGCGTCCACTGCCCGTCTTGACCAAAGCTTTTTTCGGGTGCGGTTCGACCGCCTTACGCCGCGTGAAAAAGACTACCTCAGCGCCCTGGCTGAGCTGGGTTCAGGTAACCAACGTTCAGGTGGCGTCGCAGAGCGCCTGGGTGTCAAAGTGCAGACCATTGCACCGCTGCGCTCCAGCCTGATCAAAAAAGGCATGATTTACAGCCGGGCACACGGCGACACGGCCTTTACGGTGCCCCTGTTTGACCAGTTCATGCTGCGCACCATGCCCGATGGGCCACGAAAAGCCGGGCAATAGACCCGCGCCAAGTTCACACCATCCCCGCCCTGGTGCAGTAGGTTTGTATTTATCTGCGCGATCGAAGGCACATTTTTAATGTCAAAAACAAAGAGCCATTCAAAGTGGCCTCCCGAAATGATTATTTCCGGTGGTCAAACTGGCGTTGATCGAGCAGGTCTTGATTGGGCTATACAAAACGGCGTTGTCCACGGCGGTTGGTGCCCCAAAGGCAGATTGGCTACGGATGGGCCTCTGCCACCTCGGTATCACCTTCGGGAGACCGAGTCGAGCGGGTACCGTCAACGTACCAAACGTAACGTGCAGGACAGTGAGGCGACGCTCATTTTCAATCTCGGTGAGCTGGATGGCGGAACGTTGCAAACCGCTCGTTTCGCCGTTGCCTTGAAACGCCCCAATTACGTCTTTCAATTGGAACAGACCAAAACGGCGGCGGTCGAGGATATGGTTTGCTGGTGGCAGGCACTTAGGGTGCGAAGTCTCAATATTGCCGGCCCGCGCGAGGAAAAACGACCTGGCATTTACCAGGCGACGCTGTCGATACTTGCTGCGGCCATGCTGTTGGAAGTGCAGTAGCAATGCCTTGTGCCGCCTTAATCGGGACGATGTTTGAGGCCGACGTTACGCCATAAGCACTTGCGTTTTCCGTTTGTGCTGTCCACTTCCGGCATGCCTTCAGCGCGTAGACGTCACCTTCGACAAGTGACGTGGCATGTCCGGATTGAGCCCGCGTGCCCGTGACACGGCCTCCACCAGCAGGTAAAAACTTTGGATGGCGGTGATCGGGTCCAAATCCGGGTGGGGTGCTGGGCTGAGCGTGAGCTGGCGTTCTGCCACATCGGGGGGTGCCGCCAGCAAGACATGGGCACCGCGCCCACGCATCTCGGCGGCCAGCGCAATCAGTCCGGCCTGCGCAGGGCCACGGGGCGCGAACACCAGCATCGGGTAATCCGCCGCTACCAAAGCCATGGGGCCGTGCTTGACCTCTGCGGAGCTGAAGGCTTCTGCCTGTATGCCGCAGGTTTCCTTGAATTTCAGCGCAGCTTCCTGCGCAATCGCCAGGCCCGGGCCGCGGCCTATCACCATCAGCCGTTCAGCGCGGCTCAGCACCTCCACGGCGCCGGACCAGTCTTGTTTGTTGGCATGCTCCAGTGCCTGCGGCAGGCTTTGCAGGGCGTGTGCGAGGTCCGCGTGCTCGCCCAGTGGCCAGTGCGTGCTCAGCCGTGCGGCAGCCACCAGGCTACAGATAAAGCTTTTGGTTGCGGCCACACTTTTCTCCGGGCCGGCATGCAAGGGCATGCAAAAGTCCACGGCCTGCGCCAAGGGTGACGCGGCATCGTTTACCAAGGCCACGGTGAGGGCGCCGGCCTCCTTGAAAATCCGCATGGGTTCAATCAGGTCGACACTGCGACCGGACTGCGACACCGTAATGGCCAGTAGCTCGCTGGATGCGACCGGCGCCTTGTACAGCGTCAGCAACGACATCGGCAACGACGTGACGAGTTGCCCGGTGCGCGACATCACCAGATAGGCCAGGTAGGCAGCGGCGTGGTCCGAGCTGCCGCGTGCCACCGTCACCACACCGTTTGGTGGCCGGGTGCGCAATTGCGCAGCCAGCTCTTGGTAGGACGCCGCGTCGGATGCAAGTTGCAAGGAGACTTGTTGGGGCGCAGACATGGCCTCGCTAAACATCAGTGTGGACATCGTGTAATTGCTCAAATTTGGGGGGTAATCTTGTCGGTGGAAGTTGGCGCTCAAACGTGTAAACACAGTGTCAGTGCGCCGTCCATGGCGTCACCCTGTGCGGTCACCACGCGTTGCCGTGTTTCGGCAGATAGTCGCGGAGCCAGACGTTTGCCCAGGCTACCCAATATGGCCAGGGGCAATGCCAGTCCCGGGTCCAACGTTCGCGCCATGTCTTCCATGGTCTGCACCGCATAGTCCACCAGGGCAGCGGCCTGCGGGTCGCACTCAGCGCTGTCAAACACCAATGGCGCGAGCGCGGCAAAGCGCTGCTGCCCGGCGCTGCAACTCCACTCCAGCACGGCCTGTGGTGTGCCTCCCGTGGCGGCAATAACCGCATCTGCCAGCGGACTTGCTGGCAGCATGCCATCCAGCACCCGCTGTGCCAGATTCAGGGCGCGCAGGCCCAGCACGGCACCGCTGCCATCGTCGCCCGAGGGAAAGCCCCAGCCGCCCACACCAACCCGCCGCCCATCAGCATGGCGGGCCAGTCCGACGCTACCGGTGCCTATGGCCAGCATGGCTCCGGGCTGTCCGCCATGTGCGCCCAACAGGCTGGTGTAAGCGTCGGATTCCAGCTGTACCGTGCGGTAGCCAGGGTTGGCCCGCAAAAATTGCTGGTGCAGTTGGGGGTTGTTGGCACCGGCCAGTCCCAGGCCCAAAGCGGTGTTTCCGGGCATCGGTGGTTCCAGCCCTTTCAAGTCGCTGCTTTGGATGGCGGAAACGATGGCCAGGCGGATATGGGTCCACGCTTGTTCTATGCCCTGCGTCAGACCCGAGGGGCCACTGTGCCCCTCGCCCAAAAAACGACCATCTGCATGGACCATGCGAACGCGGGTGCCCGTGCCACCTCCATCAACGCCAACGTGGTAGGCAACGGTGTGGCGCCGTGATGGTCCGGGGTTGTAGGACATGGATTCAGTGAACATGGGCGGAGCGCATATTGCCCGGACGCAGGCGTGGCGCGGCGCTGCCGTCCGAGCGAAACAGGTAGAGCGACTCGGGTGCGGCCCGCACGACGACCGAGTCACCCAGGCGCACGGCGGCATTGCCGTCGCCGCGCACAATCAATTCCTGGTCGGTGTCGGTTTTGAGGTAGAGCAGATTCGATTCGCCCAGATGCTCGACCAGTGTGATTTCCGCGTGAAGTGCGGTGTCGTCCGGTCCGGTGTGGGCCGAGTTTTCGTCGACGCTGCAATGCTCAGGGCGCAGCCCTATTTCCACCGACTCACCAGATTGCAACTGGCTGCCGTCCACCAGGGCCAGTACCTTGCTGCCATCGGCCAGTTGCAGGCGCACGCCACTGCTGCTGGTCTCCAGCACGCGGGCCGGTAGCAGGTTGATGGTGGGCGAGCCGATAAAGGTGGCCACAAAGCGGTTGGCCGGTTGTTGGTACAGGGTGAGCGGCGTGCCGGCCTGCTGCACATGGCCTTCGTTGAGCACCACAATCTTGTCACCCAGCGTCATCGCCTCAACTTGGTCGTGCGTCACATACACCATGGTGGCGGCCAGGTCGCGGTGCAGGCGCGACAGTTCGATGCGCGTTTTGGCACGCAGGGATGCATCCAGGTTGGACAGTGGCTCGTCAAACAGGAACAGCCGCGGTTTACGCACGATGGCCCGGCCAATGGCCACGCGCTGGCGCTGGCCGCCGGAGAGTTCGCGTGGCAGGCGTTCCAGCAAATGGTCGATGTGCAGCACCTTGGCCGCTGCCAGCACGCGCTGCGCAATGTCTTCCTTGCTGGA